>DATEZO010000149.1:0-22018 GCA_035255485.1 Burkholderiaceae bacterium
CAGCCGGAATGCCAGCGCTTCGAATTCCGGCACGGTTTGTCCGCGCGTCAATTGCCCCAGATTGCCGCCCAGTGCGCCGGAAGGGCAATTTGAATATTGCCTTGCCAGTTCATCAAAGCGTTCCGGATCATTGCGCAGCTCCGCCAGCACCGCTTCGCCAGTTTCGCGCAGTAGTTCCAGTGGTACCGTGGGCGTGACCTGGAACAGGATATGACGCGCTTCCACTATCTCACCATTGGTAAACAACTGCGGCTGGTTGCGATAGAAAGTTTCGCATGCCGTGTCATCGGCTTGCGGTACATACACTTCCTGCGAGAACAAGGCCTCGATGCGCGCATCTTCATCCTCGCCCGCAATCGCCAGGCGATCCGCTTCCTGCAACAGTACGGCGCGCAGGACCAACTCATGTACCGTCTGCTTCAGCGGATTGCCGGCCTGCTGGTGATGCGGCAGCTCCTGTTCGATTGCCTGATCGGTAATCTCGATACCGTTGATAGAAATGCCCATGACATGATCCTTTCAGATTGCTGCGCCGATCAGCGTGCGCGCACCAGTTGATAAGCGCGGCCCAGATAACCGACTGCGCCGAAACCGCTCCATACATGCACCAGGCGGGTGAACGGGAAAATCACGAAGACCGACATGCCCATGAACAGATGCAGCTTGAAAATGAACGGTGCATCGGCAATGAATTGCGCTGCATCGCCGCGCAAGGTAATGACATGCTGTGCCCATGTCATCAATTGCACCATCACATGGCCATCGGTATGGCTGGCCGACACGAAAATCGAAGACAAACCGAGCAGCAGGGTCGCCAGAATCCACAGGATCACGACCTTGTCCTTGATGGTTGTCACAGCGCGCAGCCGATCATTTGTAAAGCGCCGCACCAGCAGAATGACGATGCCGATCAGGCACAGGCTGCCCATCACGCCGCCGGCGACCATCGCAACAATCTGCTTTGCGCCGTGAGTGACGCCCAGGCTGTCCCAGACCCACACCGGAGTCAGCAAGCCGGCCGCATGACCGAAGAACAAACCAAGGATGCCGACATGGAAAAGAATATTGCCGGTGCGCAGGCTGCCGCCGTGCAGCATCTGGCTGGATTCAGATTTCCATGTGTACTGTTCGCGGTCGAAGCGTATCAGGCTGCCGAGAAGAAAGATCGCCAGAGCGATATACGGATAGATTCCGAAGACGAATTGATGCAAATAATCCATGTTGCTATCTCCTTAATGAGGCGATTCACGCCGAGACAAATGATGTCGTTTCAATTGGCGGCACTGACAGCAGTGCGCGCGCCTCTGGGGTGAAAATTGATTGGCTGCGTGCCGCAGCCACCGGGTTTCAGCAACGGCTCGACGCCGTCGATGCCCGGCCCGAAAGTTTCCAGTGCCTCGTCCATATCGCGCACTGGCGGTTCGGATAACTCTTCCGCGACTACCGGGCTTAGCTGCTGCAGCACGTCGAACACGACGGCATAAGGGCTGCCGTTCGCCTTCAGCTTGCGGCCGATATGCGCCAATACATGCACCGCATCCGACAGCATGCGAGTAGCCTCCTCTGCATCCAGTTGCGACAGGAATTCGAGAAACAGCGGCACATAATCGGGCAAATCGTTACCCGTCATTTCCAGTCCGTGCCGCTTGTACTCTTCCATCAGATCGACCATTGCCTGCCCGCGATCACGCGATTCGCCATGGATATGCTCGAACAGATGCAGCGAATGCGACGGATTGCGATCGAAGGTCGCGACATAGCACTCCTGCAAGGTGATCAGGTCTTCCTTTGCAAGATACGACAGCAGTGGCCTGAGCGGCGCTTGCAGTTCCGGGTTGTCCGCCAGCGCCGTTTCCAGCTCCGCCAGGCTTGCCAGCAACGGCGGTTCCGGATACAGCAGTAATGCGGATAGAACTTGGTAGTGTTTCATGGTGTTTCCTTGATCGTGACAAATCCCTCCGCCGCATGGCAGAGGGACCGGTACATCACACGCCCTCGGTTTCCTTCTTCTTGCGCGACTTTGGCATATCGACAAAGATCTTCGAACCAAGCTTCTTCTTGCCGAACAGCGATTGATCGCTGACGCCGTCCGAACAGCCGTTGCCGAAGCTGAAGCCGCATGAACCTTTTTCGTTGAAGCTGTCTTCAGCCATTTCCTTGTGGCTGCTCGGGATCACGAAGCGGTCTTCATAATTGGCGATCGCCATGATGTGATACATGTCTTCGACTTCCGCCTGCGACAGCCCGACCTGTTTCAATACCTGCAGGTTCTCGACCTTGTCGACCGACTTGCTACGCATGTAGGCGCGCATCGCCAGCATCCGATCGAGCGCAGCGACCACCGGCGCTTCCTTGCCGGCTGTCAGCAGATTGGCCAGATACTTGACCGGAATACGCAGACTCTTGGTGTCCGGGATAATCCCGTTCATGCCCATCTTGCCGGATTCGGCTGCGGCCTGGATCGGCGATAGCGGCGGGATATACCAGACCATGGGCAGCGTGCGGTATTCCGGATGCAACGGGAACGCAATCTTCCACTCCATCGCCATTTTGTATACCGGCGAACGCTTGGCGGAGTCCAGCCATGCATCGGGAATGCCTTGCTTGCGCGCTTCCTCGATGATCTTCGGATCATGCGGGTTCAGGAACAGGCCGAGCTGCGCGCCATACAGCTCCTGCTCGTCCGCTACCGATGCCGCTGCTTCGATCTTGTCGGCATCGTACAGTATCACGCCCAGGTAACGGATACGGCCGACGCAAGTCTCGGAGCACACGGTCGGCTGACCGGCTTCGATCCGCGGGAAGCAGAAGGTGCACTTCTCGGCCTTGCCGGACGACCAGTTGTAATAGATTTTCTTGTACGGGCAGCCGGAAATGCACATGCGCCAGCCGCGGCACTTGTCCTGGTCGATCAGCACGATGCCATCGTCTTCACGCTTGTACACCGAGCCGGACGGACAGGAGGCGACGCAGGCCGGATTCAGGCAGTGCTCGCACAGGCGCGGCAGGTACATCATGAAGGTGTTTTCGAACGTGCCGTACATTTCCTTCTGCATGTTGTCGAACAGCTTGTCCTTGCTGCGCTTGGCGAATTCGCCGCCCAGATCGTCTTCCCAGTTCGGACCCCATTCGATCTTGTCCATCTTCTTGCCGGTAATCACCGATACCGGACGCGCGGTAGGCGGCGTCTCGGACAATGGGGCATTTTGCAGATGTTCGTAATCGTAGGTGAACGGCTCGTAGTATTCGTCAATCGCCGGCAGGTTCGGATTGGCGAAAATATTCGCCAGGATCTTCAGCCGGCTACCCTGACGCGGCTCGATCTTGCCTGAAGCATTCCGCTTCCAGCCGCCATTCCACTTGTCCTGGTTTTCCCATTCCTTCGGATAACCGATGCCGGGTTTGGTTTCGACGTTGTTGAACCATGCGTATTCCACGCCGTCACGGCTGGTCCAGACATTCTTGCAGGTGATCGAACAAGTGTGACAACCGATGCACTTGTCCAGGTTCAACACCATGCCAATTTGCGCTCTAATCTTCATGTTTGCTCCTGTTTCCTCAGGCAGTCTTGCCGGTATTGGCCCGGAATACGGCAGCAGCCTCTTGCTCATGCTTGTCTGCGTTACGATTGCCGTGGGTCGCGTTACCTTGCGGTGCGGCGCCCGTTTCGTGCGGCGTTTCATCCAGTCGGCCTTCCAGCCAATCGACCTTCTTCATCTTGCGAATCAGCACGAATTCATCGCGATTCGAGCCGACCGTGCCGTAGTAATTAAAGCCGTACGACAGTTGCGCATAGCCGCCGATCATGTGAGTCGGCTTGGTCACCGTGCGCGTCACCGAGTTATGAATGCCGCCGCGCTTGCCTGACGTTTCCGCGCCCGGCACGTTAATGATTTTTTCCTGAGCGTGATACATCAGCGTCATGCCGACCGGTACCCGCTGGCTGACTATTGCGCGCGCCGTGAGCGTACCGTTGACATTGAAAATCTCGATCCAGTCGTTATCGACAATGCCGGCCACCTTGGCGTCGATTTCCGACAGCCACACGTGCGGGCCGCCTCGCGACAGCGTCAGCATCCGCAAATTGTCCGAATAGGTCGAGTGGATACCCCATTTCTGATGCGGCGTGATCCAGTTCAGCGCGATTTCCTTGTTGCCGTTCGGTTTTGCGCCCAGCATGGATGCCGTGGTCTTGGTATTGATGCCCGGTTTGTACACGCACAAGCCCTCGCCAAAATCACGCATCCACAGGTGATCCTGGTAGAACTGCTGGCGGCCGGTCAGGGTGCGCCATGGGATCAATTCATGCACGTTGGTATAGCCTGCGTTGTAGCTGACTTCTTCGGACTCCAGTCCGGACCAGGTCGGCGACGAAATGATCTTGCGCGGCTGTGCCTGCACATCGCGGAAGCGGATCGTGTCATGTTCGCGCGGCAACGCCAGGTGCGTATGGTCGCGACCGGTCATCTTGGACAATGCATCCCATGCTTTCACCGCAACGTGACCGTTGGTTTCCGGCGCCAGCGACAGGATCATTTCGGCAGCATCGATTGCGGTATTCAGACGCGGCTGGCCTTTCGACACCCCCTCTTCCAGCACCGTGCGGTTGATGCCGCGCAGTACGTCGACTTCATGCCCGGTCTTCCAGCCGATACCCTTGCCGCCGTTACCGATGCTTTCCAGCAAGGGGCCGATCGACGTGAATTTCTTGTAAATGTCGCGATAGTTGCGTTCAACGACTTGCATGCTCGGCATGGTCTTGCCGGGAATTGGTTCGCATTCGCCGGCGCGCCAGTCCTTCGGATCAAACGGCTGGCCAAGTTCGCCCGGGGTGTCATGCATCAGCGGCGACAGGATCAAATCCTTTTGCGTACCCAGATACTCGCCACCGATTTCGGAGAACTTCTCAGCCAGGCCCTTGTAGATTTCCCAGTCGGATTTCGACTGCCACAGCGGCTGTACCGCTTCCGACAACGGGTGGATGAACGGATGCATGTCGGAGGTGTTCAGATCATCCTTTTCATACCAGGTTGCGGTCGGCAGTACGACGTCACCGTACAGGCAGGTGGTCGACATGCGGAAATCCAGCACCACCAGCAGATCGAGCTTGCCTTCGGCAGCCGGACGCATTTTCACATCCTTCGGCTTGATGCAGTTTTCCTCGTCGCCCATTACCGCATTTTGCGTACCGAGCAGGTATTTAAGGAAGTATTCGTGACCCTTGCCGGAGCTGCCCAGGATATTCGAGCGCCACACGAACATGTTGCGCGGGAAGTTGGCAGGATTGTCCGGATCATCGCACGAAAAATTCAGCTTGCCGGACTTGATCTGTTCGACCGCGTATTGCGCCACATCTTTTCCCGCTGCTTCGGCGGCGCGGGTAATTTCCAGTGGATTGGTTTCAAGTTGCGGCGCGGACGGCAACCAGCCCAGGCGCTCCGCCTTGGCGTTGTAATCGATCAGCGACATTTGCGCGACATTGGCGTCGGCCGACGGCGACTGGATTTCCGCCGTATGCAGCTTCTCGTGACGCCACTGGCTGGTATGCGCATAGAAGAACGAGGTGCCGTTCATCTGCCGCATCGGGCGATTCCAGTCGAGTGCGAACGCGAGCGGAGTCCAGCCGGTTTGCGGACGCAGTTTTTCCTGGCCCACGTAATGGGCCCAGCCGCCACCGGATTGACCGACGCAGCCGCACATCATCAGCATGTTGATGATGCCGCGATAGGTCATGTCCATGTGATACCAGTGGTTCAGCGCCGCACCGACGAGCACCATGCTCTTGCCGCGGGTCTTGTCGGCATTTTCGGCGAATTGGCGTGCCACGGTGATGACATCGGCGGGTTTGACGCCGGTATGTTTTTGCTGCCAGGCCGGAGTGTAAGGCACATCGTCCGCGAAGTCCTTGGCGACATTGCCGCCGCCCAGGCCGCGATCGACGCCATAGTTGGCCAGCGTCAGGTCATACACGGTGGCCACCAGCGCGGTTGAACCGTCGGCCAGTTGCACTTTCTTCACCGGCACGTTACGCAACAGCATGTCCTTGGCGTCTTTACCGCCAAAATAGGCGAAGCCGACCGGCAGCACGTCGTCGCTGCAATCGATCAGTGACAGGCGCGGATCGATGGCCTTGCCGCTGGTACCGGCTTTCAGTTCCAGATTCCATTTACCGGATTCACCCCAGCGGAAGCCGATCGAGCCGGCCGGTGCCGAAATATCGCCGCTGGCTTCATCAATTACCAATGTCTTCCATTCCGGATTATTGGTTTCATCGAGATTGTTTGCCAGGTGCGAGGCGCGCAGGAAATATTCCGGCACCAATGCGCCGTTTTTCTCTTTCAGCAGCACCAGCATCGGGAAATCGGTGTATTGCTTTGCGTAGTCGCGGAAGTAGGCCGACTTGCCGGTAGTGTGATATTCCTTCAGGATCACGTGGCCCATCGCCATCGCGAGCGCGGCATCGGTGCCCTGCTTCGGCGCCAGCCAGATATCGCCGAATTTGGCCATTTCACCGAAGTCGGACGACACTGCAACAGTCTTGGTGCCCTTGTAGCGGACTTCCGTGTAGAAGTGTGCGTCCGGCGTGCGCGTCATCGGCACGTTGGAGCCCCACACCATCAGGTAGGTTGAGTTGTACCAGTCGGCCGATTCCGGCACGTCGGTCTGCTCGCCCCACACTTGCGGGCTGGCCGGAGGCAAATCGCAATACCAGTCGTAAAAGCTCAGTGCCACGCCGCCGATCAGGCTCAGGTAGCGCGTGCCGGCCGCATAGCTGACCATCGACATGGCGGGAATCGGTGAAAAGCCGGCCACACGATCCGGGCCGAATTTCTTGATGGTGAAGGCGTTGGCGGCAGCGATGAGTTCATTGACATCATCCCACTTGGCGCGCACGAAACCACCCTGGCCACGCACCGACTTGTAACGCTTCGCGCGTTCCGGATTCTGGCTGATGTATTCCCAGGCTGCGACCGGCGACATCGTCACGCGCGCTTCGCGCCACATTTCCATCAGGCGACCGCGCACCATCGGGTATTTGACGCGCTGCGCCGAATATACATACCAGGAATAGGACGCACCACGCGGGCAGCCGCGCGGTTCATGATTCGGCAAATCCGGACGTGTGCGCGGATAGTCGGTCTGTTGGGTTTCCCAGGTGATTAACCCGTTCTTCACATAGACTTTCCAGCTGCAGGAGCCGGTGCAGTTCACGCCGTGCGTGGAACGTACAATCTTGTCGTGCTGCCAGCGCTGACGGTAAGCGTTTTCCCAGGTGCGGTCTTCGTGCACTACCGCACCATGGCCGTTGGAAAACGTTTCCTTGGGCTTGCTGAAAAATTTCAAGCGGTCCAGAAAATGACTCATGGCTTCTCCATACGCGCGCCCGGTTGCCGGGCGCTTGACTTTCAATAATTACGCTTCAATTGCTGCACATCCATGCTGCATGCCAGAAATTACCCGGGATCAAGTCTACGCACCAATCGCATGCCTTGATATTCGCAAGAAGTCGATTCGACTTAGTTGTTGTGACTAGGCCGCCTAGTTCTTAATGACTAGATCAAGTTGAAACATTGGTAACATGTTATGGAAACGGGTGGGACCCGCTTCCGAAATACGCGTTAGCAGGAGATTTCCGCACCTTTGCGGGCATAGAACCACCAGGTAATGGCAATGCAGCTGACATAAAAAGCAACAAAACACCACAGCGCCGCTTCCGGGCCACCAGTCATCGCAATCGATGTGCCATAGCTTTTCGGAATGAAGAATGCGCCATAGGCTGCCACTGCCGAAGTAAAGCCGAGCACTGCGGCGGCTTCCTTGTTGGCGTCGGCTATCGCTTGGGTCTGGGCTGCAGCGCCCTTGCCGGCGGCGGCGCGCTGCCGTTCGGCCAGGAAGATGACAGGGATCATGCGGAAAGTGGATGCATTACCAATGCCGGTGCCGGCGAACAGCAGCATGAACATCCAGAAGAAGCCCCAGAAGTTACCGCTGCCACCCGCATGCGGCAGGAAGAAAATCACGCCTGTCACGGCCGCGATCATCGAGGCGAAAGTCCAGAAGGTGACCGATGCGCCGCCCAACCGGTCCGATACCCAGCCACCGGCAACGCGCGCCAGTGCGCCAACCAACGGCCCGAGAAAAGCGTATTGCAACGGATTCACGTCCGGAAACAGGGTCTTGGTCAAAAGCGGAAAGCCGGCGGAATAGCCGATGAAGGAACCGAAGGTGCCGACATACAACCAGCACATCAACCAGTTATGCTTGCGCTTGAAAATCACGGCTTGATCGGCAAACGATGCTTTGGCGGAGGCGATGTCGTTCATGCCGAGCCATGCGGCAATGGTAGTGAGCATGATGAACGGCACCCAGATGAAGCCTGCATTCTGCAGCCACATCTGCTTGGCAATGCCTGCCTTCATCACGGTTTGCGGCTCGCCGCCCAGTGCGCCAAACGCACCGACGGTAATGATGAGCGGCACCACGAACTGCACCACCGACACGCCCAGATTACCGAGACCGGCATTCATGCCGAGTGCGTAGCCTTTTTGCGTCTTCGGAAAGAAAAAGCTGATATTCGCCATCGACGATGCAAAATTGCCGCCGCCAAAGCCACACAGGAGCGCCAGGATCAGCATGGTCGGATAGTTGGTGCTCGTATCCTGCACCGCGAAACCGATGCCGATCGCCGGTATCAGCAAGGATGCAGTCGCAATCGTGGTCCATTTGCGGCCGCCGAAGATCGGCACCATGAAGGAATAAAAAATACGTAGCGTCGCACCGGACAACCCCGGCAGCGCCGTCAGCCAGAACAATTGATTGGTGCTGTACTTGAAGCCGATATTCGGCAGATTCACCACCACCACGCTCCAGACCATCCATACCGCAAATGCCAGAAGTAACGCCGGAATCGAAATCCAGAGATTACGATTGGCAGTGGATTTTCCTTCCGCTTTCCAGAAGCTTGCGGTTTCCGGCTCCCAGTTGGTCAGTACATATTTGTTCATTATTTTCTCCTGTTTATCCTGCATGAGCGATAAAAGCTGTCCGAATTCGAAATACGGCCGGTCATGCCGCCAATGCCACCGGCATCGCAGTCATGCGTTGCGGCCTGAACGAGTAATGCATCCATACCAGCGATACGCACACCGTTCCGTACAGCAGCATGAATGCGCTGGAACGGATGCCGGTCAGATCCACCAGCGCGCCGAACATGATCGGCAATATGAAGCCGCCCAACCCGCCTGCCAGCCCGACCACGCCGGATGCCGCGCCGATGTTATGTGTGAAGTCGTCCGCAATGAACTTGAAAACCGATGCCTTGCCGACGGCCATCGCGACGCCAACGATGAATAACAGCACAGTGAAGATCCACGGGGTCAAGCCGATATTCAGGCTCATGTCGCCGTTGACGGTCTTGACGATCATGCTGGTTTGCGGATACGACAGCAGGAAGAAACACACCCAGCACACCCACATCACCCACCAGGTTACCTTGTAAGCGCCGTATTTGTCGGCAATCCATCCGCCCAGCGCGCGCAGCACGCCGCCCGGCAGGGAGAAGCAGGCAGCCAGCAATGCTGCCAGCCGGAGATCGAAGCCGTATTCGGAAACATAGTACTTGGTCATCCACAGGGCCAGCCCGACATAACCGCCGAACACCACTGAATAGTACTGGGAATAGCGCCAGACGCGTGGGTCCTTCAGCACTTTCATCTGTTCCATGAACGACACGTTCGATGGTACGTTATGCGCCTTGTCGGTTGCCGAGAACAGCCAGAACAGCAGCGCGGTAACCAGCATCGCGAGTGCATACACCTTCGGCAGCATTTGCCAGCCGAAGACGGCAATGATGGTAGGCGCCACGAACTTGGTCAGCGCGGAGCCGGAATTGCCGGCGCCGAAAATCCCCATCGCCAGGCCACGGCGTTCCGACTTGAACCAGCGCGCCACATACGGCGTGCCGACCGAAAACGATCCGCCCGCCAGCCCGACGAACAGGCCGAGCAGCAGAAAATGCCAGTATGCAGTGGCGTAACTGATCATGTAGATCGGCACCACGCAGGACAGCATCAACAGGAAGAAAACGATGCGGCCGCCGAATTTATCGGTCCAGATGCCGAGCGGCACCCGCACCAGCGAGCCAGTCAGCACCGGTGTTGCCGCCAGCAAGCCAAACTGGGTTTCATTCAATTTGAGAAGCGTTTTGACCGGAATGCCCAGTACGGCAAACATCATCCAGACCGCAAAACAAATCGTAAATGCAAAGGTGCTGCTAAACAGTACCGAGATCTGCTTGTTATTGTTGACTTTCACCTTACACCTCCATAGAGATATGACCCGATGTATGCAGAATAAGATGAAGCGGAAGACAACACTATTGGCCGGAGGGGCATCCGTGGAAAGCAATCTGGCTAGCCCGCTCCATCAGAGGATCTACGGAAGACGGGATGGCGTACACCAAAAGGCGTAGGTAAAAAATAAACGCAACCGAAGAAACCGGTCGTGCGGGCAACCGGGAAGGAATTTGATTGGAATTCTGGCAGGATTGCCCAGGAACGCTGCCGGTTCCCGCTGCCTCCGGCAGGAACGGGGATAGTCGATGCGCCCGATTAAAGGCTATTGGCTATTGGCCTGTTTCGTCGTTCTTCCAGCGTTCGCGGGTCGGCCAATCCATCTAAAATTGAGGGAGTATATTGAAATATATATCAATATTCGCAGTTATTCTGCGGCTGTTTAAAAATACATGGCGGTGTATACTTTGATCCTGATCCGCGCATAACGGGCACGCCTGCATCAGTTACCGCCATTCTGGCGTAAGGCAATGGAACTGGCGGCAAGTGGATCAGCAACATCCTGGGCGGCAAGCGCTGCTCCAAAGAGCCAGCGGCGCCTTGTCTGCCTTATCTGTTTTCAGCCTTGTTCATTTCCATGCGTTTTTGCATGGCGGGCGTCATTTCGACATTTTTTCCAGCATCGATCAGCATCACTTCATTCAGGCCCAGGCGTTGCGCCATTTCCTTCCAGTGCTGCGGGCCGGCGATGAACAGCGGCTTGGAATTGCCATCCGAACGCAATCCGGCGTCATTGCCGCCGGAGGTGATGATCGTTACCGACGCGATCAGATCGATGGTTTCACCGGTGCGCGGATCGATAATGTGCGGATGGCGCTTGCCGTCCTTCATGAAATAGCGCTGGTAGTCGCCGCTGGTGCCGATCGCCTCGTTGTCATGCAGATCGACCGCGGCGATCGTGCCTTCGCCACGCGGATCGCGAATGCCGACTTTCCAGGGATGGTCGCCCGGCTGCCCGATGGCGAGCACGTTGCCGCCGACATTGATGAGCGCCGCCTTGACATGCGCGTCGTGCAGGATCCTGGCCGCACGATCCAGTGCATAACCTTTCGCATACCCGCCCAGATCGATCATCACCGCCTTGTTGCGGCTGGAAATCACGGTGCCGTCATAGCGCAGATCGGACAGGCGCGGATTGGCCTCGACCCAATGCCGGATCTCGTCTTTGGACGGTCCGTGCGGCTGGATGTTGCTGCTCTGGAATCCCCACAGCCGGATCAGATGGCCGATGGCAGGATTGAACAGATTGTCCGAGGCATCGGCCAGCGCAGTGGCGGACTTGAGCAGATCCACCATTTCCGCATCGGCCTGGAATGGCTCGCCGCGCGCGATGCTGTCGTTGAGCGCAGTCAGCATGCTCGGCTGCCAGGCGTGGAACTTGTGATGCAGGCGGTCGAATTCATTCAACACGCTGGCGGCCAGCGCGTCGGCTCGCTCCTGCGATTCGCCGTAGATACTGACTTCCACCAGGGTACCGAACACATTGCCCGGCGTGCGATAGGTCTGGGGCGCACGGCTGCAACCTCCCAGCAGGCACTGCAGCAGCAATGCAGTCAGAAAAAAGAGGCTTGCTTTACGGAGAATCATGATGAAGTCGGCGCTATATCTGCCGGGGGGAATGCTGCGACGGAAAATGCGTTGCGGAGGTTGCGTAAAACGGCATCGGGCAGCGTGCCACGCGGCCCGATGCCCAAACATCAGCTGGCCTTGCTGACCATGTAATCTACGGCTGCCTTGAGTTCCTCATCCTTCAGGCTGGCATTGCCGCCTTTGGGCGGCATCATCCTGATACCGGCGATTGCATGGGTGTAGAGCGTATCCTTGCCCTGCGCAACACGCGGTGCCCAGGCAGCCTTGTCGCCGAATTTCGGCGCACCCAGGACGCCCGTGCCGTGGCAAGCCTGGCAAGTTGCGGAATACACCTTCTCGCCTGCTGCCAGGTCGCCGGCGGGGGCTGCGCTGGCGGAGGCTGCGGCAGGAGCTGCGGCAGGAGCGGCAGCGGAAGCAGCGGGTTCAGCGGCCGCCGGTGCGGAGGCAGCCGGTGCAGCAGGTTCAGATGCGGCCGGTGCGGCGGCGGGAGCTGCGGTGCTGGCTTCCGGAGCGCTGGCTGCCGGCGGCGTTTTTTCTCCGCAGGCGACGAGTCCGAGCGCAACCACCAGCGGCAAGAGTTTTAGTGCTTTCATGATGTGATTTTAAAGAGTTGATAAAGAGTTGAGAAATAGCCGGGCTTACACGATTTGCATGATAAATAGGTCCGACACACTATGCATCCGGCACGATGCAGTCTTGATGTCATCGTGCCCTGTTCTCACCTTCTCCTTCTGGGAGAGGGTTGAGGTGAGGAGATCCGGTTCCAATCATATTCGTTCCGGACCTATATTATCGCATTGCAACAGCATATCGGCAGCACGGGTTATTCCATCGCCTCCTGCAAAATGCATTTTTCCAACAGCGGGTCGGCCAGGAGAATATCGAGCAGCTGCGAAAAACCGGTCCAGCAATCGGTATCCGGACAATTGACCGGACCGGCTTGCAGCGTATTGTCGTCACCATGCACATGGCAAGGAAAGGTCGAGCAATCCGTATGCAGCGGCGCGGTATCGATGCGCAATTCCGCGTCGCCCCAGCTCCATCCGATCGCATATTCCGCACTACTGAAATAACGTACTTCCATCATCAGGCCGGTGTCGAATGCCAGCAGCATGGCATCCTGCGCCAGCCGCACCGGTTCGGTCAGCCGCTCGGCGTAATGCGTCTCCAGCCGCTCCTTCAGCATCAGGTGCATGCTGATCGGAGATGTATCGGCCGCAGTCTGCCCACCGAGCCGTTCGAGTGCCTGCGCGCGAATTTCCATGCGGGTCTGCTCGATGATCAGCGCGCTCAGGTAATGGTCATACGCAGGATGCTCGGCGACTTCGCCGGACCTGATTTTTTCCAGCAGCGCCGCTTCGCTGTCCGCGGAATAGCGCCTCAGCAATGTCTTGCGCGATTCGCGCAGCGTATACAAAGTTTTTGCGTAGAGTGCCTCAAGCGCCTCTGTATTCATTGCGTCTTGCGATTCCCTATCCATCCCTTACTCCTCAGTGCAACATCCCCATGTCATGCGCTGCGCCGCCACCCATGTTAACCATGTCAGGCGTGATCTGATCGAACCGCAGCACCTTGCCGCCCTCCTTCTGCACAAATGCTTCGGCATCCTGGCTGCTGGAAAATGCACCGAATGTCGGTCCCATCGAACCGGCTTTCCTGCTACCGGCGACATAGAAAGCGGTCTTCGCATCGATCCAGTGCGCTTCCGGATGATTCCAGTCGGCCTTGCCCATGTCCTGCACGAACAGCGCGGCAACATGGCGCTTCTGTTCCGGCATCAGCACCACGGAAAACAGCTCCATCAAATCACAGAAGAAATCCGGTTTGCCTTCCGCATAGTGGATCTGCGCCTTGGGGCCCGGATAGTCTTTCAACAGCATGCCGTCCAGCGCACATGCCGTATCGGCCGTCGGCTCCTGCGCCGCAACCTGTGGCACCGCCTGGCTGCATGCGCCGAGCAAAACCAGCACGACCGCACCGGTCAGGCTTGCGGAACGTTTCGACAGCGCAGAGAGTACCTTGCGCACGTCAATACTTGTCGATTTCACTTGAATCTCCATTTTGCAAACAGAAAGGGAACGATGATCCAGCCCAGCATGATGGCCAGCAGCGTCATCGGATTGGTTAAATTTTCCGGCATGACTGTGGCCAGTCCGTACATGTTCTGCACCTGCTCGGAACTGAAAATATTCAGCAGGCGGAAAATATCGGCCGGATTCAGCATCAGCAGCGCAGCGAACACGCCGCTGCCGAGCCTGCCCTGGCTGACCACCAGCGCACCCATCAGCAGCAGATCGAAAATCAGCACAAAGAAGAACCACAACGTAATCGCGATGCCACTGGCGCGCACGCGGTCGAGCGTAACAACCGATACCAGCAGCGACAATGACAGGAACGCCATGCCCATCAGTATCGCGGACAGCACGAACCCGGCGTAGTGATACAGATCATTGCTGCCCAGTTGCGCTGCCAGCGGCAACAGTCCGGCCCCGAATCCAAGTACGGTCGAACTGGCCAGCGCGGCCGCCAGGCCGAGATATTTGCCAAGCAGGATTTCGAATCGGGAAATCGGCATCGACAGCAGCAGTTCCAGCGAACCGCGCTCCTTTTCACCCACGATGGCGTCGTAGCCCAGGATCAGCGCAATCAGCGGCACCAGGTAAATCACCAGGCTGACCAGGCTGGCGACCGTGACATCAATGCTGCGAAAGCCGACCGAACCCTGCTGCGCCGTGCCGAAATAGGCGATCGCCAGGGCGAACAGCGAAAAAATCAGCGCCACTGCCAGCACCCAGCGATTGCGGATGCGATCGCGGAATTCCTTGGTCGCAATGACGCGGACCTGCGACCATTCAATGCGACTGGACATGCTGCGCTCCATAACCAAGAAACAGATCTTCCAGGGACGGCTCGTGGATGGCGATATCGAGTACCGAATCGGATAGCGCAGACAGGACGCCAAGCACCGCGACTTTCTGCGATGAAGCGCATGAAATATGTGCCGCATCGTCGATCATCGTGGTATCGAGCCCGACCAGATGCGCCAGCGCGGCATGAATCGTGCTGCCGCGCCCCGGACGCAGCCTGACCCGGATCACGGAGGGCAACACCATTCGCGCGCGCAATTCAGTCAGCGTGCCCTGCGCGGCGATGCGCCCTGAATTCAGAATCACCAGGCGATCGACCCGCCCCTGTATTTCCGCCAGAATATGCGATGTGATGATGACCGTTGCGCCGCGCGACTGGACATTGCGCAGGATCGCGTAAAAATCGTGAATGCCTTCCGGGTCAAGGCCGTTGGTGGGTTCGTCCAGAAAAATCAGGTCGGGATCGCCCAGCAGCACTTGCGCAAAGCCCAGGCGCTGACGCATGCCTTTCGAATAGCCGCGCACGCGCCGCTGTGCCGCATCCGCCAGGCCGACCCGCGCCAGCACGTCGGCACAGGCACTCCTCGGCACTTTCTTCAGGTCGGCAAACAGGCGCACGACCTCCATGCCGCTCAGGTTGTCGTAGGTCACGAAACTTTCCGGCAAATAGCCGATGCGGCGCCGTACCTGCCGGAAATCGCGGTCATCCACTCCAGCGCCATGTACGCGGATCTGGCCCGAAGTGGCTGGAATCAAGCCCAGCATCATCTTGAACAGCGTGCTCTTGCCGGCGCCGTTATGGCCAATCAGGCCGAACATTTCGCCCTTGCCGACCGACAGGCTGATGCCCTTGAGCGCCTGCACGTCGCCGAACGATTTGGTGACATCGGTCACTTCAATTGGGTTGCTTGTCACTCCACCGTCTCCAATCCTGATTCAAGGGGCGCATGCGCGGATGCTTTTCCACGATGCTGGGTGCACGCAAAATCGGAAACTGCCGTGCCACAAAGCGCAGGGTCTGGATCGACGGACTGGACAGCAGCAGCTTGACCAGCGGATATTGCCAGTTCAAACGGTCCACCACATCATTGGCTTCGTAGGCGATATCGCCGACACCGTCGCCGTCCTGATCCCAACCGCTGTAATTGCTCCAGTAGTTTCCTTGCGTGCGGCCCCATTCGACATCGCGCGCGGCGACAAACTTGACCTGTTCCTGGTTGTCGATAAAATCGTTGCCATCGATCTTGTTATTGGACGAGCCCGCCGATAAATGCATGCCGACGCGGTTATGCATCACAAGATTGTTGCGCACCGTGTTGTACTCGGCATCGTAGATGAAAAAGCCGCGCCCGTTGTCGACAACCACATTGTTCTCGACAATCGAATCCTGGATCGTGCGCAGCATGATGCCGTGATCCGTATTACCCCATGCCTTGTTGTTGCGCACCACCAGATCGCGCACCTCCATCAGTGCAAGGCCGCCGCGGTTCAGATAGGACTCGTTGTTTTCCCACGTACTATGATGGGTATTCATGTAATGCGTGCCGTAACGCACATGATGGATTTTATTCCCACGAAACAGCGCGTGCGACGATACATCGACATAAATGCCGTCGCGGGTATAGCTGATATTGTTATCGAGAATTTGCGCGCCATCCGTGTTATAGACCTGGATGCCATTGCCACGCGCCGTCGACATCATGTCGCGCTTGCCGGTAATGACATTATGGACGACTTGCGAGTTATTCGATTTCTCGAGCCAGATACCGAACAGATTGTAGGCAAGATCGCAATCCCTGATCGTCGCGCGATCGGCGCCCGGCTGGATGTAGATGCCGGCATTCTGCGCATCCAGGTCGATACCGCTATCGCGAATGATGAACCCTTCTATCGTCACGTCGCTAACACGCACCCGGATCACATCGCCGCTATTGCCGGCGCTGATGGTGGGGCGATTGCTGCCCTTGAGAGTGATCGGCTTGTCGATCACCAGATGCTCATTGTAGTCGCCGCGCGCCACCTGCACAGTATCCCCCGGCTGCGCAGCACGTATTGCAGCATCGATCGACTGGCCAGGCGCCACATGCAGGACTGCACACCATCCGGTGCTTCCGGATATCCCTAGCAGGCACGCCAGTAAAAACTTTCTCGCTGTCACGCCTATCGATGCCGTTTCAATCACTTTGCGCTTACCGCCCTTGTTCGCTGCCTGATCCGGTTTTTGCCAGTGGCATCACGCCGCCTTCCCGGACAGACTAGCAGCTTTTTCGGAAAGGGTGCGCTGTACATCTTCGAGAGGTATGAAATATCCATTGGCATCGATACGCGTCAGCGGCACGCCCTGCTTCTCGCGCGCCTTGCGCTCCTTCACCAACGGCGGACAGGCATGATCGTCGTAGTACATCACCATGCAATCCAGGCATTGCATGCATTCCATCTGATCGATCTTGCCCTTGTCATCGATGGCATGCGAGCCACAACCGGCGGCGCAGGCATGGCAGGTACTGCATTCGGCCTTGCGTTTCAGGCCGAACAACCGGAACTTGCCGGGAATCGCCAGTCCGGCGCCGAGCGGACAAATGTATTTGCAATACGGCCGCTCGCTGAAAAACGATACGCCGAGAATTGCACCGATGAAGATCCAGAATGGCCATGTACGGTTCCAGACGCCGACCAGGAACGTAGTCTTGAATGGCTCGATTTCAGCCAGTCTCTCGGCTACTTCGATCGAGTAGAACGATACTGCGACCAGCATGAAAAACACGCCGTACTTGAGCCATCTGAGCTTGTCGTGCAGTGGCTTCGGCAAGAGCTTCTGGAAGCGCTTCAAGCCGATAGCCTTGCCAACGCTGAGTGCCAGTTGCTGCAGCGATCCAAACGGGCATAGCCAGCCGCAAAACAGGCCGCGCCCCCAGATCAGCGCAGTACCGATGATAAACCACCAGAAAATGAAGATGAACGGATCCGACAGGAACAGCTCCCACTTCCACTGATGCAGCAAGGAATGGAACCAGGTCATGATTTGCGTGATGCTGGGTTGCGCCTTCAGGTAAAACCCCAGAAAGCCGACGCTGGCGATCCACAGCAGATGGCGCGGGATCGAAATCCATGGTTTGTGCTTGCGACTCGATGCGCGCACCAGCCGGTCACGCTGTGAATACATCAGCGCAGCGAATCCCAGTATCAGCACGAACAGCGCGATTTCCAGTTTCTGGTTTTTCCAGAGTGATTTCCACGCGGCTTCGGGGCGATCCACTTTCGGGCGCCCGCCTTCAAGGTAGCGCGCCGGCAGCCAGTATTCCTGGTCAAAATGGGCGAAAGTCTTGGCACCGGTCTGCGCATCTATCTTGTTGGCAAGAAAGGTAAGTTGCCAGGGCCAGGCAGGATTGAAATTGGCGGAACGGACAATGAATATGGCGGATTCCTTGAAACCGGGCGCATCCTCTGGCTGCAGATGATAGAGATTCTGATAGTCGGTATCACGGAACGTGAAGGTAACCGGATCCTGACGAACCTGGATGCGGTCATAAATTCCGCCGCGCACAAAACCCGAGCCCTTGAAGGAGACCTGTCCGTTGGCGATGATGAACACTGCATGCTCATCCGGTTTCAGATCCTGCATCAGCCGCTGATAGCCATGTTCTCCCAACAGGCTGGCACCGATGGCGGGTACATTCAGATAGCCGAAATACAAATCCATGTAAGGCTGGCTGGTATCGGCAGCCCCCACTTCATCTGCCGCAATCACCAGATGCTGGACGCTGCCTTCATCGACCAGTTTGGCCCAGTTCAACTTTTCCTTGATTTCGGAGAAATGCGCTGCGGCCCTGGGCGCGCTTTTGAAAATCCCGACCTGCTTGCCAATTTCATACGCACTGCGCGAGATCACCTGATTCTCGGCAATCGCCGTCACCGTCGCACCACTGATGGCATCCAGGCCTATTGCGCCGTTTTCATCCTGGCTGCGGCCGATTTCCAGTTTTGCATCACCTGACTTGCCGATATATTGCTCGATGAATTCCAGCAGTTTCGATTCCGGGATGCCAGCCAGCAGGATTGGCTCCGAATGCTTCAAAACCCGTACGCCACTAATGTAACCGCGCGTGTCCATCCCGATCAGGGTAACGACCGGCTTGCCGGAATAAGCAGGAATATCGACTACATCGGTGGACAGGAATACATATCCGACCAGACGTTCCACATTGTCATTGCCTCTTCCGTACGCTTCCACATAGCTGGGCGCTCCCTTTCGTACTGAAAACCTGCGCGCCAGCGGCATGACGTCGCGGCACGGCGCAGCCGCGCAGAGATCAGGACCATGCAACAGCTGCTCCGACAGCTCCGTGTCGTATATCGACGCATCAGCATGCGAGGCAAATACCGATAAGAGGAGAAGCAAGCAGAGCATCAGAACACGAGACAATGCCCGTTGATGCCAGATAGAGTATTCCATAAGACCCAGAATTTGATGGAGTATTTAGCGGTGCAATACTCGGTAACCGCAGTCCGATTCAGGTTGCAAGCCTGTTTCGCGGGATAAGAATCTAATCAGTAGTGTGCTGAAAAACATCTGCGCGAAATAAATTTAAACCGTATCGCACTCTCCGCCAATAAATCGCCGCGGGAGCACTATGGGAGCATGCCGCCCCCATAGTCTTGCTGCTTACTACGCTTCTACCAGGAACCGGCTGCGCATTTCAAGATGCAGCGCGTGGCAGAAATGGGTGCAGTAGATCCAGTACGCACCCGGATGATCGGCCTTGAACGTGACCGATTTGGTTTCCTGCGGATTCACGATGAAGTTGATGTTATACGTCGGAATCGCGCAACCATGGGTCAGATCCTCGACCTTGTCATGGTTGGTGAGCGTGATGGTCACTTCATCGCCCTTCTTCACCTTGATCACCGGCAGGCTGTAATTCGGCGCCTGCGACATCATGCGTACATGGACTTTATTCCCCTTACGCTCGATGCCCGCATCCTCTGCCGTCTTCACGGCATTCGGGAAGTCGTCCATGTTGTAAATCTGGCGCGTCTTCACCAGGTCGCGGCGCACGATGATCCCGTCATGCGGTTCCGGATAAGCGGTATGGTCAGTGACCAGCACCATCTTCTCACCGCTGATATTGATCATCTGTTCGGTTTCGACATGCAGCGGACCAACCGGCAGGAAGCGGTCCTTCGAAAACTTGTTGCCGGAGTTGAAATACTTGCCGTCGGCTTCCTTGGTCTCGCCCATCGATGCATAGCCGTGGCCCGGCTGATAATGCACGTCGATCTTGTCGATGACCGGCTTGACCGACTTGTCGCCCTTGTATTGCGCGATTGCCTTGTCGATATTCCACTTGGCGATCTGGCTGTCAAGGAACAGCGTCGTGTACGCATTGCCCTTGCCATCGAACGCAGTATGCAGGGGACCCAGGCCGACTTCGGGCTCGGCCACCACGGCTTCGCGCGCCTCCTTCAAATCGCCGTTGAACCACTTCATCACCAGCGCCAGGTCGATCACGGTTGCAGTCGGCGACAGCTTGCCCGAACAGACGAAATATTTGCCATCCGGGCTGGCATTGACGCCATGCGGATTTTTACCGACAGGAACGTAGCAGGTTACAGATGTTTTCGGGTCGGGATTGGCTGCCTTGCGGCCGTCAACCACCGGCACCTTGGATGCGCCAATGGTAGTGAACTTGCCTTCCTTGACCAGCTTTTCGATGCGCTCGACATTGAAGAACACGCAGGCATCGCGTTCGGCCGACATCATGCCGGCCAGATCAGGAGCGTTTTCGGTATTGTACTGATTCGACGCTGCCAGTTTGCCGTCATAGGAAGTGGCGACCAGATCCATGTTGCCATCCACGCGGCATTGCCACATGACTTCCATGGTTTCCGCTTTCACGCAGGTGAACAGCGATCCCCACTTGGTGGGATCTTCCAGATCCCGGCCGTCGTTAGGCAGCGGAATGGCAAACTCGGCGCCGCAGAATACGCGCGTGGTGTAGTTGATTTTTTCATCGACCGGATCACGCTTGTCAGGGAAAATACCATGGAAACCCATGACGTTCGGCAGTTCGAGAATGGTATCGCATACCATTGTATCCATGCGAATGCGTGCCAGCCGCGAATGCATCTTGTCGTTGACGAACAGCCAGCGGCCGTCATAGACGCCATCCTTGTAGCTACCGTGGATATGATGCGTGTCGCCTGTATTGTACTTCAGGCTACCGTCCGGCCTGGTACCCATGATTTTCTTGGACTCGTTGGTAATACCCCAGCCTTGCATCGGATCAATATTGAATACCGGAATCCGTAATATGGTGCGACCGGAAGGAAGACCCAGAATACGCGCTTCGCCGGAGTGCCCGCCGCTGGAAAAATGATAATATTCATCCAGCTGTCCAGGAGCCACTTCGTGTCCGCCTGCCGCAACGGCCTTGGCTGGAGTCGCCGCAGATGTCGCACCAGCCGGCTTGGCTGAAGACGCCTCTTCCTTGCAACCCGCCAGGCCTAATGACATTCCAGCGCTTGCCAATCCAAACAGCGCACTTTTACCCAAGAAATGGCGGCGATTCTCTTGCTTTGGCAAGTCGTCATCCATTTTTGTTTTCTTGGCGTTATCCATTCCTGTTTTCTCCCGTTTAAACTACCGCAAAATTTTTGCAAATTGGAATATTGCATCGCACCATCAACGAACATATTGTCGGGTTCGCGAATACAAAAAGTTATGATCTAGGTCAAAAAAGCTTGCCATAGGCTATTTTTGCGCCACAGTGTCTTTTCAGGCATGCAAAATTACTGCAATTCCAGCATGACATCTGCATCAGGCGGAGGTTAATTGCTGCAACATATCTGCATGGAAAGGTAATTAAAAGAGCTTATCTTTTTCAATCAAATGAAGATATTCTTCGAAGGATTATGCAGTCTTCATAAAGTAGTCTATTGACTTGCATTTCCCTAGGCAAAAAGATGTAGAAGAATCAGGCGGATGGGGGAACGGCGGGGAAGAAATGAAGGACGCCGGCAAGGCAGTGGGCGCGCGGAGAAAAGTGTTTGCATGCTTCCGCGCCATCCATTGGTCAGCATATTGCACTGCACATACGAACTCACACTCAATGCCTGCAATCGTGCTCGGTATTGCCAAATATTTATTCAGACAGTAGGAGGCTTTCGCCAGAACAACAGCGCTAATTTCTTGAAATTTAATTGATCCAC
>DATEZO010000150.1:0-17331 GCA_035255485.1 Burkholderiaceae bacterium
ACTCCGACCCTGTTTATTCTGGCCCTGTGTATTTTGTTTCATGCATGAAAAAACCCCATCCCCTCGTGGAGGATGGGGTTTCGATTTACTGCACCTTCGGTAATCTGAAGGCTAGGGATCTTGGCCGAACGATAAGTAAAAGCCTGGTTCCCTATTAGTTATTTACACTACGGCAAACTCATTAACGCCGGACAACATGACGTTACTGACACCAACAAGAGCAATCGACAGAATTTCACCAGCATCGATTGCGTTATTGCCATTGATGTCGGCTGCGAATGTCAGCACGCTGCCGCTGAAGCTCCAGTCACCGATTGCAGTAACCGCAGCACCATTAGCCTGTTGAACGGCCAGAACATCGCCACCCAAGGTAACCAGCGCATTGACATCCACCTTGTCCATCGTAGACAACGACTGCAGGAACGCGCCGCCATCGTAAGCAGCACCGAAAACGAATGTTTCAGTGACAGCTGCTGCTGCCGTAACGTTGTGATTGCCCGTGCCCTCCAGATTTACCGTGGTTACTCCGGAGGTGCCGAGGTTAACCGTATAAGCATCGGAACCTGCCACATCCCCGAGGGTCAACATACCGTTACCACCAAAGACAGACAACGTTCCAAGATTTACGGTTTCGTTCAAGCCGTCAACTACGACATCCACGTTATTCAAGTCACCCGTAGAGGCAAGCAACGCTGCCATGCCAGCGCCGGTCAGCGTTGTGGTGCCATCGGACACCATCGCTGTGGCATTTGCGGTGTATGCAGAAACCGCATTCAATGCAGTCGCCAGGTTACCGGCTGTATCAGTCACGGAGGTATAAGTTACCGTGTCTGCCGCGCCATCGATCGCTGCCAGTTGCGCAACGGTTGCGGTCGTGTTGACCGTAGCGTCGTGCCCTGCCGTTGCGTAGGTGCCCGCACCAGCATTGGTCGCTGCATCGGTTGCCAGGTTACCGGCTGTATCAGTCACGGAGGTATAAGTTACCGTGTCTGCCGCGCCATCGATCGCTGCCAGTTGCGCAACGGTTGCGGTCGTGTTGACCGTGACGTCATGGCCGGCAACTACATAGGTGCCTACACCAGCCGCCAGAGCGGTGGCAGTATCAGTCACGGTGGTATAAGTCACCGTGGCTGCCGCTGCATCGATCGCTGCCAGTTGCGCAACGGTTGCGGTCGTGTTGACCGTGGCGTTGTGGCCCGTCGTATACGTTCCCGCACCAGCATTGGTCGCTGCATCGGCTGCCAAGTTGCCAACAGTGTCATTCAGGCTGTAAGGAACTCCGATCGGTAAGAGCGCAGCACCTGCAACAGTGACGACAGGCGCAACATTGACATACCCGGCGCCGTCGAACGCAGCTACGGTCATGGCCGTACCGGAACCAATCGTCACCGTGGTCAGCGTGTTGTTATTGCTCACCAAGACAGTCGCTGCCAGCACTGCGGCTTCTTGGGCTGCTTGCGTCATGGCGCTGCCATCATTGTTCGTCACGACGATGGTATGCGGTTCGTTGCCGTCAAGCACAACATAGGTCAAGCTTTGCAGCTGTGCCAATGTCATTGTGACAGTCGAGTGGATCACCAGGGTTTCCACGCCCAGTGCCGCGCCTGCGTTGACCAATCCAAGGTTAGCGGTACCGAAGACATGAATCACGTCATTACCGTTGCCTCCGGCGATCTGGTCGCCTGCGTTGACTTCGCTGGTACCACGTGCGGACAACAGCTCGGTTGCACGCAGCACCTTGCTTTCGACAGCAGCCAGTGTCGCACCCAGAACAGCGCCGGGAGTACTGCCGCCAGCCACATAGGCAGCCGAATATGCCGATGCGTCAGCCGAAGAGAGCGAACCAACCAGAACGAAGGTATCGTTGCCGTCGCCGCCACTCAGTTGATCCGCACCCTGGCCGCCACGGATAAAGTCGTCGCCAGCGCCAGCATCGATGATGAAGTTCACATCGGAAGCAGCAATCGGCTGGCTCGACTTGATGACGATATCCGCGGTCGTGGTGATGTCGCCGTTACCATCAACGTCGATGACCAGTTGGCCGCTGTCAGTCGCGTAGTAGGCATCGCCCATGACGGCATTGCCGGCACCGGTGTTGCCGATCAGGGAGTTGTCGCCATCACCCGCCGTAGCCACGGTAGCAAAGGAGGCCAGGTTGATGAAGTTTTGGGTACCATCACCTGCGACCACGCCTTCAATCGAGATCTTGTCGGTACCGGTTGCAAAGTCGGTGATGGTATCCGCACCGTCGCCGTTGGACTCAGCTACTGCCACGTACTTGAATGTATCAACGCCAGTACCACCAGTGAGGACATCCGCACCAACGCCACCGTACACCAGGTCGTCGCCTGCGCCGGCATCGATCGTGTCGGCGCCTACGCCGCCTTGCAGATCGTCATTGCCTGCACCGCCGCTGATGGTGTCGTTGCCCAGACCACCGCGGATGATGTCATCGCCCGCATTGCCGGACAGTGTGTCGTCCTTGTTGCCGCCGGTGATGTCGTCGTCATTTTGCGTGCCGAGAACGGTCAGCTTGGCATCGGTTTCAGCAGTGCCGTCGAAGGTCAAGCCGCCAGTATCGCCAGCCTGGATGCCTGCAACCTGGGCATTGCCTGTACGTCCTTCCAGTTCACCGTGCCATGCAAGCGCCACATCTTGCGAAGCGGCATCATTGTTTTGCACGGCGCTGGCGTCCAGGGTAAAGGCGCTGTCCGACCAGGTGTTCGACATCGTAAAGGCGATAGCGCCATTATCGGCATCAGGACCTACGTCAGCCGAATCAAGCAGGACGACCTTGTCGATCGCGCCCTTCCACAGACCCATTTCCAGATGGCCGGCGGCGACACCCGTTGCCGCTGCCTGCTCGGCGGCGGAGAGCTTGCCATCAACCACGGTATCAATGAAGTTAGCGTCGTTGTCAATTGTATTGGCAATAGTAGTCGCCAGGGTGGCGGTGATATTGATCGTGGCAGCCTTGTCGCCGGTATTGATGAAATCGACCGATGCGCCGTTCTGCATGTTCACCTTGATATCCAGGTTGACCAGATTGACATCCTGATCGGTATCCTGGTTGTCGATGAACAGCATTTCGTTGCCGACGTGCGCGCCGAAACCGTAGTCACCAGACAGATCCTTGGTGGCATCGACGACGAGATTGTTCTTGAAGTTCTCGCCGATGGTCAGCTTGGTCGCTTGCGCAACAGGAGCCAACGTCGTGCCACCCGTGATGTAAATGTTTTGCAGGTTGGTCACTTGCGCAGCTTCATCCAGCACGACTTCGTTGGTGCCTGCAGCCTTGATTTCCAGGTTTTCAATGCTCTTCAGGCCTTCGAACACATCGTCGTCGGTTGCAGCAACTGTCGAACCCAGGCTGTCGCCGCCGTTGATGATCAGGCGGTCATTGCCTGCGCCAGCATCGATCTTGTCTGCTTCATTGACTGCATCGCCCAGAACAGTGGCGGTGTCGTCCGTGCTGTTGTTGGCGCGCACATCGTCGAGGATGGCGTTGATAACGTCAGCACCGGTACCCGTGGTGATGGTGTAGTTGTTACCGTGCGTCGCGCCGCTGTCAAAGCCCGATTCACCCAGACGAATCTTGGCATCAGCTGCACCGGCCATGGTAATCGTATCGGCAGTGACGTTTTCGATCACGAGCGTCGTGCCTGCAACCCCGCCGGTAACGGTGAAGGAAGTAGCAACTTGGCGGCTGCCTTCTTCCACCTTGTTCAGCGGGTCGTTCGCCAAGCCGGTTAGCGCATTGACAGATGCGTCGATTTGCTGAGCATCGCCAAAGCCATGGCCGAGGTCATCGGTCAGGTCGATCTTGTGGCCCTTGTCGTCTGCAGCCAGTGTGACAGTCAGATTTTCAACGCGCTTGTCATAATCAACCGTGGTGCCGCCCGTCGGCGTGGTCGTGGTTGCCTTGGTGACCAGGTTAAGGTCGAAGGCGCCGCTTCCCGCTGCAATATTAAGCGTGAAGGCGTCGGCATTGCCTTGGGCATTGGCCAGCGCATTGTCCACCGTCAGGGTTACGTCGGCAACGGTGTCATCCTTCAGCTTGCCATCGCCGTCAACCCCGGTCGCCTCCTGGGCCTTGAGCGTGACAGCCACTTCATTGCGCAGGTTTTGCAGGGTGAACGCGGTCGCGGAACCGGCTTCATAAATTTCATTCGACGGGTCTTGCAGCAACGGGGCTTCTTGCGAATCCAGGTTGATGGCAGTCAGCGACGAATCGAAACGCAGCACATCCGCAGTGATGGATGCACCCACTTCATTATTGTCGTTCTGGGTCGCGCCGGTGGCGAGTGCCGAAGCTGCATCGACCTGGTTGGAGATCGTGAAGTTGGCTGTTTCGACGCCAGTGACATTGGCATTGGTATCGGCAGCGGCAGTGGTGGCTACTACGGTCACCACATCGAGAGCCGTTACGTTCAGCACATCGGCGCCTGCGCCTGCGCGCAGTTCGGCATCCCTGCCTACCAGTTGCGTTACGGAATTTTCTGCCTTGGAATCAGTATCGAGGTAGTTGATGACATCATCGCCCGCGCCCATATCAACGATTGCGCCAAGACGATCAACGGTGCCGTCAGCCTGGACTTCCTGCGTTTTGCCAGCGCCCGCACCAATGACGGTGACGTCTGCATCGGTATCGGCAGCCAGCACTGTTCCGACGGCGCCAGCCACTTCGATATTCAGGCTGTCATCCTCGGTACCGGTAGCTACGGAAGCGCCTTCCGCGACAGAGGTCAGAGTCACGCTATCTGCGCCGGCGCCGGTATCGATCGATGCGCCAACCCAGAGATTGGTGTCGTCCGCATTGGCATCATTGAGCAGGGGGCCGTTGTTCCAGTCGATGGCGCTTTGCAGGGCCGCGACCGTCACGCTGTCGTCGCCGGCGCCAGTGATGACCTTGGCGGCGGTAACTTGACCGAACGATTGATTGCCTGCGAGGACGTCAGTGGCGGTCACGCCCAGGTTGTTGGCGATGACGGTGTCATTGCCCGCGCCGGTGTCGATGGTGGACACGCCTTCCACGTTCAGGTAGGTCGGGATAAGCGCGCCATTGTTCACGCTCACGGTGTCGTTGCCATCATTGGTGGTGATGTCGCCTGCCAACGCAGTGTAGGTTTCGATGGTGTCGTTGCCCGAGCCGGAGGTGATGCTGACATCCTTGTCGGTGTGGGTGGCCCACACGGTGGACAGGTTGCCGTCGGCAGCCGCTTGCACGCCCAGTTTCAGGTCGCCGGTCATCGCGGATGCATTGACGGTCAGCGTTGTACCATTATCGCCATTCAGCTTGCCGCCTGCGCTCTCATCGATATGGCCATTCAAGCCGTCGATGGTGACATTGCCTGCGCCGGTAATGGTCAGGGTGCGCAGTTCGGTTGTGCTGATGCCGTCGTTGGCAGCGGTCAGGATGTTGCGCTCATCAGCAGCGATCATCACGTCGGCGTTGGCCGTCAGGTTGATGAACTCGGCGCCGGTCGCCACCAGGTTATTGACTTCGAGCTTGGCGTCAGCAACGATGTTGACGGTTTGCGTGGCATCAGCGGCGGAAGCGTCTTCGCGCTGGTTGGAGCCGATCGTCAAGGTGTCGATGTTGCTGCTGCCGGTGACGTTGACGTTGACGACTTCAAAGCCGTAACCCTTGTCTTCGCCTTGCACATCGGCTGCATCGCCGGTTTCATCGATCGTCAGCGCGCTCAAACGCGTGTTGCTCAGACCCAGCGTTACCGCATTATCGGTCGCAGTCAGGTCATCTTCACGATACAGGAACGATACCGAACCGTCGCGTGTCGCATTGGAAACCGACAGTTCCGTCGTGCTGGCTTCGAGATCCGTCAGCACGATAGAAGCGTTGTTTGCCGTAATGCGGGTGACATTCAGGGCTTGCAGGCCTGTTGCGTCCTGGAAATCGATACCATGTACATTGTCACCGGTAACTTCGAGGTTGACGGTTTCGATGCTGTGCAACTTCGGCGTGATCAAGCCTTCGGCGTTATCGTTGACGCTGCCGAGCGTGGCGTCGAGACGGTCATTGCTTGCATCCGTGCCGGTCAGGTTGTCCTCGTCCTGCAGGCTGTTGATGAAGTCGTTGCCGCCCGGAGTGTATACCGGGGTGGACTTGAAGATGTGCGCTGTCGCGGTATCGATATCATTCGTGAGCGTGAAAGCGGCGGAATGCACGCAATTGTCAGCCGCAGCCAGTGCAGCAGCCTTGTCGGCAGCAGTCACCAGGCTCAGGACGGTAGTCGCATCGGCAGCGCTGTTACCTTGCAGCGTCACAGCGTAGTACACGCCGACATCCACTTTATTGGAGAAGAGTGCTTTCGACGCGGCCGCGGCCGGGTCGGTGCTGGTGTTGTTGAGCACGGCCCAGACCATGTCATTGATGACCTTGCCTTTTGCGCTGGCAGCATCCGCCAATTCATAGGCGTTCAGCTTGCTAACCCAGTAATCCGCACCATCCGCATCAGGAGTACGGCCCAGCACGTTGACATAGAACTGCTGGATGATTTCTGCGTTCGTCAGGGACAGCGGATAGTAAGCGCGTGCCGGCTCCACGTTGTACATGTCTTGTGCAACTTGAGCAAGCGTCTCGCCGTCATTGAGCTTGGTGACCCAATAGCCCAGACCGTCGCTCTCCGGTGCGCGACCGAACAGAGCAGCATACAGGCCAGCAACGTCAGCGCGCATTTGAGTGGTAATTGCCATTTATAACTCCCAAAAAGGAAAATTTGTTTTTACAACCTTGTTTTATAACTTGGTCAAGCTAGCTGTGGTGGGGCTACTTGCCGTACGTATAGTATTGAGTCAAGTTTGAAATATTTGTGATGACCATCACAAATTTGCATTTTTCTCTTAAAACAACACTATTTTTACTACGGTGCTTCTTTTACAACAGCACGCGATTTTATAACAAAAGCCTTAACCGAATGAAATATTGACAATGGGAAATGGAACTTTTATTCGCGAATCCGGTCGGATGTGCTTTTGAAAAGACTATTAAATAAGAGATCTGGAAACAGAAAAACAGGAGTGTTGCGCGGATTGCATGGCAAATATCGCCGGGGTTGGATGAAAAAGCGGAAACGAGGCATGTCCTGGCCGGGCTTTTATTATTGCCTCGACTGGATTGACGGTATCCGTTGGCTGGCGTGGCGGCGGTTTTCATGCGGTTGCCATCTGGTCTTTGTTCTGACAGCGGCACCTGGGTTTGACTGAGCGCAACGGAAACAACGAGCAGGATGCCGGGGATTGACAGGACTTTGGGCGAGGTTGCCAGGATTTCCAGGTAAACAGGCATCTGCCAGGCACGGTGAGGGTGAAGTGTCGTTTAGGTTTTGGTTACCTGGAGCGACGTTGTGGAATTCGGGATAGGCGCACCAAAAAACCCGAACACGCTGCGCTTCTCCGGGCGTAGCGTAATCCGGGATCGGCGCACCGCAAGATCTGCCGGCAGCCGTTGCAGCCTGCATGCCGCACAGCATATCGGGATGCGCCCCGCTTCGGCTTTCACGCTGTTGAAATATCAAAATTACCATAATAAATGGGGAGTATGTATCAAAATAGCATTAAATGCGCAATGCTTTTGCGGTATAAAAAAAATACCTGTACTAGTATGCAATTTTGACAATATGCTGTTTTTGTGTCTTTCTACTGGACCATGGGCGTTTTTTGTGCACCAATTCGCTTGGAACGGGTGATCTGGAAAAGCAGCATGCTTGCAGGGTGTTGTTTGCTGGGAGGCGGCATGTCCGCATGACATCTTTGCGGTGCCGCTGGAGGGAGTTGGCGTGGCACATCCCCGGATTACGCTGCGCTCATCCAGGCTACGACGGCATCCAGGCGACCCAAAGTCGGAAGGCACTTCGCCTTCGCCATGCCTGCGGAGTGCATGGGCGGCTTTGCCGAATTCGAAGGCGTTTCGATTGCCGTGGGGAATGATCCTGCGTTACCCACATTTACCGTGGAGAACTCTGTGGATAACTGCAGGCAAGCTTACTTAACTACATGATTTCCAACGGTTATCGCATATTGATAATAATCATGGCAACGGTCGGCATACCGCTTCGCGATGGCTACCCTGTCTATTTCCTTGCGGGATGCGCGCCGACAGGCGCAACATTGCCGCAGTTGGCATTGAGGAACCTGCCGTTGGCGTCCTGGTGATGGCTTACGGGCCGGCCCTGCGCCGTTCCCCGGAAATCGTAGCTTGAAGTGAAGCTTTCACTGCCTGAAAAAGTGCCTTGCACCTTGCCTGTGCCTTTCATGTTGGGGCCATCGCAGACGATATCCGCGGAATAGGCATTGCCGGAATGCTGCATATTCCTGGACTTGCATTCCGCATCCTTTTGCTGGAATTCGGCTGGCTCCCCGCGTTCCGCCATCTCCTTCGTGATGCAGACCCGGGTGACCATGCCGCCCTCCTGCAGGTGCGGCATATCGATTCCCATCTGGCGCATTTTTTCGATCTGTTCCGGCGGAATTTTCGGCATGTTCTTCATCGCATCGGATTTTATGGTCATTTCCCACAGGCCCGGCTTCATCTGGCCGGCCGCCCAGGTACCGGCCGAAACCCATGCTGCGGAAAACAAGAGGATCGTAATGCCTGTTTTTTTCATGATTGCTCCGGGAAAATAAAAGGATCTATCGCCAAAATGAAACCTGCCCACCGGTATTGGATTTACCATTGTCAAAATTAACATGGGTTGATGAAAAATAAAAGCCGGCCCCCGGCAATGGCAATAATCGAAGGGCAGCGGCGTTTGCCTTTTCCGGCCGGCTTCCATCGTGTATGAAAATCAGGCTGTTGCCAGTTCGTCGTTGAAAAATGTCATGATTCGGCATGTACACCCAATTCTTTAATCTGACCCAGGCGCCGTTTTCGATCGCGCCCGATCCTCGCTATCTGTTCATGAGCGAACGCCACCGCGAAGCGCTGGCGCATTTGCTGTATGGCGTCGGCAGCGGTGGCGGGTTCGTGCTGCTGACCGGCGAGATCGGCGCGGGCAAGACCACGATATGCCGCTGTTTCCTGGCGCAGGTGCCGGCCGATTGCGACGTCGCCTATATCTTCAATCCGAAACTGACGGTGCGGGAGTTGCTGCAGTCGATCTGCGCCGAGTTCCGCATTGCCCATCGACACGACAACACCGACATGGCAAGCGTCAAGCATCTGGTGGATGCGCTCACCCGCCATCTGCTCGATGCGCACGCCGCGGGGCGCAACAGCGTGCTGATCATCGATGAGGCGCAGAATCTGTCGCCGGATGTGCTGGAGCAGTTGCGCCTGTTGACGAATCTGGAAACCAGCGAGCGCAAGCTATTGCAAATCATCCTGATCGGCCAGCCCGAGTTGCGCACGATGCTGGCCCGTCCGGAGCTGGAGCAACTGGCGCAGCGCATCATCGCGCGCTATCACCTCGATTCCCTGTCGGCCGCTGAAACCGCCGGCTATATCCGGCACCGGCTGGCGATCGCGGGCACGGCGGGCGGACCGCTCTTTCCATCGCCATTGGCGCAACAGATCCATCGCATCACGCACGGCGTGCCGCGCCGCATCAACCTATTATGCGATCGCGCCCTGCTGGGCGCCTATGCCGAGGGCAAACGCCAGGTGAACCGGAATATCGTGGGCAAGGCGGCCACCGAAATATTCGGCCCGCATCCGCATTCGCCGCGCCTTCGCTCGCCGCGCTGGCGCCCGGCATTCTGGGGCGCGCTGGCCGGCGCAGCGCTGGCCGGCGCAACGGTATGGGCCATCGCTCATGGCTGGCATGGGCCAGCCGCCGCACCGCGAAGCGCCGTTGCCGCCGTGCCGGCGGCGTCGCCTTCGGCAAACGCGCCAGCCGCAATGCCCGTGAAGGCAACGGCGATTGCCGCCCCGCTATCGCCACCATCGCCACCCTCCGCGCTGCCGGACGCCGGCAGCACCGGCGCCATCACCCCGTGGAGCAGGAATGACGCCATCCGCCAACTGGCGCAATTGTGGAAGATCGCTCCGGACCAGGATCTTCCTTGCCAGGCGGGACAACGAAACGACTTGCATTGCTACATCAGGGACGGCGTCATGCTGGACGAGATCCGGCGCCTGGACCGTCCGGCGGTGCTGACGCTGCGCGAGGAAAATGACCAGGTCCGCTATGCCCTGCTGGTTGGCCTGACGGACACCCGCGCGACCGTGCGCGTCGACGGCGCAACCCGGACGATAAGCGCAACCGACCTTGCGCAGCGCTTCAACGGTGGTTTTGTCACGCTTTGGCGCGCACCGGGTCATTTCCGGGACATTATCAGCCTGGGGCAGCGCGGCGAGGAAGTGGACTGGACCGCGGCACAACTGGCCAGGCTGAATGGCGAAAACGCGCCGGCCCGCAACCGGACCTTCGACCAGGACATGAGACAGCAAATCGAGGCATTCCAGCGCAAGCAAGGCATGAAAGCGGACGGCATCATCGGGCCCCGCACATTCATGCTGCTCAATCGCGTCGCCGGCCTGGCTGAACCCTATTTGCGCGATCGCGCCACCGCAACGCCCGTGCCGGCGGGAGAATAACGCCATGTCCTATATTCTCGACGCCCTCAGAAAGGCGGAATCGGAGCGCCATCTCGGCACAGTGCCGACCCTTCACACAGCGTCTGCTGCTGCGCCGACAGGCAGCACGGCAGCTTCATGGCGCGCGCCTTGGTTCCGGATCGCCCTGCCATCGATCGTGCTTGCCATTGCGGCGCTATTCTGGGTCATGCGTCCATGGCCGGCATCGACCGTCGTCGTCGCCCGGCCCGCAACGGCACCGGATTCTTCGGCGATTGCGCCGTCCGTTTCGCCGCCCATTTCGTCGCCTCTTTCGCATGCGGATTCCGTCACTCCCGATGCACCCATGCCTGCCGCGCCAGCCCGGGTAGCGGAGGCCGCCGCAGCATCCGCAACGCTACCTGCGCCATCCACCGCGCCGCCAGTCGCAGCGGCGACGAAAAAACCCGCACCGAAAAAGGCCAAGGCCCCGGCAGTGCGCGCAAAACCGAACGAATCGATCGCAGCGGCGCAGCCGCATCCGCAACGGGCATCGATCCCTGCTGCGCCGGAACCGGCCGTCCCGACGGCGCCCCCGCTGCAGGCATTGCCGGAGCAGATCCGCAAGGAAATTCCACCCATCGTGATCAGCGGCTATATCTACTCAAGCAATCGGGCGGATCGCACGATGCTGATCAACCAGCGCCTGATGCGCGAAGGCGAGCGGATCGCGCCCGATTTCCAGCTGGAGAAGATGACGATGGACGGCGCAATTTTCAACTACAAGGGTTATCGCTACCAGATGCCGTACCGGTAGCAGATGCCATGCAGCGGGCGCCCTTTTCCGCACCGTTCCCCGCGGTGCCTTATCGCCTGGACTGCGCCGCCGTGCGATGGTCGAATGCAACCGGCATGCGTTGCTCGCGCCTGGGTGAAATAAAAAAGCTGTCATTCCCGCAGGTTGTTAGCGGGAATCCAGCGCCTCTTGCGGGGGTAGACACGCCGCTGGGTTCCCGCCACAGGCACGCGGGAACGACACACCTATACCGAGTCAATCAGTGGCATTGCCACCACCGGGAGAGACGCTGGGGGGAATGCATGCATTCTCGCCACCAGCACGCGGGAACGACAAGCCTGTATTTGCGCTACTCGCCGTTTTTCAGTCTTCTTTTTAGCTCTTCCGCCGCTTGCTGCTGAATCCGGCTGATTTCCTTGCCACGGGCGACTTTGTGCTGGGGCGGTCGCGCTTTCTTCACTTTTGCAGGGGCTGCTTCAGATGCTTTTTCCGGTGCCGCCACTGTCTGTTTGTCTGATGAGGCAGCAGCCGCGGCCGCGGCCGCGCCGACGTCTATCGATGGCTTGTCCGGTGGACCCACGGACGAGGCAGGAGGCGGGCTCGCAGGGGCATCCACCGACATGGCCGGCATATCCGCAGTGTCGGTAGACGGCGCCATTATTGGTTTGGAGGGTTCAGCCGTGGCAGCCGGCGTGTCCATGCCGGCACGGGAATGTTCCGCCGGTTCCGGCGTCAGTCCGTCATACGGCAATTCGCCGGGGCTGGTGGCGGTCGATACGGGCGCATCCGGGCGTCCCGTCGGCGGCTGCGTCAACACCCGGTCTGGCACAAGCATGGCAAGCATGGCCTGCAAGTCGCCATGATTACCGATCCATAGGGTGCCAATGATGCCGGCCGCAACCGCAATTGCAAAAAAGCCCACGCCCATCGCGATCCGCATCAGAACGCGGCCGAATCCCGCCGGTTTCTTCCTGTATCCAGGAAAGCGCCGCTCCAGCTCATCCGCAGTCATTACCGGTTCACCGAACAAGGGCGTGCGGTCTTCTTCCGGCGTCTCGGGGTGCGTTTCCGGCGGCGGAGTGGACACCTGCGATGCCCGCTGCGGAGGCGACGGCGCCGGCGGATGCGCGGGGTTTTGCAGCGGCGGCGCAGCCGTTGTCGCTGCAAGCAGGTCGTCGCCGTCATGGATGGCCGGCGCCGCGGGCGCAGCCGGATCAATGCCTTTTACCGACATGCCGGCAGGGATATGGAAGGCATATCGCGTCTGGATGCCGGCATACGGCGTACCGTGCCGGCGATAGTACGCGGCATTTTTCCGACTGAATGTGATGTGCTGGACGGATTCGGATAAGGGTTTGCCGCATGCAGCGCAAGCGCCGATCGATGTAAAGTTTTCCGTCTTGCAATATCGACACTGCATGCCGCTTTTACCTTGAACATCCCGCTCTGGAGCATTATTGAAATGGTTATTATCGATAGTTCTTCAATGACATTTGAATTCCCGTCAAGTTCTCCCCCGCAGGGCGGACGGCGGGAATTTTTCATGGGTCTTGCTCAATTCTCCGTTTGCTCTTGAGCACGCTCAAAAATCATGCACATGGCAACGTGACAGAAGAAATTTCAATTTTCCTGCCATGGGTGGTAAGCTATAAAAAATTGCCCTGAAGGAACATTTCATGCTCAGCCCTTCCCGACAGATCCCGCTGGATGCCGCAACTGCGGGCATGATCCTGTCGGATGATTTACTCGACAGCTCCGGACGCGTCCTGCTGACGCAAGGCGCAACCTTGACCGAAGCGACCCTGGCGTCGCTGCGGCGACATCGGATCGAAACGATTCCCGTGGCATGCGATGCCGCACCCGAAATCGATGCGGAAGCCGCGCTGGCGCAGCGCCTGGAACGCATCGACAGACTGTTCCGCAAACCGGCCAGCGACAGCGAGGATGCGAATGGCATCCTGCTGCAGTACGTGCGCCAATATCGACAGAGTGCAGCATCATGACCGGCGACATTCCGGACCATGCATCGAAAATCATCGGGATCGATGATCTGATCGTGCAGGTCGAATGTCTTCCTTCGCTGCCGGCCATTGTCATGGATCTGCTGGCCAGCATCGACGACGACAATCTCGACATGACCCTGCTTGCCAGGAAGGTGGCGCATGAACAAGGGCTGACGGCGATGGCCCTGAAGTTCGCCAACTCCTCCTTTTACGGAAACAATACAAGAATCACCACGATCCAGCAGGCGATTACCCTGCTGGGCGTAACCCATGTGCGCAACCTGATCACCACGGCGGCACTGTCCGGCTGTTTTCCGCAGAGCCATTGCGATGGGTTCGACTTCAAGGCATTCTGGCGGCACTCGATGGCAACCGCAGTCTGCGCCAAGGTACTGGCCCGGCACCTGCGCCTGAATCAGGATATCGCCTTCACCGCAGGACTATTGCATGATATCGGCAGGGTGGCGCTGGTGGTGCGTTTTCCAAGGCATTACGAGCAGGCCATTGCTTATCGTGCAGAACACGATTGTCAAATGCTGGACGCCGAGCGTTCAATACTCGGAGTAGATCATGTCATGGCAGGCCACCTGCTTGCCCGGCACTGGAATTTTCCCACGGCAGTGCGGCATGCGATCACCAGCCATCACGAGCCCGATGCGATCGGCAGCGGTTCGATCGCATCGCTCGTCAATGTCGCCAATGCGATTGCCCACGCGCTGGATCTGTCTGAAGAGGAGGACGACCTGGTGCCGACCGTATCGCTATCCGCATGGCATGCGGTAGGGCTGGATGCCATCACCTACATGCAGGTATTTCGCGAAACCGAACTGCAGTTCAACGAAATGCGCCAGGTGCTGTAATACCAGCCATACCAGTCATCAAGCCATTTTGCTCCGGACTTTTGCGGCAATAGTGAATATCTCCGGCCTTCCGACGAAAGCGCACTGCTGTCCGGGATAAAAATCCTGACAATGGAAGCGCAATGTATCGGCGTACCTTCGCATCGGGATGCGATGGCCGCGCCGCCGCTCCTTCAAGGAGAGGGAGCGCCGCGCCATGCCGGGATGGGAAAACAAAAATGCATTTTCGCGCCCGGGCTTGCGCGGTACCATACCGGCTCCGCAGAATAGTCGGAAGAACCAGAATAAAAGGCTGCAATGCTCCCCCATACCTTCCTTTGGCACGATTACGAAACCTTTGGCGCGCAGCCGCGCCGCGACCGTCCCGCCCAGTTTGCGGCAATCAGGACCGATGCCGACCTGAATGAAGTCGGCGAACCGATCATGCTGTACTGCCGGCCCGCACCGGATTTCCTGCCCGATCCGCAATCCTGCCTGATTACCGGAATCACGCCGCAACTCTGCCTGGAGCGAGGCATCCCGGAATACCAGTTTGCCGCCGAGATCGAACGCGCGCTGGGACACAGCGGAACGATCGGCGTCGGCTACAACACGATTCGCTTCGATGATGAATTCACGCGCTTCCTGTTCTGGCGCAACCTGATCGATCCGTATGCGCGGGAATGGCAGAACAGCTGCGGCCGCTGGGATCTTCTCGACGTGGTGCGCACCGCGTATGCGCTACGCCCGGACGGCATCCGCTGGCCGCTCAACCAGGAAGGCCGGCCGAGCTTCCGGCTGGAAGACCTGGCCGCCGCCAACGATATCGAACACGCCGCCGCGCACGATGCCCTGTCGGATGTGCGCGCCACCATTGCGCTGGCGCGGCTGGTTCGCCGACACCAGCCGAAACTGTTCGATTTCTGCCTCGGCCTGCACAAAAAAGAGCGCGTTGCCGAAGAAATCGGCTTTCCGGCGCGGCGTCCGCTGCTGCATGTGTCCGGCATGTTTGCGGCCGAACGCGGCTGCATTTCGGTGGTCTGGCCGCTGGCCATGCATCCGACCAACAAGAATGAAGTGATCGTGTGGGACCTGGCCTGCGATCCGACCGAACTGATGTCGCTCGATGCGGACACGATCCGGCTGCGCATGTTCAGCAAGGCCGATGCACTGCCGGCAGGCATGTCGCGCCTGCCGCTCAAGACCATCCACCTGAACAAGTCGCCGGTCGTCATCAATAACCTGAAAACCCTGTCGCCCGCCATGGCCGAACGCTGGCAGCTGAACCTCGACGTCATGCTGCGGCATGCGGATATCGCTGCCTCGCCGGCGCTGGGCGCGGGAATGGAGCCATTGTGGCGCGCGGTATTCCAGCGTGCGCCGGCGGCGGCGCCGGATATCGATGAGGATTTGTACGGCGGCTTTGTAGGCAACCTGGATCGTCGTCTGCTGAACGACGTGCGCGCACTACCGCCGGCGCAGCTGGCGACCGTGCAGCCGCGCTTTGACGACCCGCGCCTGGAACAATTGCTGTTTCGCTATCGCGCCCGCAATTTTCCCGGCACCCTGACCGACGAAGAAATGCAGTGCTGGGAACAGCATCGCGCCGCCCGCTTGCTGGAGGGCGCTGGCGGGGCGCGCAACGTGACGCAGTTGTTCGATGAAATCGACCAGCTTGCCGACACTGCCGATGAGCGCGGCACGGCCATTCTCGGCGCGCTGTACGACTATGCCGAAGCGATCGCGCCGTCTTGCCGATAATGAAAGGCTGCCCGGCGCAGGAGCGTGTTCAATGCATCAGATCGGCGCCAGCAGCAATCCCGACAGCAGTTTTTCAAGCGCATCCGGATCAACCGGCTTCACCATGTGGAAATTGAAGCCGGCCTCTTTCGAGCGCGCCTTGTCTTCTTCATGGCCCCACCCGGTCAATGCGATCAGCACCATGCGCGCGCCCCATGGCTGCTCCCGAATCCGGCGGCAGGCCTCGTAGCCATTCAGGCGCGGCAGCCCGATGTCCAACAGAATCACATCGGGCCGGAAGGTGCGCGCCGCATCGACCGCCTCCACGCCGTCATGCACGGTGCATAGTTCATGGCCCATGATCTTCAGCATGATCGCCAGGCTGATGGCGGAATCCTTGTTGTCGTCCACTACCAGAATCCGGTATTTCGATGAAAACCCTTTCGCCTCGCTGCCGCTGCCGGCCGCCAGCGGCCCCATGTCCGGCAGAGGCGCGGCAACCGACAGGCGCACCACGAACTCGGCGCCTTTTCCGGCGCCCTTGCTATAGGCTTCCACCGTGCCCCCATGCATTTCGATCAGGCCCCGCACCAGGCTCAGCCCGATTCCCAAACCGCTGCTCGATTTTTCAAACGACCGGTCCGCCTGCGCGAACATGTCAAAGATCTTCGGCAGCATCTCCGTCGCAATGCCGATGCCATCATCGCGGATACTGACGACCGCATCCGTACCATGCCGTTCGACACTGACGCGGATATGGCCGCCCTGGGCGGTATATTTGACGCTATTCCCCAGCAGATTGCCGAACACCTGCGCCAGCCGGGTGCGGTCGGCATGCACCATGACCGGCTTCGCCGGCGATTCTATCCGCAGCTCGTGCCCGGCGGCTTCCGTCAGCGGCCGGCAGGTTTCCAATGCGTCGTACAGCGCACACGTGATATCGAAGTACTCCTTGCGCAATTCGATCTTGCCGTTGGCAATCCGCGACACATCGAGCAGATCGTCGATCAGGCGCACCATGTGCACGAGTTGACGTTCCATCGTGCCGCGCACCTGCGTAATCGTGTCGATGTCATTGCCCGCCAGCCGCATGACCTGCAGGCCGTTGCGGATCGGCGCCAGCGGATTGCGCAGCTCATGCGCCAGCATCGCCAGGAAATCGCTCTTGTTGCGGTCCGCCTCGCGCAGGGCATCTTCAATCCGCTTGCGTTCGCTGATATCGATCAGCACATTCATTGCACCAATCACTTCGCCTCGCTGGTTGCAAAAGGGATTAGCATGCGCCAATACGGTGCAACGACTGCCGTCAGGCCGTTCGATCACGATTTCATGCCCGTCATATTCGGCATTGTCGCGCAGCGCCAGCGCCATCCAGCACTGCGCATGCGGAATCGGCGATCCGTCCGGTGCGTACAGCTTGAATGAACCGCAAAACCGATC
>DATEZO010000151.1:0-2790 GCA_035255485.1 Burkholderiaceae bacterium
CAGCATGAAGTGCTGCTGCGCTATCGCGATGAACAGGGACAACTGCTGTTGCCGATGACGTTCATCCCGGCTGCCGAACGCTGCGGCATGCTGCCGGCGATCGATCGCTGGGTCGTGGCGCAGGTGCTGCGCAAGCTGCCGGCACGCTGGTTTGCGGCAGACGCCGAATCATTCATCGCCATCAATCTGTCGGGTGCATCGATCGTCGATCCGCATTTCCAGGAATTCGTCCTGCAGGAATTGCAGATGAGCAGCATGCCGCCCGGGCGAATCTGCTTTGAAATCACTGAAGCCGCCGCCATTGCGCATTTCCACCGTACCCTCAGCTTCATGCAGGCGCTCAAGGCCGCCGGCTGCCGGCTCGCGCTGGATGACTTTGGCGGCAGCCTGGGATCATTCGCGTATCTGAAATCGCTGCCGGTGGATTATCTGAAGATTGATGGCGGCATCATCAAGGGCATCGCCGACGATCCGGTCGATCAGGCCATGGCGGAATCGATCCGCCGCATCGCGCAAGCCATGCGCATCCAGAGCATCGCCAAGCATGTGGAAAGCGAGCGCCTGCTGCCGCGCCTGCACGAGATCGGCATCCGCTACGGGCAGGGATTCTGTTTCCATCAGCCGGAACCGATGTAGCGCGAGAGCGGGATAGTGCGCCGGCCTTCGAACTGCACGCAACATGCCATATATAGGGAGTATAGCGAAAAATGCTGTTAAACGCGCAATGACAATGCTGGCATTGAAAAATACACGTGGATAGTATAAAGCGGCGCCAGAACCTACTTCGACGCCCGTTCCGACGTCAATTCATGCACGATGACGCCGGTTTCGGCGGGAACGAATGAAGTCCAGCCGGCATGTTCGATGGCGCGCGTCGCATCGCGATAGCCCTGTTCCCAGCGCCATTCGATCGATCCCAGGGAAAAATTGATGTCTTTCGATGCCATGTGCCAGTCGCGCCCCGCATAGACCAGGCGCACGATATGCATGGTGGTGTCGGTGCCGATGGCGGCAAGATCCTCGGGAGGGAGCGCGTGCTTCGATTCCGGCGGCAACTGGTTGTACAGCGCGCGCGCGATGCGCCGCAATTGATGCGTGCGCAGATAATTGTCGATGTGGCGGCGGGAACGCGATGCATACATCACATCCTTCTGGCGGGTTTGCACTTCTTCCAGGGTGTGCGGCTCCGGCCCCTTGGCGCTCCACAAATCCACCATGAAGCAGAGGGTGTCGACCTGCGGTTCCTCATCCAGCACGGTTTCCAGCGGCGTGTTGGAAAACAGGCCGCCGTCCCAATACAGCTCGCCATCGATGCGCACCGGCGGAAAACCGGGCGGCAACGCACCGCTGGCCAGGATGTGTTCGATGCCCAGGGCGTGGGACTGGCTGTCGAAACTGGCGAGCGCACCGGTGGTGACCCGCATCGCATTGACGGTCAGCCGCATCCCGCCCGGCGTGTTCAGGTACGGGAAGTCCACCAGCTTTTCCAGGGTGGCGGCCAAGTCGCGGGTATCGTAAAAGCTGGCAGCCTCGGGAGGCACCGGCAAGCCGGCGCAAAACGGATTCAACGGACGCGGCACGAAAAAGCCCGGCACGCCTCGCATCGTCGCATCCGCGGTTGCCAGCCAGGTATTGAATTTGCGCATCGGGTCTGCCACCCGGCGCATGTCGAGCAGGTCGGGATGCGCGATGCCATGCCAGAATTCCTTCAGCCTGGCCAGCCGGACGCCGCGATGGTTGCCGGCGATGATGGCGGCATTGATGGCGCCGATTGATGTGCCGACCACCCAGTCGGGCGCCAGGTCGTATTCATGCAATGCCTGGTAGACGCCTGCCTGGTAGGCGCCCATTGCGCCGCCGCCTTGCAGCACCAGGGCGACGCGATGATTGCTCGGATTGGCTTTGTTTTTCGTTTTCATGCAAGACGGTGGCTGGCCCGGACGTGATCGTGGATGGTCGCGGCATGCATTGACAGTCAAGCCTTGATCAAGCCTTCCGCCATCATGGCGGCGCGCACGGCGGGCCGATCCGCAATCCGCTTCAGATACGAGTCGACGGCAGGCCACGATGCCAGGTCGAGTTTTACATGCCGGCCCCAGCTCAGCACGGTAAACAGATAAGCGTCGGCAACGCTGAACTGTTCGCCGGCAAGATAGGCGGAACGCTGCAACTGGTCCGCAACGATGCCGATGCGCTGCGTCAGCGTCTTGCGCGCGATCTCCTTTGCTTCCAGCGGCATGTCGGCCTTGAACAGGGGACTGAATCCCTTGTGCAGTTCGGTGGAAATGAAATTCAGCCATTCGATCAGGTGATAGCGTTCCATGCTGCCGGCCGGCGGGGCCAGCTGTTTCTGCGGCGCCAGATCGGCCAGATATTGCACGATGGCCGGCCCTTCGGTCAGGCGCTCGCCATTGTCGAGCTCCAATACCGGCACATAACCCTTGGGATTGATGGTGCTGAAATCAAGGCCGCCAGCAGTACGCTTTGCGCCGAGATCGACTTTCTCAAGATCAAATGTCATGCCGGCTTCGCACAATACGATGTGCGGAGACAAGGAGCAGGCACCAGGGCTGAAATAAAGTTTCATAGGCATTGCTTTCATGATGAGTGGATCGGCAACCGGAATGCGCCGCCGGATGATGGTAACGTATTGAAGACAATCCTGCTGTGCGCGGGCCCTGGCCCGACACCTGCGGAGCGCTCTCCGTCTGCCGGCGAAGAGGCGCAGGGCCAGGGCTGTGCGGCTCCGGGCCACCGAATCGGATGCCGTCGTAGCCTGGCTGCAGCGCA
>DATEZO010000152.1:0-2759 GCA_035255485.1 Burkholderiaceae bacterium
TGCATGATTTTGCCCGGGCAGCACGACCAGCCGTGCGCCTGCGATCACGTCAGCCGCACGTCGCACCAGTGCCAGGCGCTGGTCCCGGTCGCCGACGAACAGCAGCAGCGGCACGGACAGCGCGTGCAGGCACGGCGCAAAACTGGCGCGATCGTTTGCCGCCGCACATAGCGCGGCAAGGTCGTTGTGCAGAATGTAGGTGCGCGCCTGACTGGAGATCCGCTCGCCGATGAAGCGCTCCAGCGCCGCGATGAATGCATCCACATCGCTGCCGTCGACACCATCGAAAGCGTCGAATCGCTCTTCATACGGATGGGCGCCGCCGACGATGAGCGACGCCACCCGCTGCGGATAATGGAAAGCCATGCCGAACGCGAGCCAGCCGCCCATCGAATAGCCGCAAAAATGCGCGCGGCCGATGCCCAGCTCGTCCAGTACCGCGACGATATCGGCCAGGCGCCGCTCCAGCAGGTAGGCGCTGCGCGCATGCGGCTTGGCGCTTTTGCCGTGGCCACGCGCGTCGATCAGGATGACCTGGTGCGATCGCTGCAGCGCGCCGACATAGCCATAGGCTTTCCATTGCGCCGATTGCGCGGCAAAGCCGTGCAACAGTACCAGCGGCGGTCCGGCGCCGTGCACTTCGTAATAAATGTCGATACCGTCGTGATGCGTGCAGGGCATGTTCGTCCTTTCGCCTGGCGCGTCAGCCGAGGCCATCCAGGCCGTCCAGTTCGGCGGCCGCCCACGCGACGAAGGCGTTGAGTTTTTCCCGCACTGCGCGCAGCGCCGCCTTGTCGTCGGCATCCAGTGGGTGCGCGCAGCGCAGCAGCTGCTCCCAGCCGCTGCCAGTCTGCACCAGGTTTTCCAGGATCTGCCGCCGGTTGGCCATCATGTAGATCCTGAACTGGTCCGTCATTGCCATTTCCAGGTCAGTGGACTGGCGCCAGGTGTCGAGCATGGCTTCCAGGTCTGCGGGGTTGAATTCGAGTTTCATATAGCCGGTGCACCGGGCATCGCGTTGAAGAGGAAGAGGGCCGCCCATGGCGCGCCTGGTCGGCGGCCATGCACTGGGACATTGGCGCTATCTTATTTCAGCCAGTCGCCGCAGGCCCCGGGAACAAGAAAAAATTCCGCCATCCCGCCGCACAAGTGGCGAAAGGGCCCTCCGTCATGCACGATTTTCAGGGAAGAGTCTGCGCCTCGCGTATATTCCGGGGCCACATGGGAGTGCGCAGCCCGATAACTCTTTCGCACATAGAACAGTGGTGTTATCAGGCTTGCCGGAAACTTGATCGCGCCATTGAAACGGGTGCTTAACCGCAAGCGACCGATACACGTCGCTTGGCTGCTGGTCGAGTGCAGCCAGTAGCAGACAATCAAAACCCAATTTGGCACTCAAAAGCGAACTTCTACTGAGTCATCAAGTTCAGTAGCAGTGCTTCAAGGATTTTGAGCAAAAAAGTGCATCACACCAGCTCTCTCCGCTCCGATTGAGCCCTGCTGAATTTGTATTATGCTGTTCGTAGCTGGTTCGCTGTTACCGGCAAAGCGATGAGGTGAAACATGGCAAACAGCAAGCACGATCAAACTGGGGAAGACAGACATATTTTGATCAAGAAGCTGGACGCCGTCGGTTGGGGCATCTTCTTTATCTGGATAGGGATAGCTTTCCTTGCGGATGTTGGCTGGGGCATAGGGCTGCTGGGCATTGGCATCATTCTGCTCGGGGGGCAGATGGGAAGAATGCACTTCAACCTGCCCGTTGAGGGATTCTGGCTAGTCATGGGAATTCTCGTGGTTGTGGCCGGTGCCTGGGAACTACTCAAACTCAACATTGGCGAAGAGCCGATTCCCGGTGGCTTCATACCTATCCTAAGCATCGTCATCGGCGTCGCACTCGTAGCCTCCGCATTGCTTCGTAAGCGACGCTAACTTCTACTGCCGCCCTTCGATATCCCGTCGGTTCCAGTGGCGCATGTTTTCACTGCGCATGAACGCGCGAGGAATGCTTGGCGAACGGAGTTCGCCATTAGGAGGATGTATGAACAAAGCCATTGTTCTTGGAGCCGCCGTCATTGGAGGGGCGATCGCCTTCCGCTATCTTTTTTCCACGGCAAAACGTCACCGCCTCGGTGCTGCATTCAACCGGCGAATGCTTCGGCATATGGAGCAGATGATGGCGAGCCTTCCCGATAGCTCGCCACCGAAACTGGTCATGTCGGTGTTGCCACGCTTACGCGAGCAGAACGAGCAGATCATCGCCATGCTGCAGGAGCAGAATGTGCTCCTTAACGATCGTCTGCAAAGGCAGCATTGATCTGCCTTGAGCTGTTGCCGGTTCCGAACCGCTCTTCGGCAAACAGCCGGCGTCGATCCTGTTTCCAGGTCGAGCGATTGCGAACATCGATATATCCATGCTTGCCCACCAGCGCCGGCACCAGAAAGCGTCCGCTACAATCGCACATCGTCATCGACATAGGGGGAGCCTCTTGAACAAGCGTGGGTTTCTGGCCGCAGCAGCAGGCGCTGCCGTACTTCCGGCGGCCGCACATGCGGCGAAACAGGCATCTTCCGTAGGCGGTCCGGTACTGTTGACAGTCACCGGCTCCATCGGTCGAGGCAACCGCGGCCCGCTCGACCCCGCGCTGGACCAGATGATGAAGAAGCAGGGCGTGGCTTTCGACCGGGCGCACACGTTCGATTTCGCCGCACTCACCGCGCTGCCGGCGCAGACCATCACGCCGACGCTCGAATACGAC
>DATEZO010000153.1:0-22048 GCA_035255485.1 Burkholderiaceae bacterium
GGTCATGCCGGGCGACAACGTGTCGATCACGGTGATGCTGATCAATCCGATTGCCATGGAAGAAGGCCTGCGCTTTGCCATTCGCGAAGGCGGCCGTACCGTCGGCGCCGGCGTGGTCGCCAAGATCATCGAATAACAGGGTTGCGGGAATTACCGTCGCTCTTTGATTAAATATTGCCGCGAGCGATAACGTGCTCGCGGCTCGCTCTTTAAGGGAAACATCATGCAAAATCAGAAAATCCGCATCCGTCTGAAAGCTTTCGATTATCGCTTGATCGATCAATCCGCACTGGAAATTGTTGAAACTGCCAAGCGCACCGGCGCAGTAGTCAAGGGCCCGGTTCCACTGCCGACGCGTATCCAGCGTTTCGACGTACTGCGTTCGCCGCACGTCAACAAGACATCGCGCGATCAATTCGAGATTCGCACGCACCAGCGGTTGATGGATATCGTCGATCCGACCGACAAAACGGTTGACGCGCTGATGAAGCTGGATTTGCCGGCTGGTGTCGACGTGGAAATCAAGCTGCAATAAAAGCATAAACCGAAGAAATCGAGAAAAGTTGCAGAGCTGCCGGATAATTAGTCATCTTGAACTCTGCAGCTCTACACGGTGCTTCTATGCTGAAGTAAAACCCGGCGCAACAATTTCATACCATTATGTTGAAAAGCGTTGATTCCCGGGTTATACTGTTCGGCTTCGGTATTTGATGCGGTCTTCGTATCAAATACGTTTCAAGTAGTACAAACATCAGCCCCGTCCAATCGCAGGCGGGAATGGAGAAAACAATGAGCCTAGGCCTTGTTGGTCGCAAGGTTGGTATGATGCGCATTTTCACGGATGATGGGGATTCGATTCCTGTAACCGTGCTGGACGTGTCGAACAATCGCGTGACGCAAATCAAAATGCCTGATACAGATGGTTATTCCGCTGTGCAGGTCGCATTCGGCACTCGTCGCGCTTCGCGCGTGAATAAAGCCGCCGCTGGTCATCACGCCAAAGCAGGTGTTGAGGCTGGCACTATCCTTAAAGAATTTCGCATCGATGTGGCGCAGGCTTCCGAGTTGAAGGCTGGTGACACCATTGCAGTTAGCCTATTTGAGGCTGGTCAAAAAGTGGACGTGCAAGGCGTGTCTATCGGTAAAGGCTATGCTGGCACGATCAAGCGATACAACTTTAAATCCGGACGCGCTTCTCATGGTAATTCCCGGTCGCATAATGTGCCGGGTTCCATCGGCATGGCGCAGGATCCGGGACGCGTTTTTCCGGGTAAGCGCATGACTGGTCATATGGGTGATGACACTTGTACGGTGCAGAATCTTGAAATTGCCAGGGTCGATGCTGAGCGCCAGTTGTTGATGGTTAAGGGTGCGATCCCGGGTGCGAAAAACGGCCAGGTCGTCGTGTCGCCTGCTGTAAAAGTCAAAGCAAAGAAGGGAGCCTAATCAATGGAACTTCAGCTCCTGAATGACCAGGGACAAGCTGCTTCGAATGTCGCTGCACCGGATACGATTTTCGGTCGCGACTATAATGAGGCGCTGATTCACCAGGTCGTGGTTGCCTATCAAGCAAATGCGCGCAGCGGCAATCGCAAGCAAAAAGATCGTGAAGAAGTGCATCACACGACCAAGAAACCATGGCGCCAAAAAGGCACAGGTCGTGCTCGTGCTGGTATGTCGTCTTCGCCATTGTGGCGCGGCGGCGGCCGCATCTTCCCGAATTCACCGGAAGAGAATTTTTCGCACAAGCTCAACAAGAAAATGTATCGCGCGGGCGTTTGCTCGATACTGTCGCAGTTGGCGCGTGAAGGCCGATTGTCAATTGTTGAAGGCATTTCAATTGATGCGCCCAAGACCAAGCTGTTGGCGCAAAAGCTGAAAGGCATGGGACTGGATTCTGTCTTGCTGATTACTGATACTCTTGACGAAAATCTGTTGCTCGCATCGCGCAATTTGCCGAACGTGCTGATCGTCGAGCCACGTCACGCCGACCCTGTTTCGCTGGTGTTCTACAAAAAAGTGCTGATCACCAAGCCGGCATTGGCCAAGATTGAGGAGATGCTGGCATGAACGCGATCGTGAAACATAGCGAAGAGCGCTTGATGAAAGTGCTGCTCGCACCCGTGATCTCTGAAAAATCGACCATGGTTGCAGAGAAAAATGAGCAAGTTGTCTTTCTCGTTGCGCCAGATGCGACCAAGCCGGAAATCAGGGCTGCCGTCGAACTGCTGTTCAAGGTTCAAGTCGAATCTGTTCAGATGGCGAATCGTCAAGGCAAGCAAAAACGAACTGGCCGCTTTAATGGACGTCGCAATCACACCAAGCGTGCGTTTGTATGCCTGAAGCCAGGTCAGGAGATCAACTTCACCGAGGAGGCTAAATAATGGCACTCGTGAAAATGAAGCCGACATCGGCTGGTCGCCGTGGCATGGTCAAGGTCGTCAATCCCGACCTGTACAAGGGGCGTCCATTTGATGCCCTGATCGAAAAGAAATCAAAATCCGCGGGTCGTAACAACAACGGCCGGATTACCACTCGTCATATCGGCGGTGGCCACAAGCAACACTATCGCGTGATAGATTTTCGTCGTATCAAGGATGGTATTCCAGCGAAAGTGGAACGCGTGGAATACGATCCGAATCGCACCGCCAATATCGCATTACTGTGCTATGCCGATGGCGAACGGCATTATATTATTGCCCCGAAGGGCATTGCTGTCGGTGATCAATTGATGAATGGCTCGGAGGCGCCGATCAAGGCGGGTAACTGCCTGCCGATTCGCAACATCCCGGTCGGTACCACAATGCACTGCGTTGAAATGCTGCCTGGCAAGGGTGCTCAAATGGCGCGCACCGCGGGTGCTGGTGTGGTGCTGATGGCGCGTGAGGGAACTTATGCTCAGGTGCGCCTGCGCTCGGGCGAAGTGCGTCGCGTACATATCGAGTGCCGCGCAACGGTTGGTGAAGTTGGAAATGGCGAGCACAATTTGCGCAAGATCGGCAAGGCCGGTGCAACGCGTTGGCGCGGTGTCCGCCCAACCGTGCGGGGTGTGGTCATGAATCCGATCGACCACCCGCATGGTGGTGGTGAAGGCCGTACTTCTGCAGGGCGTCACCCGGTATCGCCGTGGGGTCAGCAGACCAAAGGCAAGAAGACGCGCAGCAACAAGCGCACGACTTCAATGATTGTCTCGCGCCGTGGCAAGAAATAAGGGATAACACATGACACGTTCATTGAAAAAAGGGCCGTTCTGTGACGCCCACCTGGTGAAAAAAGTCGAAACCGCGCAAGCGATTAAAGACAAAAAGCCGATCAAGACCTGGTCTCGCCGCTCGACCATCATGCCGGATTTCATCGGTTTGACCATCGCGGTACATAATGGCAAGCAGCATGTGCCGGTTTATGTATCTGAAAATATGGTCGGTCACAAGCTCGGCGAATTCGCGCTGACCCGCACGTTCAAGGGGCACGCCGCAGATAAAAAGGCTAAGAAATAAGGTCCGATGATGGAAACTACAGCTACCCTCCGCGGCGTGCGACTGTCGCACCAAAAAGGTCGACTGGTCGCCGACCTGATTCGCGGCAAAAAAGTTGATCAAGCGCTCAACATCCTGACCTTCAGCCCGAAAAAAGGTGCGGTCATCATCAAGAAGGTACTCGAATCCGCGATTGCGAATGCTGAGCACAATGATGGTGCCGATATCGATGAGTTGAAAATCAAGGCGATTTGCGTTGAAAAGGGCACCATCCTGAAGCGCTTTACCGCGCGCGCAAAAGGTCGTGGTGATCGCATTTCTAAGCAATCCTGTCACATTTTCGTGACTGTCGGCAACTAAGGAGTCACGATGGGACAGAAAATTCATCCAACCGGTTTCCGTCTTTCGGTAACGCGTAACTGGGCTTCGCGCTGGTATGCTGGCAATAGCAATTTTGCCACCATGCTCAACGAAGACCTGAAGGTTCGCGACTATCTTAAGAAGAAACTGAAGAACGCTTCCGTTGGCCGCGTCATCATTGAACGTCCGGCGAAGAATGCGCGTATCACGATTTATAGCTCGCGTCCTGGCGTCGTCATCGGCAAGAAGGGCGAGGATATTGAAGTGCTGAAGTCCGCTCTCGGCAAGATGATGGGCGTACCGGTTCATGTCAATATCGAAGAAATCCGCAAGCCGGAAGTAGATGCGCAATTGATTGCCGACTCGATCGCGCAGCAACTTGAAAAGCGCATTATGTTTCGTCGCGCAATGAAGCGTGCGATGCAAAATGCAATGCGTCTAGGTGCGCTGGGCATCAAGATCATGTCTTCCGGTCGCCTGAATGGCATCGAAATAGCCCGCAAGGAATGGTATCGCGAAGGTCGCGTACCTTTGCACACTCTGCGTGCCGATATCGATTACGGTTTTGGCGAAGCAGAAACAACCTATGGCATCATTGGCATCAAAGTTTGGGTATATAAAGGTGATCGCCTTGCCAACGGTGAAGCGCCGACTCTCGATACGCCAGTTGACGAAGACAAGAAGCGTCGCGGCCCACGTAGGGATGATGGCAAGCCGGGAAGTCGTCCCCGCAGCCAGCGCCCTGAAGGCCAAGGCGCAGGTGCGCCCGGTGCAGGTGCGCCCGGCGCAAAACGGGTTCGCGCGAAAAAACCGGATGGCGCAGTTGTTGCCCCGGCTGAGAAAGCAGGAGAATAATCATGCTGCAACCAGCACGCAGAAAATATCGTAAAGAACAAAAGGGTCGCAACAAGGGTATTTCGCATGAGCGCGGTACTGCTGTTTCGTTCGGCGAATTCGGCCTGAAAGCCGTTGTCCGCGGTCGCATTACTGCTCGACAAATTGAGGCTGCTCGGCGAGCAATGACGCGCCACATCAAGCGCGGTGGTCGTATCTGGATCCGTATTTTCCCGGACAAGCCGATTTCGCAAAAGCCGGCTGAAGTCCGTATGGGTAACGGCAAGGGCAATCCTGAATACTATGTCGCTGAAATTCAACCTGGCAAAGTATTGTACGAAATGGATGGCGTTGATGAAGCTCTCGCGCGCGAAGCCTTCCGCTTGGCCGCTGCGAAACTGCCGCTGTCGACGACGTTTGTCGTTCGCCAAGTCGGCCAATAATTGGAGTGGAATATGAAAGCATCTGAACTCCGCGGAAAAGATCATTCAGCTCTCAGCAAAGAGCTGAATGATTTGTTGAAGGCGCAATTCGGCCTGCGCATGCAGATTGCAACGCAGCAGCTGAATAACACCTCGCAGCTCAAGAAAGTGCGCCGCGACATCGCACGCGTGAAGACGGTCATGAATCAGAAGGACGCCAAATAATGAACGATCAAGTGAAACAAGCGCTCAAGCGCACGCTGATTGGCAAGGTGGTCTCAGACAAGATGGATAAGACCGTAACTGTGCTGATCGAGCGTCGCGTCAAGCATCCGCTGTACGGCAAGATCATCATGCGCTCCAACAAATATCATGCGCATGATGAAAATAACCAGGCCAAGGAAGGCGACGTGGTTGAGATTCAGGAGTGCCGCCCGATTTCGAAAACCAAGGCGTGGACCATTACCCGTGTGATGCAAGAAGCCCAAGTAGTGTAAGTCTGATGGAAAAATCGTGAATTTACTCGGGCAGAACAACTCTGTAATCGTGCTGTCCCGAATAAACTGAAAAGTTGTTGCGTGCCTACCATTTAGATGTAATAATGTTTGGCTTCGTTCTTGTTGATCAGCCTTGCTAGAGTAATTTGGTTGCGTTGCGCAAGTTCAATATTCGTAATAGCAAGAAGTTTTGGAAGTTGTCCACTCAATCAGCGTGCCTCTTTTGGGAGGTGGTTGGCGAGACCAAGACTAACCGCGAGTCCGCATTGTGTGGGCCGGCGGGTTAAGTTGGGAAAGAAAAAATTATGATTCAAACTGAAAGCCGGCTCGAAGTGGCCGATAACACCGGTGCGCGTGAAGTCATGTGCATCAAGGTGCTGGGTGGTTCCAGGCGTCGTTATGCGAGTATTGGCGACATTATCAAGGTAACCGTCAAGTCAGCGGCTCCTCGTGGGCGCGTTAAAAAAGGCGAAATTTATAATGCGGTTGTGGTGCGTACCGCCAAGGGAGTGCGTCGCCAGGATGGTTCTTTGGTGAAATTTGATGCCAATGCAGCAGTTTTGTTGAATGCCAAGCTTGAGCCAATCGGTACGCGTATATTCGGGCCGGTTACACGTGAGCTGCGCTCCGAGCGCTTCATGAAAATCGTGTCGCTTGCGCCTGAAGTTCTGTAAGGAGTTGTCATGGATAAGATTCGGAAAAACGACGAAGTCATCGTCCTGACTGGTAAAGACAAGGGTAAGCGCGGCGTCGTCAAGCAGCGCGTCGATGCTGAACATATCGTGGTTGATGGCGTCAATGTTGCCAAAAAAGCGACCAAGCCGAACCCGATGACTGGTAATACTGGCGGCATCGTCGATAAGCTGATGCCAATTCATGTGTCCAATGTTGCATTGTTCAATGCAGCTACTGGCAAGGCAGATCGTGTTGGTTTCAAGGATGTGGATGGTAAGAAAGTTCGCATTTACAAATCCAGCGGCGAAGTCGTGAAGGTATAAGACATGGCACGTCTCCAAGCATTCTATAAAGAAAAAGTCGTTGGCGGCTTGACCGAAAAATTCGGCTATAAGTCGGCAATGGAAGTTCCGCGTTTGACCAAGATTACCCTTAATATGGGTTTGTCGGAAGCGGTTGCAGACAAGAAAATCATCGAGCACGCGGTTGGTGATTTGACAAAGATTGCTGGCCAGAAGCCGGTCGTCACCAAGGCGCGTAAGGCAATTGCGGGCTTCAAGATTCGCGAAGGTTATCCAATCGGTTGCATGGTTACCTTGCGCGGTGCGCGCATGTATGAATTTCTTGATCGCTTGGTTACTGTTGCGCTGCCGCGCGTACGCGATTTCCGTGGTGTATCCGGACGGGCGTTCGATGGTCGTGGTAATTACAATATCGGGGTAAAAGAGCAAATTATTTTCCCTGAGATTGAATACGACAAAATTGATGCATTGCGTGGCATGAATATCAGTATCACGACAACTGCCAAGACCGACGATGAAGCGAAAGCCCTCCTCGCCGCATTTAAATTTCCGTTCAGAAACTGAGGTTGCCATGGCAAAACTGGCACTGATTAACCGTGAACAAAAGCGCGCCGACCTGGTGAAAAAATTTGCTGGCAAGCGCGCCGAGTTGAAGGCAATCATTGATGACCAATCGAAATCGGAAGAAGAGCGCTACGAGGCGCGCCTGAAATTACAGGCATTGCCGCGTAATGCCAATCCGACACGCCAACGTAATCGTTGTGCGCTGACCGGTCGTCCGCGCGGCACGTTCCGCAAATTCGGATTGGGCCGCACCAAGCTCCGTGAAGTCGCCATGCGAGGCGAGATTCCGGGTATGACTAAAGCTAGCTGGTAATAGGGGAACAAGCTATGAGTATGAGCGATCCTATCGCCGATATGCTGACCCGCATCCGCAACGCACAAGGCGTACAGAAGACCCTGGTGGTCATGCCGTCGTCGAAAGTGAAAGTTGCCATTGCCAACGTCCTGAAGGACGAGGGTTACATAGAAGATTTCGCAGTGTCTGAAGCTGCAGGCAAGGCGGAGTTGAAAATCGGTTTGAAATATTATGCCGGTCGCCCGGTTATCGAGCGCCTGGAGCGCGTATCCCGTCCAGGGCTGCGCATCTATAAAGGCAAGGATGATATTCCAAGTGTAATGAATGGCTTGGGTGTCGCGATTGTATCGACCCCAAAGGGCGTCATGACAGACCGCAAAGCGCGCGCAACCGGTGTCGGCGGCGAAGTAATTTGCTACGTGGCATAAGGAGTGCAACATGTCTCGTGTAGGTAAAATGCCGATTGCACTGCCGAAGGGCGCGGAAGCGACCATTAGCGCAGAGCAGATCGTAGTTAAGGGCCCGTTGGGAGTGTTGTCCCAGAGTCTTACTGGCTTGGTAAATGTTAAAAATGACAATGGCACGCTGACGTTTGAGCCTGCCAATGACAGCCGCGAAGCGAATGCGATGTCCGGCACCTTGCGTGCATTGATCAATAACATGGTCAACGGCGTCACCAAAGGTTTTGAGAAAAAACTTTCTTTGGTAGGTGTGGGTTATCGTGCGCAAGTACAGGGCGATAATCTGAATCTGTCACTTGGTTTTTCGCATCCGGTCGTGCATCAGATGCCGCAAGGCGTGAAGTGCGAAACACCAACGCAAACCGAAATCCTGATCAAGGGAATCGATAAGCAAAAGGTGGGTCAGACCGCAGCTGAAGTTCGTGCTTACCGCAGCCCCGAGCCTTACAAGGGCAAGGGCGTCCGTTATGCGGACGAAGTGGTGACGCTTAAAGAAACCAAGAAGAAGTAATAGAGGGTGACGATGGACAAGAAACAATCACGTCTGCGCCGCGCACGTCAAACCCGTGCCAAGATCGCAGAATTAAAGGTGAATCGCCTGGCAGTGCATCGCACCAATTTGCATATTTACGCCACAATCACCAGTCCGGACGCAAAGGTATTGGCGTCCGCCTCCACACTCGAAGCAGAAGTACGTCAAGAGCTGGCTGGCCAATCGGGCAAGGGCGGCAATGCCGCAGCGGCAGCCCTGGTGGGCAAGCGCGTAGCTGAGAAGGCGCTGCAAGCCGGTATTGCTGAAGTTGCGTTTGATCGCTCCGGTTTCCGTTATCACGGCCGTATCAAGGCAGTTGCTGAAGCTGCGCGTGAAGCTGGTCTGAAGTTCTAAGGAAGAATCGTCATGGCAAAAATGCAATCCAAAATGCAAAGCGAAAAGCCGGATGATGGCATGCGCGAGAAAATGATTGCGGTTAACCGTGTGACCAAAGTGGTCAAAGGTGGCCGTATCATGGGTTTTGCAGCGCTGGCCGTAGTCGGCGACGGTGATGGCCGTATCGGCATGGGCAAGGGCAAATCAAAAGAAGTGCCGGTCGCAGTGCAAAAAGCAATGGAAGAAGCGCGTCGCAAGATGATCAAGGTGACGCTGAAAAACGGCACGTTGCAACATACCGTAACCGGCAAGCATGGCGCGTCGTCGGTAATGATGTCGCCCGCCAAGGATGGTGCCGGCGTGATCGCGGGTGGCCCAATGCGCGCAATTTTCGAAGTGATGGGCGTGACCAATGTGGTTGCAAAGTCCAACGGTTCGACGAACCCATACAATATGGTCCGTGCAACGATCGACGGCTTGTCCAAGATGAATACGCCTTCGGAAATTGCTGCCAAGCGTGGCAAATCCATTGAAGAAATTCTGGGCTGAGGTGATCAAAATGACAAAAACAGTCAAAGTGCAATTGGTCAAGGGGCTGATCGGCACGCGCGAAAGCCATCGTGCAACAGTGCGCGGTCTTGGTCTGCGTCGCGTGAACTCGGTTTCCGAACTGCAGGACACGCCGTCAGTACGCGGCATGATCAATAAAGTATCGTATCTCGTGAAAGTGGTGTCGTAAGCCGCAAGGCTTGCGAACGGAGCAAATCATGGAATTGAACAACATTCAGCCCGCCGATGGCGCAAAACACGCAAAACGTCGCGTAGGCCGCGGTATTGGATCGGGCATTGGCAAGACTGCGGGTCGTGGTCACAAAGGCCAGAAATCTCGTGCCGGTGGTTTTCACAAGGTTGGTTTCGAGGGTGGTCAGATGCCACTGCAACGCCGTTTGCCGAAGCGTGGTTTCAAGTCGCTGGCAACACCGTTCAAAGCGGAAGTGCGCCTCGGCGATCTGGACAAGCTGCCCGTACCGGAAGTCGATATGCTGGCATTGAAACAAGCCGGTTTGATCTCTGAATTGACGCGCGTTGCACGTGTCATCCTGTCGGGTGAAATCACGAAAAAGATTACGCTGAAAGGCGTAATTGCAACCAAAGGTGCAAAAGCTGCAATTGAAGCCGCTGGCGGTTCGGTTGCGTAAGCGAACGGTTTAACCGGAGTAAATATTGGCGACTGCTCCTCAACTAGCCAAGAGCGCTGCAAGTGGATTCCCTTGGGGACGCTTGTGGTTCTTGCTGGCGGCATTAGTGGTTTATCGTGTTGGCGCGCATATCCCGGTACCCGGGATTGATCCGACGCAGTTGTCGCAACTGTTCAATCAGAATCAGGGCGGCATCTTGGGCATGTTTAACATGTTCTCTGGTGGCGCCTTATCGCGCTTCACGGTTTTTGCACTTGGAATCATGCCGTATATCTCGGCGTCGATCATCATGCAATTGATGTCGGTCGTTTCGCCGCAACTCGAAGCATTGAAGAAGGAAGGCGAATCCGGGCGCCGCAAGATTACGCAATACACACGCTACGGCACGCTGGTTCTGGCGACATTTCAGGCTTTGGGCATTGCAGTTGCGCTGGAGTCGCAAGCCGGCCTGGTGCTGGATCCCGGTTTGGCGTTTCGTTTTACGACGGTTGTGACGCTGGTGACCGGAACGATGTTCCTGATGTGGCTGGGTGAGCAGATTACCGAGCGCGGTCTGGGCAACGGAATTTCGATCATTATTTTTGCCGGCATTGCTGCAGGTTTACCCAATGCATTGGGTGGATTGTTTGAATTGGTTCGTACCGGATCGATGAATGCGCTGTCGGCGATTTTGATTTGCGTGATCGTTGCTGCCGTAACCTTCGTGGTTGTATTTATTGAACGCGGCCAGCGCAAGATTTTGGTTAATTATGCGAAACGCCAGGTGGGCAACAAGATTTATGGCGGTCAAAGTAGTCATTTGCCGTTGAAGTTGAATATGTCGGGCGTAATACCACCGATTTTTGCATCTTCGATCATTTTGTTCCCGGCGACAATTACGAGCTGGTTCACATCGGGCGATACGAATAATCCGTTCATCCGGTTTCTGAAGGATCTGGCGGCCTCGTTGGCGCCAGGCGAGCCGATTCATGCGCTGCTGTATGCGATTGCCATTGTATTCTTTTGCTTCTTTTATACCGCTTTGGTATTTAATAGCAAAGAGACGGCAGACAATCTGAAGAAGAGCGGTGCGTTTGTACCGGGGATTCGTCCAGGAGATCAGACGGCGCGCTATATTGACAAGATTTTGACGCGGTTAACTTTGGCTGGTGCGGTATATATCACGCTGGTATGCTTGTTGCCGGAGTTCTTGATCGCACGCTGGAAAGTACCGTTTTATTTTGGTGGCACGTCGCTGCTGATTATTGTTGTGGTAACGATGGACTTCATGGCGCAGGTACAAAACTACGTGATGTCGCAGCAGTATGACTCGTTGCTCCGTAAAGCGAATTTCAAGGGTGGGATGCCATTGCGATAAAAAGTAATGGCAAAAGCTCCCACGAGAATGAGCGGACCGCATGGCAAAAGATGACGTTATCCAGATGCAGGGGGAGGTTCTTGAAAACCTTCCGAATGCAACGTTTCGAGTCAAGCTGGAAAATGGGCATATTGTTCTCGGCCATATTTCCGGCAAGATGCGGATGAATTACATTCGCATCCTTCCGGGTGATAAGGTGACGGTGGAATTGACGCCTTATGATCTGAGTCGGGCGCGCATTGTTTTCCGCACCAAATGATGATTTATGTTGAGGATAGGCTGTGGCTTCACCAAGCCCGGTCCCGCAGTATTTTAAAAATGAAAGAAGAGGGCGAAAATGAAAGTGCTCGCATCAGTCAAGCGGATCTGCCGCAACTGTAAGATCATCAAGCGCAAGGGCGTCGTTCGTGTGATTTGCACGGAGCCGCGCCATAAGCAGCGCCAAGGTTAATTAACGTTATTGATCGAGGAATAACGAATGGCACGTATTGCAGGGGTAAACATCCCCAACCATCAGCACACCGTGATCGGCTTGACTGCGATTTATGGTATCGGACGTCCGCGCGCGGAAACCATTTGCGTCAAGACCGGGGTTCCGACCACCAAGAAGGTCAAGGACCTGGATGATAACGAGCTGGAAAAGTTGCGCGATGAGATCGGCAGATTCATTGTCGAGGGAGATTTGCGTCGCGAAGTCTCGATGAATATCAAGCGTTTGATGGATTTGGGCTGCTATCGCGGCCTGCGTCATCGCAAGGGCTTGCCGGTTCGCGGCCAGCGTACCCGTACCAATGCACGTACCCGCAAGGGACCGCGCAAGGCAGCAGCTTCGCTGAAGAAATAAGCCAAGCAAGCAGTTTGAGTAGCCGTCGGATTCAAGGAAACAATCATGGCAAAAGCCCCAAATAACGCCGCAGCAGCACGTGTGCGTAAAAAAGTTAAAAAGAACGTTGCTGAAGGTATTGCGCATATTCATGCATCTTTCAATAACACCATCATTACGATCACCGATCGTCAAGGCAATGCATTGTCCTGGGCAACATCTGGCGGCGCAGGTTTCAAAGGCTCGCGCAAATCGACGCCTTTTGCAGCGCAGGTCGCGGCTGAAGCTGCCGGCAAGGTGGCTGTCGAGTACGGTGTAAAGAATCTGGAAATTCGCATCAAGGGTCCTGGCCCTGGCCGCGAGTCGGCAGTTCGTGCACTGAATGGCCTTGGCATCAAGATCACGCAGATTCAGGATGTAACGCCAGTGCCGCATAACGGCTGCCGGCCACCGAAACGCCGCCGCATTTGATCGACTCAGGATCTCGGGAGGGAGCGACAAGCTGTCGATTTTATTCCGAATCGAGATAACTCGAATCGAACGGCGTTGTGCCAGGCATTATTTGGCAATGGTAGAAAATGCAGTAGCAGTAAGCTGCCCGCCAATGATCTTGGCGGGTTTTGTTCTTAAGCCCACCGTCTGATTGCAATTGCATCAGACTAGCGCCTGGCGGATTCATGTCGTATATGGATTCGAGCGGGGCGTCATTTAATGTTGGAAGCTGAGTAATGAGCCACGCCGTAGTGTTGCGTGAACTCAGTCTTGCAATGATCAAAAAAGGAAAATCTCGTGGCACGTTATATTGGACCTAAAGCAAAACTCTCTCGCCGTGAAGGCACTGACCTGTTCCTGAAAAGCGCACGACGCTCGCTGGATTCGAAGTGCAAACTCGACTCCAAGCCAGGACAGCATGGCCGCACTTCCGGCGCACGCACTTCCGACTACGGCAACCAGTTGCGTGAAAAGCAAAAAGTCAAGCGCATGTACGGTATTCTTGAGCGTCAGTTCCGCCGCTACTTTGCCGAAGCGGATCGCCGCAAGGGTAATACGGGCGAGACGTTGCTGAAACTGCTGGAAGCGCGTCTGGACAATGTCGCTTATCGCATGGGGTTCGGTTCTACCCGTGCTGAAGCGCGCCAGCTGGTCAGCCACAAGGCACTGACTGTGAATGGCATCGTAGTCAATATCGCTTCCTATCAGGTAAAGCCGGGCGATGTGGTCGCGATCCGCGAAAAAGCGAAAAAGCAGACCCGTATCGTTGAATCACTGTCTTTGGCCGAACAAATCGGTATCGCTTCGTGGGTTTCGGTGGATGCGAAGAAAATGGAAGGCGTATTCAAGTCGATGCCGGACCGCACCGAGATTGCCAATGATGTCAATGAATCGCTGATCGTTGAATTGTATTCGCGTTAATTTTGATTTTTCCGCCCGTCTCCTGAAGCCAGGGGCGGGCTTCTTTGTAATGCCATCAGCCTTATCGGTGTAACGAGCCGAGGGTATTGAAAAGGACATTCCATGCAAAACAGTCTGTTGAAGCCCCGTATCATTGACGTCGAAGCACTAGGCGCTGGTCACGCCAAGGTCGTGATGGAGCCGTTCGAACGCGGCTACGGCCATACTCTTGGCAACGCACTGCGTCGCGTATTGTTGTCTTCGATGGTTGGCTACGCGCCGACCGAGGTCACGATTGCCGGCGTCGTGCACGAATATTCTTCGCTCGACGGCGTACAGGAAGACGTAGTCGATATGCTGCTGAACCTGAAGGGTGTCGTGTTCAAGCTGCATAACCGCGATGAAGTCACGCTGACCTTGAAAAAGGAAGGCGAAGGTGATGTGCTGGCTTCTGACATCGATCTGCCGCACGACGTCGAGCTGGTGAATCCGGATCACGTAATTGCGCATCTGACCGCCGGCGGCAAGCTCGACATGCAGATCAAGGTCGAGAAAGGCCGCGGTTATGTGCCGGGCAATGTACGGCGTCTATCGGAAGATGCGAACAAGACGATTGGCCGCATTATTCTTGACGCTTCTTTCTCTCCGGTGCGCCGCGTATCCTATTCCGTCGAGTCCGCGCGCGTGGAGCAGCGTACCGACCTGGACAAGCTGATTATCAATATCGAAACCAACGGCGTGATTTCGCCGGAAGAAGCAATCCGCCAGTCGGCACGCTTGCTGGTTGACCAGCTGAACGTCTTTGCTGCGCTGGAAGGCACGGAAGCAGCTGCGGAAGCGCCGTCGCGCGCACCGGCGGTTGATCCGATCCTGTTGCGTCCAGTCGATGATCTGGAATTGACGGTACGCTCTGCAAACTGTCTCAAAGCCGAAAATATTTATTACATCGGTGATCTGATCCAGCGCAGTGAAAATGAATTGCTCAAGACGCCGAATCTCGGTCGCAAATCCCTGAATGAAATCAAGGAAGTGCTTGCATCCCGCGGCTTGACGCTGGGCATGAAACTTGAAAACTGGCCACCAGCCGGTTTGGAAAAATAAAAAACAAGATATTTCAACGCAGAGGCGTCACGGGCGCGGAGTGAATTGCGAGATTTCTTCCGTGTCCAGTGGCTTTGCGGTGTAATTTGCCGAAACATCCAATATTACCGGCCCGCGATTGCGAAATCGATAGAAGAGCTGGAATCAAACTTAACTGAAAGGAAATACCATGCGTCACCGTCACGGCCTCCGTAAATTGAATCGCACTTCGTCGCATCGTCTGGCGATGCTGCGCAACATGACCGTTTCCCTGCTGCGTCACGAAGCCATTAAAACCACCTTGCCAAAGGCAAAGGAGCTTCGCCGCGTTGTCGAACCGATCTTGACACTTGGCAAGACCGATTCATTGGCCAACAAGCGTCTGGCTTTTTCTCGTTTGCGTGACCGTGAAATGGTCGTCAAACTGTTTGCCGAACTCGGCCCGCGTTATGCCGCCCGCAATGGCGGCTACCTGCGCATTCTTAAGATGGGTTTCCGTCAAGGCGACAATGCTCCCATGGCATTCGTGGAACTGGTCGATCGGCCGGAAATCACGGAAGCGGTTGACGCAGGTGCTGAAGAGTAAGCAGGAAACAAGGCGCAAGAAAACGTCAAGCAAAAGCCAGGCATAGCCTGGCTTTTGCTTTTCTACGCCTGCCTTGAAACTATGGCAAGATGTTCTTCAACTGAAGACTCTTGCATTAGTCATGCTAATGAACGGTGTGCGTCATCAGATTATCGTGCACTGTTTTTTTGAATGGTATGCCCGAGCGTCGAGACCACGGGCATCAGTCCGGATACGCATGTGCCAACCGAGTCCCTGTTGCAAACGGCAAGGGCGAGAATAGACATCATCCGAGCTTGCTGCCACTGATGTGATGTAAAGATCAATAACGCAAATGTCACGCCCGTCCGCATCTTCCATCCTGTCCGTTGCTCATCTTCGCAAATCCTATGGCGAAGGCAGCGCGAGACAGGTTGTTATCAACGACCTGTCATTTGCGCTGCGACGGGGCGAGTGTTACGGCTTGCTTGGACCGAACGGTGCGGGCAAGACGACTACGCTACGCTTGTGCCTCGGGCTCATCACGCCTGATAGCGGCGAAATTCATCTGGCTGGCAACCCGGTGCCTGCCGATGCACGCACCGCGCGCATGCGGGTCGGTGTCGTGCCGCAAGCGGACAATCTCGATCCGGATTTTACCGTGGTGGAAAATTTGCTCGTCTACGGCCGCTATTTCGGTATCGACAATATACAGATCCAATCCCGGATACCGAAGCTGCTGGAATTCGCCAATCTGGCAGCCAAGAAGGATGCGCGTATCAGTGAGCTCTCGGGCGGTATGAAACGGCGATTGACCCTGGCGCGGGCGCTGATCAATGATCCCGATCTGTTATTCATGGATGAACCGACCACCGGCCTCGATCCGCAGGCGCGGCACATGATCTGGGAAAGGCTGAAAACGCTGTTAAGCCAGGGCAAGACCATTCTCCTGACCACGCATTTCATGGACGAGGCGGAACGATTGTGCAACCGCCTTGCAGTGATAGACCATGGCCGCATGATTGCCGAAGGAACGCCGCGCGAGTTGATTGCGCAACATATCGAGGCGGAAGTGGTCGAAGCATACGGAGAAAATGCGCTTGCCTGGGCCGAAGCGGAGGGGCGGCGCAAATCCGCCCGCATCGAAATCAGCGGTGAAACGGCGTTTTGCTATACCAATGATGCGCAATTGCTGCTCGATGGGCTGCATGCAACCGATGGCGTGCGCTATGTTCATCGTCCTGCGAATCTGGAAGATCTGTTTCTCAAGCTGACCGGACGGGAAATGCGAGACTGACCATGGCGACTCTCTATGCCCTGCCGCAATTCTCATTGCGCTTCTGGCCAGTCTGGCAACGCAATTTTCTGGTATGGAAAAAATTGGCGGCTGCCAGCATTCTCGGCAATATCGCCGATCCGCTGATCACACTGATTGCATTCGGATACGGTCTGGGCAGTTTGTTAAACCGCGTCGACGGCATCCCTTATATCCAGTACCTGGCGTCCGGATCGATCTGCATGTCCATCATGATGGCATCCTCGTTCGAATCATTGTATTCGGCATTTTCCCGGATGCATGTGCAAAAAACCTGGGAGGCGCTGTTGAATGCGCCCTTGGCACTGGACGACGTGCTGCTGGCGGAAATGCTATGGTCCGCAAGCAAATCGCTATTTTCCGGCGTGACGATTCTTGGCGTGATGTTTGCATTAGGTATCGGCTTGCATCCGCATGTCCTGCTGGTCGTGCCATTGCTGTTTTTTATCGGCATGACATTCTCATCGATCGGTCTGGTGGTGAATGCACTGGCTCAGAGATATGATTTTTTTACCTACTACTTCACGATGGTGCTGACGCCGATGATTTTTATCTCGGGTGTGTATTATCCGATAGCGCAATTGCCGCCGTGGCTGCAGGCAATCTCGCATTTTCTGCCGCTGGGCGCCGCAGTCAGCCTGATACGCCCGCTGGTGCTGGGACGCTGGCCCGACATGGCGTTTGTGCATGTCGGTGTGTTGCTCTTTTATTGTGCCGCCGGGTTTTATGTCGCGACAGTCCTGACCCGGCGGCGTCTATTACAATAACGGCTGGATGAACTGCGGAAATTGCCCATGTCGCAAGCGCTCCTGGTACTGACTAATTTGCCCGATGCATCAACTGCGCAAAAACTGGCGCGCCAACTGGTGGAACAAAAGCTCGCGGCATGCGTAAACATTCTACCGGCAGTACAGTCGGTTTACCGGTGGCAGGGTGCGGTGGAAGAAGCGGTCGAAGTCACACTCTTCATCAAGACCATGCAGGCGTGCTATATGGAATTACAGTCGACGATTCTGTCCGCGCATCCGTATCAGACGCCGGAAATCATTGCCGTGGCCATTGATCAAGGCCTGCCCGCGTATCTCGACTGGATGGCGCAGGAAACAAAAAGGGATATTCATGTTTAATGTTTTCAGACCGGCGCTGGCGGAATGGCTGCAAATGGCCTGGCACCGCTGCAAAGAGGCTCGCTACCGTGCACAAGACGCACTGTCGGGGCGCCTGCTCATGACGCTGATCCTGGCTCCCATGCTGTTATGCGTTACGTTGGCGCATGCGGACGACGATTATCTGGAACCCGAGGCGGCATTCAAGTTTTCCGCCAGGATGGTTGATCCGAAGACTGCCGAAGTGACCTATGCGATTGCAGACGGTTATTACATGTATCGCGAACGTTTCAAGTTCGCAGTCGACGGCGCCACGCTGGGTGAACCGGCGATACCGAAGGGCAGTGTCAAATATGATGAAACCTTCCAGAAAGAGGTGGAAACCTATCACGGCAGCGTGACGATCCGGTTGCCGATCGAAGCGGCCGGCACATTTACCTTGAAGTCGACTGGACAGGGATGCGCCGACAAGGGATTATGCTACCCCCCCCAGGAGTCGGTCGTGACCATGACGCCCACTGGCGGTGCAGGATTGCTGGCGGCCGCGCGCGGAACAGCGGCGACCGGGCAGGTTATCGCATCGCAGTCGCAACCGGCAGCCCTGGCTACCGATAAAACGCGCCGGTCATCGGTATCTGGCGATGCAGAAATGGGAAGGATAGAGGCCTCGCTGAAAAGCGGCAAACTGATTGCCATCCTTCCCCTGTTCCTGTTGCTTGGCCTTGGTCTGTCATTCACGCCTTGCGTGCTGCCGATGGTACCGATCCTGTCTTTCATCATCGTCGGCGAGGGCGCGCAGGTGCGGCGACGGCGCGGCCTGATTCTGTCGGCGACCTATTCGCTCGGCATGGCGATCGTGTATACCGCGCTCGGCATAGCCGCCGGCCTGGTCGGAGAAGGCCTGGCGGCAGCGCTGCAAAATCCGTGGGTGCTGGGCGCATTCGGGGTGCTGATGGTTGCGCTGTCGCTGTCAATGTTCGGCGTTTATCAATTGCAGGTACCGGCAGCACTGCAAATGAAATTGATGCAGGCATCCGAAAAGCAGGCCGCCGGTAAACTGCTGGGCGTGTTTGCCATGGGTGCGATTTCGGCGTTGATCGTTGGTCCGTGCGTGGCCGCGCCTTTGGCCGGCGCGCTGGTGTATATCAGCCAGACGCGCGACGTGATCGTCGGCGGCAGTGCGCTGTTTGCGATGGCGGTTGGCATGAGCATACCGCTATTGCTGGTAGGCGTTTCGGCGGGTGCGCTGCTGCCGCGTGCCGGGGTATGGATGGAAGCGGTCAAGCAGTTTTTCGGCGTTCTGATGCTGGGGCTTGCATTATGGATGGTGTCGCCGATCATTCCAGCCGTAGTGCAAATGTGGGGCTGGGCTGCACTTGGCGTCGGATACGGCGGTTATCTGTTGTGGAGCAGGCGCTGGGGCTGGTTGTTGAAAGGCGTGGGTATCGTGTTTGCGGGTATCGGCGCAGTGCAGTTGGTCGGCGCTGCCACCGGCGGCCACGATGTATTCGCGCCGCTGACGCATCTGGGCGGCACGCCGGCGCGGGCGCCGTTATTCGTGCGTGTCAAGTCCACGGCCGATCTTGATGCGGCATTGGCCAAATCCAGCGGCAAGCCGGTCATGCTCGACTTTTATGCGGACTGGTGCGTGTCATGCAAGGAAATGGAAAAACTGACGTTTTCCGATCCGCGTGTCCAGACCCGGTTCGACGGCATGCAACTGCTGCAGGTCGATGTTACCGCCAATGATGCGGATGACAAGGCAATGTTGAAGCGCTTCAAACTGTTCGGGCCGCCCGGCATCATTTTCTTTGATAGCCAGGGCCGGGAAATCGAAGGCGCGCGCGTGATCGGCTACCAGAATGCCGATAAATTCCTCGGCTCGCTTAATTCAGTCGGCAGTCTGTAAGGGCGTCGATCTTGATTGATTGCCGTGCACGTTCCGCAGGAGATTTATCGCGCAATAGTGGCAGGGGTAAGGTATTTATAGGGGAGTATAGGTAAAAAAATTTAAATTTCGCAGAGAAAATGCGGGCATTTAAAAATACAGCCTGGTGTATATAAGGATGGCGGTATCAGCCATTATGAGCCGGAATACCTGATTGACAGCCTTGCCTCATACCTTTTCCGCGACTTGACTGCATTAATCATCGAGATAATGCTTGCGCCGAAAAAACAGCAGCAATCCCGCAACGATGACCGCCATCATGGCCATCGTGATCCAGAATCCAGCCTTGTCCTTCAATAGCGGCATCTCGATAAAGTTCATGCCGAAGATCCCGGTAAGCAGGGTCAGCGGCATGAACAGCGCAGTGATCACAGTCAGCGTGCGCATGATTTCGCTGGTGCGGTGCGCCATCGATGCGAAATGGATCTGCACCGCGGATTCCAGTGAGGATTCGAGCCGGCGCGCATGATTCAAGACCCGCGCAATATGCTCCATCACATCGTTAACCCGCACCAGCAGCAGATCCTTGGCACGGTGATCCGCCTCGCCGTTGTCGGCATCGATGAAATGGTCGCGCAATTCCTGCAGCGCGTCATGCTGTTCTTCGCACAAATGATCGAGCTTGTGCAATTCATTGCGCGCATCCAGCAACGCAGCCCAGTCATTGAATGGCCGGCGCGGATTGAGCAGCGCACGCTGCCAGCGATCCAGTTGCGTCGTCAGCGGCTGGCGCAACTCCAGGTATTGATCGACCATTGCATTCACCAGGCGCAGCATCAATTCTTCCGGGGACGCGGCCGGACGGTTGCCATAGGTGCTGCCATCCGGCCTGCGCCTGTAATCGAGCAGGCGATTGCGCGCCGTCTCGATGGTGCGGCTGTTGCGTGCATGTACGGTGACCAGTGCGTGATGCATCAGCAGAAAGCTTACCGGAATCGTGGCCAGCTTGTGCAGGACGGGCGGAATTTTGCGCTGGCCGGATGGCTCCGGTGCGTCGTCGGCTGTCACCGAAGCGCTGTCACTGTCGGCGGTGAGCGCCAGCTTGCGAAACACCACCATCTCGTAATCCCGAGTGGAATCGAAGTGCGAGGGATGGTAGGCATTGAGGACATCGGCCAGATGCAGATCGTAGACATGCGTGCCGGTAGTGCGCTCCACCGCAGCGCGCCATGCCTCCGGATTTGTCGCCACTTCGTCATGCGTCGCGTCCAGCCAGAGAAAGGCGCCTGCCGGTATCGTGGCGGGCGCCTGCGGCAGCAGTGCAACCTGGTGATCGCTGATGAGGATGATATCCATGCCGAATATGGCGCCGATCGCGGGATGATCAGGCAGCGTGCTTCAGCAGACGGGCAACATCCCGTGCGAAATAAGTCAGCACGCCATCGGCGCCCGCGCGCTTGAATGCCAGCATGGCTTCCATCATGGTCTTGTCATGGTCAAGCCAGCCATTTTGCGCCGCAGCCTTGATCATCGCGTACTCGCCGCTGACCTGATAGGCGAAGGTCGGCATCTTGAATTCATCCTTGACCCGACGCACGATATCAAGATACGGCATGCCCGGCTTCACCATCACCATGTCGGCGCCCTCGGCGATGTCGAGCGCCACTTCGCGCAAGGCTTCATCGCTGTTGGCCGGGTCCATCTGATAGGTGCATTTGCTGCTCTTGCCCAGATTGCCGGCGGAGCCCACCGCATCGCGGAACGGTCCGTAAAATGCCGACGCATACTTGGCCGAATAAGCCATGATGCGGGTGTAGATATGATGATGCGATTCCAGCGCATGGCGCACCGCGCCGATGCGGCCATCCATCATATCGGATGGGGCGACGATATCGACCCCGGCTTCCGCTTGCGCCAGTGCCTGCTTGACCAGGATCGCCGAGGTTTCGTCATTCAGCACGTAACCATCGGCATTCAGCACGCCATCCTGACCGTGACTGGTATAGGGATCGAGTGCTACATCGGTCAGGATGCCAAGCTCCGGAAAGCGCTGCTTCAATTCGCGCACGGCGCGCGGCACCAGGCCGTTGGGGTTGACGGCTTCCATGCCATCCGGGGTTTTCAATGCAGGATTAATGACAGGAAAAAGCGCCATGACCGGGATGCCGAGCACGACGCATTCCTCTGCCATCGCAAACAGCAAGTCAACTGACAGGCGCTCGACCCCAGGCATGGAGGCGACTTTTTCGCGCTGATTCTTGCCTTCGACAATGAAAACCGGATAAATCAGATCCGATGCAGTCAGAATATTTTCCCGCATCATTGCCCGGGAAAATGCATCTTTACGCATGCGCCGCATGCGAATTCCAGGAAAATGTACGTTATTTGAAGAATTGGACATGGCGGTATAAAGGCAAATGAATGGTGCAATAAAGATGACAAAAAGATGAAACTTTTCCGGAGCGTTCCTGCTCTTAAAGGCAGGTGAGGTTTCTCACCTCCCGCTTCTCCTCCCTGAGCGGGGCCTGTTGCTCATAAGCGATAAGGCGTTACTACCCTGGAGATCTTCCCCTTTCTCCAGGGTTTTTTT
>DATEZO010000154.1:0-2988 GCA_035255485.1 Burkholderiaceae bacterium
AATGATGCTCGGAAATGACATAACCATATGGTTACTTACCTTGCATCGGTTCGAACACGGCGTCCGAAGTCAGGAGTTCAGTGCTGGCAAACCAGCGTAGAGACTGCAAAACTTGTTCGGGTTCGCCATCTGCGTTGGGTACCGAATGATTTCTCATGCGACGTTTACCTTTGTGCAGAATCTGCACGCCGCCCAACGGTCTTTGATAACCTGGGACCGCATCGCTACGTTGATGCCGGCCCAGCCCAAAGATTTGCCTCATGCCTTCGGCATGAGGGCTTCATACTGATCGATTGCAGAACAAAGTAATTCGGCACGCAAGAGTCAGCTCCCAAACCATGTTCTGCAATAACATCAAGCTGCAAGCGTCGCCTGATCAACGCGCACACCGGCGCCCATTGTCGAAGAAATTGCGATCCTGCGCAGGTATACGCCCTTGCTGGATGCTGGCTTGGCCTTATTCAGCGCCTCGATCAAGGCCAGCAAATTGGACTTGAGGTCAGCATCGGAAAACGACTTGCGACCAATCGTCGTGTGAATGATGCCAGCCTTGTCGGTGCGGTATTGCACCTGGCCTGCTTTCGCATTCTTGACGGCGGTTGCGACATCCGGAGTCACGGTCCCGACTTTCGGATTCGGCATCATGCCGCGCGGGCCGAGAATCTGGCCAAGCGTACCGACGATGCGCATCGTGTCCGGCGATGCGATCACGATGTCGAACGGCATATCGCCTGCCTTGATGCGTTCAGCCAGGTCTTCCATGCCAACCACATCTGCACCTGCCGCTTTTGCAGCTTCAGCCTTCTCGCCGGAAGCGAATACGGCGACACGGATGGTTTTGCCAGTGCCAGCCGGCAGCACGACTGAGCCGCGCACCACCTGGTCGGATTTCTTGGCGTCCACACCTAGTTGCACTGATACGTCGATCGATTCATTGAACTTTGCAGTAGCACATTCCTTGATCAAGGCGACAGCATTGTCAAACGGATACTGCTTGGTGCGATCAACTTTTGCCTTGATTGCTTTTGCGCGCTTGGATAACTTAGCCATTACAGACCCTCCACCGTGATGCCCATGGAACGGGCAGAACCGGCGATCGTGCGCACGGCTGCGTCCATGTCGGCGGCCGTCAGATCCGGCCGCTTGGTTGTCGCAATTTCTTCCGCTTGCTGACGCGTGATCTTGCCTACCTTGTCGGTATGCGGCTTGGCAGAGCCCTTCTGGATACCTGCGGCCTTTTTGATCAGAATCGTTGCCGGCGGCGTCTTCATCACAAACGTGAAAGACTTGTCAGCGAAGGCGGTGATCACCACCGGAATCGGCAGGCCCGGCTCGACACCCTGGGTCTGGGCGTTGAATGCCTTGCAGAATTCCATGATGTTCAGGCCGCGCTGACCCAGTGCGGGGCCGATCGGCGGGGACGGATTTGCCTTACCAGCCGGTACTTGCAGCTTGATAAAGCCTATGATTTTCTTTGCCATGATGGCTCCTGTGTTGATTGAGTGATAGCGCCGGTTCGCCTTGAACTACTGCGGCTCCTCCTGATGGATTTCGCTCGTATTGCGACGCTCCAACATGCGTTTATTGCAGATTCAAAACGATACCTTGATACAAAAAGTCGAGTATGTCAGGCGCCTCGCTAGGATTTCTTCCAATGCGCGCATCCCCCTGGGATTCGGCGTTCCTGCATTCCTTAAACCTTCTCGACCTGACCAAATTCGAGCTCGACTGGCGTAGCGCGACCGAAGATCGTAACCGAGACGCGCACCCGGGATTTCTCGTAATTGACTTCCTCGACATTGCCGTTGAAATCGGTAAACGGACCATCCTTGATGCGTACCATTTCACCCACTTCGTACAATACTTTGGGACGCGGCTTCTCCACGCCTTCCTGTATTTGATGCAGGATCTTGTCCACCTCATGCTGCGGTATCGGCGTCGGCTTGTTCGACTTGCCGCCAATGAAACCGGTAACCTTGCTGGTATTTTTCACCAGATGCCAGGTCTCATCGGTCATCTCCATCTCGACCAGCACATAACCCGGAAAAAAACGTCGCTCGGTCACCGACTTCTGGCCATTCTTCACTTCAATCACTTCTTCGGTAGGCACCAGAATTTGGCCGAACTTATCCTGCATCCCAGCGCGAAGGATGCGTTCCGTAAGTGCGCGCTGAACACTTTTTTCCATACCGGAATAGGCATGCACAACATACCAACGCTTGTTGCCGCCAGAGTGAGTGACTGCGGTAACGCCTTGCACGCCGTCTTGCATGTTCTCGCTCATTATTTTTTCCAGCCAAGAATAAGATCGTATAACAGGAACTCCAGCAGCTTGTCCGTGCCCCACAGGAAAATTGCCATGACGAGTACAAACCCGAAAACGATCATGGTGACTTGCGTTGCCTCCTTGCGAGTCGGCCACACCACTTTTTTCGTCTCGCGCACAGACTCCCTGGAAAAATCGAGAAAATTGCGACCCGGCGCTGAAGTCCAGGCAAAGACAATGGCGACAACCAGGCCCGCCACCAATGCAGCCGCGCGCACGGCTGCGGGCTTGTCAGCCAAAACATAAAAGCCGACAACGCCGGCAATAACAGCACAAACCGCTAAAACGATCTTGATCTTGTCATTAGATGTATTAACGGTTTGTACGGGGTGGTTAGACATACGCTTCTGCTTTCGGGTACCCTGCACCGGAATCGGTGGCAGGGGCGGAGGGCCTCGAACCCCCAACCTTCGGTTTTGGAGACCGACACTCTGCCAATTGAGCTACGCCCCTACACTAAAAAACTGCATGAATCGTCCTCGCCGCAACACTGTATCCTCTCAGCGCTGCGGCATGAAAATCCCTGTTATTCGATGATCTTGGCGACCACGCCGGCGCCGACGGTACGGCCGCCTTCGCGAATGGCAAAGCGCAGGCCTTCTTCCATGGCAATCGGATTGATCAGCATCACCGTGATCGACACGTTGTCGCCCGGCATGACC
>DATEZO010000155.1:0-6280 GCA_035255485.1 Burkholderiaceae bacterium
CGCAAGGATTCGGCGGAAATTCTGGAAGTGGCAAACCTGAATCCCTGGCAGTAAAGCCGGTAGCAAGGTGCAACAAGCCCGGCGCATTGCACCGCATGGTTCGTGATGTTGCACTTCTGCGCACTACGCCGCAGGATGAAACCGATGGCGCAATTCAGGCGGCCACCCAATCCCCCGACTTGCCGCCATGCTTTTCCAGCACCCTGATGTTGTTCATTACCATTCCCCGATCCACTGCCTTGCACATGTCGTAGATCGTCAGCAAGCCGATTTGCACTGCGGTCAGCGCTTCCATTTCCACGCCGGTCTTGCCGCAGGTTTCCACCTGAACGCGGCAGTGGATGGAGGATTGCGCCGGGTCAATGCTGAAATCGACCGCGACCCGCGTCAGCGCCAGTGGGTGGCACAGCGGCACCAGATCGCTGGTGCGCTTGGCGCCCATGATCGCGGCGATGCGGGCAATGCCCAGGACATCGCCTTTTTTCGCGCTGCCAGACTGGATGATGGCCAGCGTTTCCGGCTGCATGCGGATCGTGCCGCCGGCAATGGCGATCCGGTGGGTTTCCTGTTTTTCGCCGACATCAACCATGTGGGCCTGGCCGGTGGCGTCGAAGTGGGTGAGGCCGGCGTTTGCCTGGCCGGAGGTGTCGGTATCTTTTTTGATGTTCATGGGTAACAAAATATGACGGTGCTTGAATGAGAGAAGTGCGGGAGTATCATATCACCGTGAAATTGGAACCTGCTGCGCCGGCCTGACGTAACGCAGCGCCAGGGGGCGGATTATTCGGGCCATGTTGCGGTGATCGGTTGAAAATGTCTGCTCTCGCAAACATCCTTTTATCGAAGTGGAAAACGCTTCTTTCGTCATTCCGGCGAAGGCCAGGGTCCAGTGGTGTGCGGAGGAACGACACTGGGTCCCCGCCTTCGCGGGACGACAGAGATCGCTGGGCCCTTGTCTTCACGGGAACGACATGGCAAGGATGGTCGACAGTTAACCGGGGTATGGCCATTATTTGCGGCCTGGATGATGATGAAACCAATAAAACGACGCTTGCAATGAAACCGCGCTTTCTCGTTGCCGCAATGACGGCGCTGATGTGCGCCTTGCCGATCGCGCTGGCGCCAGCGCCGGTCGTGGCGCAGAGCCTGCCAAGCCTGGGCGATACCGAGCGCGAAGAGCTCTCGCCGCTGATGGAGCGCAAGCTGGGCGAGCAGATCATGCGCGATATCCGGCGCGACCGCGATTACCTGGACGATGCGCCGTTGCTGGAATATCTCAACAGGCTCGGCAATACGCTGGTCGCGGCGCGGCCGGAAGCGCGCGGCGAGGCAGGTTACGATTTCTTCTTTTTCGCGGTGCGCGACCCGATGCTGAATGCGTTCGCCTTGCCCGGCGGTTTTATCGCCGTGCATTCCGCGCTGCTGCTTGCGGCGCAGAACGAATCCGAACTGGCGTCTGTCATGGCGCATGAAATCGGCCACGTGGCGCAGCGCCATATCGCGCGCATGCTGGGCAAGCAGAAACAGGATGCCCTGATCCCGCTGGCGGCGATTGCGCTGGCGGTGCTGGCGGCGCGTTCCAGCACCGATGTTTCCAGCGCGCTGATGCTGGGGGGCGAAGGATTGGCGGTGCAGCGCCAGCTGAGTTTCAGCCGCGATGCGGAGCGCGAAGCCGATCGCGTCGGCCTGGCGATCATGCGCGATGCCGGCTTCGACACTTCGGGCATGATTGCCTTCTTCGGCCGTTTGCAGGCGGCCACCCGCGCGTACAACGATGCGGCGCCCGCCTTTTTGCGCTCGCATCCGCTGACGACGGAGCGGATTGCCGATATCCAGGCGCGCGTCCAGGGCCAGCGCTATCGGCAGCATACCGATAGCATCGATTTTCAGTTGATTCGCGCCCGCGTGCGTGTGCTGCAGGACGATACGCCGCAGGGCTGGAGCGATGCCGCCGATGCGTTTGAAACCCAGTTGCAGCAGAAGGGCCGGGCGCAGGTCGCTGCCGCGAAATACGGCCTGGCGCTGGTCGCACTCAGGCAGCGCGCGTATCCGAAGGCGCGTTCGCTGCTGCAAGAGGCGCGCATTGCGACCCAAGGCGTGCCGGATGGGGCGGCGACCGAATCCGTCAATCCGATATTGGCCAGTCTTGCGATCGATATCCGGCGGGGGGCGAATCAGCCGGCCGAGGCATTGAAGGAGGCGGATGCCGCCCGCGCGCAATTTCCCCTGTCGCGCGGCATTGCGCACCAATATGCGGACGCGCTGATCGCGTCCGGCCGTTACGACGATGCGGTGCATTACCTGCGCGACCAGGCGCAGCTGTACCGGCAGGAGCCGCAGTTGCAGGATCTGCTGGCGAAAACCTATGCGGCGCAAGGCCGGCAGGCGTTGCAGCACCTGGCGCTGGCGGAGTCGTATGCGCTGGCCGGCGCCTTGCCCGCCGCACTTGACCAGCTGGTCATCGCACGGCGCGCGCCGGACGCTTCGTTTTACGATCAGGCCATGATCGATGCACGCGAGCGCGATATCCAGTCACGCTGGCGAGAAGAGGTGCAGGAGCAGAAAAACAAGTAGGTTGGCGTGGGCGGGTCCGGCGATGCGGCAGGTTGCCGTTATGGGCCTTGCCTGATTGCATGCGCGCCATCCCGCCGCATCAGGCCGGACAGCCGTGGGCGAAAGCCGGCATGCTTTGCTCGCGCCTGGGTGAAATGAAACTGCTGTCGTTCCCGCAGGTTGGTAGCGGGAATGCATGCATTCCCCCAGTGACGTTTTTACCACCGAGAGAGACACTGGGTTCCCGCCACAGGCGCGCGGGAACGACAAAACTACCTGAGTAGTGGCCGACTTTCGTTGAAATGACGGGAGTATAGGGAAAAACCCATTAAAATGCGGAATGGATGCGCAGCCTTTTAAAAATACACCGACGTGTATAACAACGCCAAAATCCGCTGTCTTTTTACCCTTCCGGCTGCGGTGTCCGTACAAAACCGAAATGCGCCGCTATGGCGTGGTCGGCCAGGCGCCGGACCGGCACGGGCCGGCTGGCCTGGTGCAGCATCAATACCTCACGGGCGGACGGTTGGCTTAGCCATGTCATCAACTGGTCGTCGCTGACCGGTTGTCCGTCGATGCGCAGGTCGGCCAGGCATTGCGCCAGGTCGCGATCGTCGACTGCCGCTGTCTTGCCGTCGCTTTCCAGTATCAGCCGCCCGCTTTCAGTCAGCCAGGCGCCATCGATGGGCGGTAGCGGCGTGCCGGTATGCAGCACAAAACCCTGGGCCGGATCGGTGTGCGCGATATACGGCGTCAATTCAAGATTGACATAGACGCGCTGCGGCCCGTTCTGGAAATACCAGCGGCCCTGTTCGTCGCCAGCGTAATTGCGATTGATGAAACCCAGCAGCGCGGCATGGACGATCTTGTCGCCCGGTAGCCCCATTGCCTGTGCGCGGGCATCGCGCATGCGCCATGCGCCGCGCGCATCCAGGGCCAGCCAGCCGTAGCAGTGCGGCACATTCGGCCATTTCGCCATGGCCTGTTTGACGATGTCATCCATCCTGGCCTTTCCGAGCGATCCTGGAACGATGCTGGCGCCAGCCGCGCTGGAAGCGGCTGGCGGTCAATGCCCCTTGACGACCGTGCCCGGCTTGAGCCGATACACGGTGCTGCAATACGGGCATTTTGCTTCATGGTTCGGCGCGAAATTCAGGAATACGCGCGGATGCGACGACCAGAGCGGCATTGCCGGATTCGGGCAATACAGCGGCAAATCCTTGCCGTCGATTTCGACTGCGCCCATCGCTTGTGTTGCTTCACTCATTTGATGCTCCGATTTTCTGTTTCTTAAATCAAGGTTAGCCAATGCTGGTATTGCGGTGCCTTGCCGGCGACCACGTCGAAAAACAGCGACTGCAGTTTTTCGGTGATCGGACCGCGACTACCGGTGCCGATCTGGCGGTTGTCGAGTTCGCGGATCGGCGTGATTTCCGCCGCCGTGCCGGTGAAGAATGCTTCGTCGCAGCAGTACATTTCGTCGCGCGTGATGCGTTTTTCGATGACCTGGATGCCGAGGTCGCGCGCCATCGTCAGCACTGCGTCGCGTGTAATGCCGTCCAGGCAGGAGGCGAGGTCGGGCGTGTAGATCTTGCCGTTCTTGATGATGAAGACGTTTTCGCCGGAGCCTTCCGATACATAGCCTTCGGTATCCAGCAGCAGCGCCTCGTCATAGCCGTCGGTCAGCGCTTCCTGGTTGGCGAGGATCGAATTGATGTAGTAGCCGCACGCCTTGGCACGCACCAGCGACACATTGACATGGTGACGGGTGAAGGACGATGTCTTGACGCGAATGCCCTTGGTGATGCCCTCTTCGCCCAGGTAGGCGCCCCACGGCCAGGCGGCGATCGCCACATGGATCGTGTTGCCCTTGGCGGAAATGCCGAGCTTCTCGGAGCCGATCCACACCAGCGGGCGCAGATAGCAGGATTCGAGCTGGTTTTCGCGCACCACCTGGCGCTGCGCTTCCATCACGGTTTCCAGGTCGAACGGAATATTCAGCTGGAAAATCTTGGCCGAGTTGAACAGCCGCTGCGTGTGTTCTTTCAGACGGAAAATCGCGGTGCCCTGCGGCGTCTTGTAGGCCCGCACGCCCTCGAAAACGCCCATGCCGTAATGCAGTGTGTGCGTCAGGACGTGAACGGTGGCGTCGCGCCAGTCGATCAGTTCGCCGTCTTTCCAAATTTTTCCGTCGCGGTCGGCCATGGACATGTTGAATTCTCCGAAGATTGTGGCAAAACCACGATTCTAGCGGATTCGGACCTGACGGAAAATTACTCTGTAGAATATCGATCCGAAAATGCCAGGCGCCGTGGGTGATGACTTTCGCGGTTTTGATGTTCCGGCAAGCAAAAAACAGCCTGCTCTTGCGAGCTTGCAGATGGCGTATTGCACACAGCCGGGTTTGCCGGCTTCCAGCCTGTCGGCGTTCGCGATTCCCGGCATTTCGTTACCAACAAGCGATGCCTTCTCGATTCCCGCAACCAATGACGTGGCTGGCGCAGGTCAAGTAAGCCGACAAAATGAACATGAATGAACTGACTGGACCGGTTGATGCCGAAACGCGTATGGATGTTATCGAAAGGGCTGCCTACAAGGAGGGCGTTCGGATAGCCGTATCGGTGCTGCCTGGAATCTTTGCCTGGGGCATGGTGACCGGCATGGCCATGATGAAATCGGGGCTGACCCTGTGGCAAGCGCTTGGGATGACGTTCCTGGTCTTTGCAGGGTCCGCGCAACTTGCCTCGCTCCCCCTGATGGTCGCCAATGCGCCGATCATGATCGTGTTTGTGACCGCGATGATCGTGAACCTGCGTTTCGTGATTTTTGCTGCGGTTCTCGGACCGCATTTTGCCCATTTGCCATGGTACAAGCGTCTTTGGTGCGGCTATTTCAATGCAGACATGACAATTGCGCTGTTTCCACAGCGGTTTCCCGCCGACACGCTGTACCGGCCCGAAGGCAAGGTCGGGTTCTATTTGGGTATCGGCTATCCGAACTGGCTGGCTTGGCAAGCGGGCTCGGTAGCGGGAATTTTGCTGGCAAGCCAGATTCCCCAAAGCTGGGGCATCGGGTTCGCCGGCACGCTGGCGCTCCTGGCAGTCGCGATTCCGCTTGTTATCAATGCCGCCGCGCTGGCGGGCGTCGTGGTTTCCAGCGCTATCGCCGTTGCTGCAGCCGGATTGCCGTACAGGCTGGGCCTGTTGATTGCAGTCGTCGGTGGAATGATTGCGGCAATGATCGCCGATGCCGCGCTCGATAAAAGAAAAAGCAGGGAAATGATATGAATGCACTCGATACGTGGCTAACGATTGCACTCTTGACCGTGGCGACGCTCCTGACCCGTGCCAGCTCGTTCATCTTGTTCGGAAAGGCAATCAAGCTGCCGCCTAAACTGCAGCATGCGCTGCGTTATGCACCGGCCGCAGCCTTGGCCGCCATCGTGGTGCCGGATCTCGTATTTACCGACAGCGTCATCCATCTGAGCTGGACCAATCCGAAATTGATGGCCGGCATCGGCGCCGTGCTATTTTTTCTTGCAACCCGGCATTTGCTTGGCACCATTGTGGCCGGAATGGCGCTATTTACGATTTTACGGCTGGTTCTATAAGCTGTAAAAACGGTTTTTCATGATGATGCGCTGCGGTAAAATAGCTTTTTTACCTACCGATTGTTACCGGCCGCCATGGAATTCAAACGTTTAAGCGATCTGATCGACCGCAACCAG
>DATEZO010000156.1:0-4620 GCA_035255485.1 Burkholderiaceae bacterium
GAACCCCAATAAATATCGATAAATCGATTTTTATAAAAACGTTTTATTTAATATTGAAAATTTCTACGCATTTTCGTTTCAAATAAAAACATCAGATATTTTCCGGAATTTACATATCCATTAGATAACTACATGCACGAAGTTTGCGGACAATGACACCATTGCGTCAGGCAAAAAAAAACCCGCATGCCTGCTCAAGGCTCATGCGGGTCGTACGAATTACTTAGCAGGAAAGGTCACATATGATGTCCGGACCGAAATCGAGGCGTAATGCTCCCTCTCGGGTAAGCGGCGAATATTAATTCCATTAAGGAATTAAAAAATCGTGCATTCGGCGGACGGCAGCAACTTATTGCGCCGTCACGCTGGAAGTGCGTTCATGGCTCACCCCGGCAACCGAACGATGAGTGCTTCCGATGCCTTCCGCATAGTTAGGACGTGAATGATCAGGAACCGCATTGTGAACGCCATACCATTCCCCCGGTTCGTACGCGCAACCACCGAAGAGCACCACAATGCCAAACGACGCAACAAGATATTTCATAGCGGATGAGAGACTTTCACAAAAGGTCACGTAACTCTATTTGTAGGAATAAAAAAGGAAATTGCACCGGCAATCGGAGCGCTTGATGAAGTTTCATCTCCGGCAACTGCCTTGATTTTCATCAACTAAGATTTTTCCTTACGGATCAGACACATGGGATATTCCTGTGCCGCTTATCCACAAGGTTAACCACAATAAATGTGAGGAATTTTGGTCCTCCTCAATAAAGAGCATTTGCGCGCCATGCTGTCTTTATATACAGCTAAGCACTATAAAATCACTGAAACAGGGTCAGTCTGTTTGACATGGTGGTAACCGAGGCGTAATATCGTTGACATGTCAAACATTGATGTGTCAAACAAAGCTTGGAAAAGCGCCTCGTCCGAGGCCAAGGCGACCCGTTCGGCCACCTCCGATGCCGCAACAAAATCTGACTTCACGCCAGCCCCGTCTTTCCGCCAATCCCTGCTCGCCATGCTTGGCCTGGCCTTCGTCGTGATGATGGTGGCACTCGACCAGACCGTCGTGGGGACCGCGCTGCCAACCATCGTCGCTGAACTGAAGGGCTTCAACCTGTATGCCTGGGTCGCCACGTCCTATTTGCTGGCGTCGGTGATCACCGTGCCGATCTTTGGCAGGCTGGGCGACCATTTCGGGCGCAAGTATTTTGTTGTTGCGGCCATCACGGTCTTTACGCTCGCCTCTGCACTGTGCGGCATGGCAAACAGCATGCTGTTTTTGGTGCTGGCGCGTGGACTGCAAGGGATCGGCGGCGGCATGATGGTCGGCACCGCCTTTGCGTCCGTTCCTGATCTTTTCCCGGAGCCGCATGTACGCCTGCGCTGGCAGGTCATCATCAGCTCGGCATTCGGTATAGCCAACGCCATCGGCCCTTCGCTTGGCGGCTTGCTGACCGAATATGCCGGCTGGCGCAGCGTGTTCTACGTTAACTTGCCGGTTGGCTTGCTGGGCATGTACTTCGTCGCTCGCCACATGCCACTCATTCGTCATCACAAGCACGAGGGGCCGATGAAGCTGGACTGGGCCGGGGCCTTCCTGATCGCGGCATCACTCGGCAGCCTGCAACTCTTTGTGGAACTGTTGCCGACTCATGGAATGAGCGGCGGCATGAGCCTGTTGGCGATTACCAGCACCGCCGCCTTCATCGGACTGATATTCCGTGAAAGGCATGCGATCCATCCCATACTCCCGCTCGACATGCTGCGCAACCCGGCACTGGCCTCGCTATTCATGCTTGCCGTGCTGATGGGATTCATGATGTTTGCGCTGATTTTCTACATGCCGCTGCTGTTGCAGGGTGGCTTCGGTCTCGCGCCGGACGTCGCCGGCTTGCTGATGACGCCATTGGTCGTATGTATTACGGTAGGCTCCATTTCCAACAGCCGGCTGTTGACCCGCATTCCGAATCCAGCCTGGATGTTGTATGCCGGCTTCGTCCTGATGGGCTTTTCCGCGATCGGGATCGCGACCCTGCAGCAAAGTACCTCTCATGCACTGATGGTTTGCTATATGGTCGGCAGCGGACTCGGCTTGGGTTTTGTGCTGCCGAACCTGACCATCTTTGCGCAGGAAGCCGCGGGGCGCACGCACCTGGGCATTGCCACGGCCATGATCCAGTCGCTACGCATGGTCGGAGGCATGCTCGGCACGGCACTGGTTGGCACTTTGGTCAACCACACGTACGTCAGCCACGTTCAAGCCGCGCTGGACGCGGCACACGCGACCCAATGGTTCGTTCACTTGCGTGATCCGCAAATCCTGATCAACAAGGCGGCGCAATACCAATTGGCAGCGCAACTGCATGCGCTTGGCCAGGACAGTGCTGCGCTGATTGAGGCCGCACGATTGTCGCTGGTCTCGTCGATTCACGCTGGCCAAATGCTTTCCGTGGCGGTGGCCGTCATCGCGGTCTGGCAGATGCGTCGGCTGCCGCGGTTGCACTTGCGCCGGCAAGCTGCACAGAAGTCGGCATAATGCAAACGCATCATCCGATGCTATCGAGGAATTGAACATGGCCCAAGCCACCGAACAATTAAAAGTACTACAGCAACTCGGGCGCACCTACCGCGCATTCCTCTCTGCCTATGAAAAGGAAGTCGGGCATTTTTTGCCCCGTTGGAAGGTAATGCTGCACTTGTACAATGAACAAGGCCCGTGTCCACAAAAACAACTCGGAGACGCATCACACATGGACCCCGGCGCGCTGTCTCGCCAGCTCAGTGCACTCGAGACTCTCGGCTGGATCGTGCGCAGCACCGACCAGCATGACAAGCGCATCACCAATGTCTTACTTACCAAGGAAGGCAAACAGCAGGTCGAGCAAAGCCTGCCCAGGCGCACTGCGTTCATCGAACGAACCTTGGGTGATCTGCCGGAAGAACAGTTGCTCCAGCTAATGGACTCCCTGCTGCAACTCGAAACCCGTTTCAGCGCAACAGGCAAACATGTACATGCGTAAATCGTTTACGCAAATGAATCGCACAGGCCGGACGACCACGACTTCCGCCGTAAGAACGATCGCCGTGGTTTCGATCGCGCGGAGCTCTGTCCGCGCTTCATCTTTCTTTCACCATTGGCCACTGGCGACCAACCCCTAAACAATACCCAGTTGCCGGGCTTTTACCCCTGGAAATACCTGCTCTAGTTGCGAAGGACTCAGGCCATACACACGTTCGAATAGTCCGGCCAGTACCGCGCGGTATTCATTCAGGACCGGATAATCACGGTTCTGGAACAGCGACGCGGCGTCGACTCTCACCTGCTCGCCAGCGATCCGCCCGCCGTTTACCGCGCCGCCCAATATCCAGAACACCGTGCCGTGCCCGTGATCGGTTCCGCGATTTCCATTTTCTCTAAACGTGCGGCCAAATTCACTGACGACCACCACGACGGTATTGCGCCAATCCGGCCCCATTTCCTGCGCTAGCGCGGCCAATCCGCGACCGAGTTCATCGAAACGCCCTGCCAGATAACCAGTGGCGGCGCCTTGCCCTACATGGGTATCCCAACCGCCGACATCAATGAAACCCAGGCTGTATTTGTCCCGCATGAGCCGTGCCACCCGGCGCGCCTCGACTTCGAACCCTTTGGAATTGATCGCGTTACGGTTGGCTGCCTCCATTTCGCCCGCCATCTCGCGCGCGACCTCGTTACGCATGGAGAATCCCTCGTCCACCTGGCGGCCGATCGGGGTATTCTTGTACATCGACGCGATGAGGTTGCTTTGCCTTGCATCCAGTGCCGGTTTGCCGACATTGTGCAATGCGGTGTTCGGCACTTGCGCCGGGCCTTGGAATACCAGGGGCAGCTGATCGGTGAAAGACATCGGTGTGGCACTGTTCAATACGCCGGCGAGTCGGTTCAAGAAACCCGATCGGAAATTGCGATGCCCGCCACCGCCCTGCCCCAACTCGATGCTGTCCTGCGTTTCGAAATGGCTGCGTGACAGGTTATCCGTTCCGGCAAACGGAATGAAGGCTACCTGCCGTTGGGTGAACAAGGGATAGATGGAATCGCGCAGGACCGGATGCAAACCCCAGTCACTCGACAACGCGATGGCCGAATTGAGGTCGTTCGAGGATCGCGGAATAGCGATCCTCGGACGCGACTCGTAATAAAAATCGCTGCTGGTCGGTACCAGGAGGCTGGCTGCGTCATAGCCTCCACGTAAAAAAACCAACAACAGCTTGGCCGGTGCACTCGGTGCTGCCAGCAGTTGCCCCGACAGGGAAGCAAGCGACAATACGCCTAATCGTTTCAGTAGCTCGCGCCGATGCATGTTTTCTGATCCTTCGTGCGGTTTAGCGGTACATGAATTCGGGCGACGACAACAGGAAGGCGTTCCATTCCTGCGGCGAGGCTGCCTGCTCCAGTACCTGGCGGGTCGCTGCGCCAAGTGTCTTTTGGAGCGCTTCATAATAGAAAGGATTGGCAAGCTGCGGAAAGGCCGGGCGATCCTGCCCCTGCGGCCCTTCTACCTTGAACAGGCCAGCGCTGCCGGAGCCGATCGCCTTGCCAATCTCGAAGCGGGTGGTCATCTGGCCCGGGCTGGCCCA
>DATEZO010000157.1:0-5017 GCA_035255485.1 Burkholderiaceae bacterium
TCAATTACAAGCGCGAAACCGACAAGGCCGGCAAAATCGTCAACCGGCCATTGACCGAGGAAGAAAAGAACCAGATTACCGATCTGGTGAAAGAGGCGATGGGTTATAGCAAGGACCGCGGCGACACGCTGAATGTGGTCAATAGCCCGTTCGCCGGCGCGGAGAAGGAACCCATTGTCGAAGCGCCGCTCTGGAAACGCCCCGAAACCCTGGCACTGGCCAGGGAAATCGGCAAATATGTCTTCGGTGGCATTGTCCTGCTCTATCTGTTTTTCGCGGTGCTGCGGCCGATGATGAAAAAGCTGATGAAGGATGCGCGCCCGGTGCCCGCGCTGCCGGACGAAAGCGAAGAAGATGCGGTGGTGCGGCTCGACTCGTCCGAACCGATGGGACAGAAGCCGCGCGGCTATCAGGAAAACCTGGAGGCGGCCAAGCAACTGGCAAGGCAGGATCCCAAAATGGTCGCCAATGTCGTGAAAGCATGGGTAGGAGGCGGGAATGAGTGAGATCGGCACCCAGAAAGGCGCCATCCTGATGCTGGCGCTGGGCGAGGATGAAGCGGCGGAAGTGATGAAATACCTTGGTCCGCGCGAAGTGCAAAAGCTGGGCGCAGCGATGTCTGCAATGAAGGCCGTGCCGAGCGAACAACTGGAATCGGTCCTGGAGGACTTCCGTACCGAGACCGACCAGAACACATCGCTGGGACTCGATTCGGATGAATATATCCGCACCGTGCTGACCAAGGCGCTGGGCGATGACAAGGCCTCTTCCCTGCTCCACCGCATTCTCGGCGCACGCGATGCCAGCGGCATTGAGAGCCTGAAATGGATGGATGCGCAATCAGTGGCGGAATTGATCCGCAACGAGCATCCGCAGATCATTGCCACTATCATGGTCCATCTGGAGCGTTATCACGCGTGCGAAGTGCTGGATCATTTTACGGAGCGTCTGCGCAACGACGTGGTGCTGCGCATTGCAACCCTCGACGGTGTGCAGCCGGCGGCATTGCGCGAGCTGAATGAAGTGCTGACCAAACTCCTGACCGGCAATGAAAATCTGAAGAAGAAGCCGATGGGCGGTGTCCGCACGGCAGCCGAAATCCTCAACTTTCTCTCCGGGGAGAACGAATCGTCGGTGCTTGCGAACCTGAAAAATTATGACGCCGACATGGCGCAAAAGATCATGGACGAAATGTTCGTGTTCGAAAACATCATGGACATCGACGATCGCGGCATCCAGACGCTGCTGCGCGAAGTGCAGTCCGAATCGCTGATCGTGGCGTTGAAAGGCGCGGGCCAGGACCTGCGCGAGAAGATTTTCAAGAACATGTCGCAGCGCGCCGCCGAAATGATGCGCGAAGATCTCGACGCCAAGGGGCCGGTGCGTCTGTCGGAAGTCGAGGCGCAGCAAAAGGAAATCCTGCAGATCGTGCGCCGCCTGGCGGACGAAGGCCAGATCATGCTAGGCGCGAAGGGAGATGACGCTTATGTCTAGCGCAATTCCGAAAGAGCAGCAATCGGCCTATGAGCGCTGGGAACTGGCCTCGTTCGGCGACGAACGCTCGAGCGCCAAGGCCGCTGCCCAGGCGGCGGCCAATGAGTTGGCCTTGCAGCAGATTGCGGCCATGCGCGAGCAGGCGCGTCAGGAAGGCTATGCGACAGGTTACGCCGAAGGCCGCGCCGCCGGGCTGGAAATGGGCCGCACGGATGCGGCACGGGAGATCGCGCCGCTGCATCAGATCGCGGCCGCCTTTGGCGATGAAGTTGCCCGGGCCAATGAATCGATGGCCGAAGACATGCTGAATCTGGCGCTCGACCTGGCCAAGGCGCTGCTGAAGACGTCGCTGGCGATCCGTCCCGAGCTGGTGCTGCCGGTGGTTGGCGAAGCGATCCGCTATCTGCCGAGTGTGCAGCAGCCCGCGATACTGTTCCTGCATCCACAGGACGCCGCCATCGTGCGCGACCACATGGGCGACGATCTGGCCAAGGCCGGCTGGCGCGTGGCCGACGATGCGCAACTGGCGCGCGGTGGCTGCCGCGTCGAAACCGCCAGCAACCAGATCGATGCCACCATCACCACCCGCTGGCAGCGGATTGCCGAAGCGCTCGGCAAGCAGGCCGACTGGCTCGACGCATGACCGGCGCCACGCCCTACAGCACCCGCTGGAAGGCGTACCTGCATGATTGCAGCGCGCTGATGGCGATTGCGGAACCGATGCAGGTATCCGGCCGCGTTACCCGCGTCGCAGGCCTGGTGATGGAAGCAATCGGGTTGAAGCTGGCAGTGGGCAGCGCCTGCACCATTCCGCTGCAGAACGGCGCACGAATCGAAGCCGAAGTGGTTGGTTTTGAGAATGATCGCCTGTTCCTGATGCCGCAAAGCGATGTGGAAGGCGTGGTGCCCGGCACCCGCGTCTTTCCGGTAGAGGTAGTGCAGACCCTGCCCCGCCCCGGCACGGTGGCACATCCGCGTCGCCGCCCAAGCGACCGGGGCCGGCATCTGCCGGTCGGCGATGAATTGCTCGGACGGGTACTGGACGGCTGCGGCAGGCCGCTGGACAGCCTGGGCCCCCTGCAGACACACCAGTCGGCTCCGCTGAACGTGCGGGCGGCCAACCCGCTGTCGCGCGCACCGATCAGCGATATTCTCGATGTCGGCGTACGCGCCATCAATAGCATGCTGACCGTGGGGCGCGGACAGCGCATGGGTTTGTTTGCCGGCTCCGGCGTCGGCAAGAGCGTGCTGCTCGGCATGATGGCGCGCTACACCAGTGCAGACGTGATCGTGGTTGGCCTGATCGGCGAGCGGGGACGCGAAGTCAAGGAATTCATCGAGCAGATTCTCGGGCCGCAGGGGCTGGCGCGCTCGGTCGTGGTGGCTGCACCAGCCGATACGCCGCCGCTGATGCGCCTGCAGGGTGCGGCCTATGCCACGGCGATTGCCGAGCATTTCCGCGACCAGGGCAAGAATGTTCTGCTGATCATGGATTCGCTGACGCGCTATGCAATGGCGCAGCGCGAAATCGCGCTGGCGATCGGCGAGCCACCGGCAACCAAGGGCTATCCGCCGTCCGTATTCGCGAAGCTGCCGGCGCTGGTCGAGCGCGCCGGCAATGGCAAGCCGGGGGGCGGCTCGATTACCGCTTTCTATACCGTGCTGACGGAGGGAGACGACCAGCAGGACCCCATCGCGGACGCTGCGCGCGCCATCCTCGACGGCCATATCGTGCTCAACCGCGTACTGGCGGAAGCCGGCCACTATCCAGCTATCGATATCGAGCAATCGATCAGCCGCGCCATGCACAACATTACCTCTGCAGAGCACCAGAAATCGACGCGCCGCCTGAAACAGCTGTATTCCCGCTTCCAGCGCAGCCGTGACCTGATCAGCGTGGGCGCCTACAGCCCCGGCAGCGATCCGGTGCTGGATGAAGCCATCGCGCTGCAGCCGAAAATCGAGTCATTCCTGCAGCAGGGCATTACCGAACGAGCCGGCATTCAGGAAAGCTTGAGGCAACTTACCACGCTGTTCAAGTGATCGAACACGGCATTTCTGAATATACTCGGAAATTATGGCGCATCCTTCCTCACTTGACACCCTGATCGAACTGGCGACCACCGAAACCGATGCGGCCGCGAAAAAACTCGGCAGTGCCATTCGCGCCCATGAGGAAACCGAGAAAAGGCTCGCATTGCTGCTGCAATACCGTGACGACTATGCGATCCGTTTTCAGTCAAGCCTTGCAGTCGGCCTGACAGCGGCGGGATACCGTAATTTCCAGCTGTTCCTGGACAAGCTCGACACTGCGATCGCCGGCCAGCAGAACATCGTCAACGAGGCGCAAAAACGGATCGATGCGGAACGTTCCGCCTGGCAGGCAAGCGAACGCAAGCGCATGTCCTACGATACGCTGGCTGTCCGCGCCCGACAGGCAGAGCTGCGGCTCGAGGTCAAACGCGATCAGAAGCAGACAGATGAGCTAGCGGCACGACTGAGTTATCGTGCATGAGTCATGATGATGAACAAACCACATCATCTGATTCTCCGGACTACCGTTCACCGCTCTTCCGGACGATTACCGGGTGCTTTATGACTGATACAGACTTACACGCCAAACAGCTGACAACATGAATACATCCGTAACAGCAAACCCGGTACTGACTCAGCAAAACCCGATACCCTCGGCGAGGCAACCAGATGCACCGCCATCCGGCATGCCGTTCAATCACGTGCTATCGCGGGAGATGGCGGGTCGCGATAGCGTCAACGAGGCGCATCAGGCCGGACCCGATGGTGCAAGCACCCCAAATACGGTAACCCCTGCTTCCGCAAAGGCAGTGAAAAAAAACAGCGAGAAAGAAACTGCTGGAGACAATGGCGAAACGGCCGCAACGGATATTCCCGCCTCTCCGGCCAGCGCAGCGACCGACATGCTGGCACTGATCAACACGATCGGCCAGCTTGCTTCAACCGGCGCGGACAAGCGGCCGGATGCTGCAACTGCAAAGACTGAAGCAATACCGCTGGCAATCGATGCCGCACGCAGTCCGGCGACGGATCAGGATAGCCTGCCTGCGGGCCTGGACAAACAGGAATTGACTACCGACGCAAAAACAGCCGCCGAAGAATTTTTGTCGGTAGCCGATGCAAAAACGGAAGCCAAGGACGCACCGCTATTGCCGGATAGCCATTCTCCACGACCGCCAATAATCGCCAGTGTTCCACCGACGGCGGATACACGTTCTTTGGCACCGGACAAGGACGCTCCGAATGCAAAGACCGTGAGTCCCAACGATCAGGCGCCAGATCGCGACCTGCAGGGAATCTCCGCACGCAGGCAGAAAAACGATTTGACGGCCGCATTGAAACCAGCCAGCGAGCAGCAACCGCCTGCCAACCTGGATCGGCAGGAGAAACCGCTGAACGGCGATCCGGCGTTGTCGGCCAGGGCCGGGTTTGCAGCGAGCCTGGATGCGGAACGAGCAAAGGAAGCGCCATCACCGAGCACGCCCGCCAT
>DATEZO010000158.1:0-2036 GCA_035255485.1 Burkholderiaceae bacterium
CGGCGTACAAACGCCCATTTCGGAAATCGCGCAGGCGACGGCCGCGCAGGGCGCCGATATTGTCGCCTTGTCGTTTTCCGCTTCTGCCCGGCCGGCCCAGGTAATTCAGGCGCTGGCCGACCTGCGCGCGCAGTTGCCGCCAGCCGTCGAGATATGGGGCGGCGGGCGTTGCCCGGTGCTCGCGCGCCGGCCGCCTGCCGCAATCGAAGTCCTTGAGCTACATGAAATTCCCGGCGCGCTGACCCAGTGGCGCAGGCGCCACATGACATGACCGGGAAACCGGGAATGCGTGCCGCGCCGGTTAATCAGCGCTCCATTCCGTTCGCAGCGCTGCCATCCATGGTGCTGTCGCCGTAAGGTGCGGCGCGGAAGGCGGGCAATTGCTCCGCCTGCTCGCAAAATGACTGCAACGCCGGATAGTCGGTCGCATTGATGAGTTCCGGGCACGTCATGTGCGTGAAGTGCCAGGCGACGGCCGTCGTAATCCCGGCCTGGGTAATGGCCGGGCCCGAGGTCAGCGGCCGACGGCACAGTTCTTCCTCGAGCGCATCGCAGGCGGCACGCAGCTGGCCCTGCACCCTGAGTAGCCATGGCTCATGCAGTTTTTCGGCCGGGCGCAGGCTGTGCTCGTACACGATCTGCACGCTCTTTTCGCAGACGGCCAGCGCCAGGCCGATGATGCGCAGCGCATGACGACGCTCGTCCAGGTCCCGCGGCATGAGCGACTTGCGCGGCGCCGCCAGCGCTTCCGCATAATCGAGGATCAGGGTGGAATCCATCAGCACCGTGCCGTCGTCGCACACCAGGGTCGGCGCCTTGACCACCGGATTGATTTGCCTGAACTGCTCGAAGGTGCGAAATACCGACAGCGAGCGGTGCTCGAACGGAATACCGAGCAATTGCAGCGATACCGCGACGCGGCGCACATAAGGGGAATCGAGCATGCCGATCAGTTGCATACGCTCTCCTGATAATGAATGAGTGGATCAAAAAATCAATCGACACGTACCGGGTTGGCTGCATCGTGTCCCACGACGGTATTCCAGGGGCGAATTCGCCACTGGGTAACCAAGCCATGCTGCACGTACGGGTCGGCCGCGGCGAAAGCTTCGGCCGCGGCCGGTGAATCGACCTGGAACAGCAGCATGGCGCCATCCGTCGGATCGGCCAGCGCGCCGGCCAGCACCAGTTCGCCGCGCTGCTGCGCCTGCCATGCCAGCGCCAGGTGTTCGGTGCGAAATTGCGGGCGGCGCTCCAGGTAATCGGGAGCGAGATCATAGAACAGTAGGAAGTGCATCATAGTTTGCCTTCATTTTTGCGTTGCCGGATCCTCGCGTCATCTTCCGCGATGTCTTCGGCGCTCAGTGGAACGAATGGGCCCTGCATCCGCCTTTTTCGATAGCGTTCGCCGTTCTCTCCGCCGTATGCCTTGAACGACAGATAGAGGCCGAGAGCTGGTGCACCGATGACGGTGAAAATCGTCAGACCTGTTTTCCACTCAATCATATCGAACCTCCTTGTTCATCGTCGATGTGAAGCATCCGGTGAAAGCACGAGTATGACTCTGATTGAAAAAACGCGGCGAGCAGCGACCGGCAAGCGATGGGAACCGCCACTGACGGAAATCAAACGTTCTTCATCCAGCCCAGTCCTTCCGCCGTCCCCTTCGCCGGGCGGTATTCGCAGCCGAGCCAGCCGTCGTAGCCGAGTTCGTCGAGCAGGCCGAACAGATAGGCGTAGTTGACTTCGCCGGTGTCGGGTTCGTTGCGCTCGGGCACACCGGCAATCTGGATATGGCCAATGTGCGGCAGGTAGCGCCGCACCTTCATCGCGATATCGCCCTCGACGATTTGCACATGGTAAAAATCCATCTGCACTTTCAGGTTGGCGGCGCCCACTTCTTCGCGGATCGCATGGGCATCGGCCTGGGTGTTGAGGAAATAGCCGGGCATGTCGCGCGTGTTGATCGGCTCGATCAGCACGGTGATGTCGTACCTGGCCGCTTCGGCGCAGGCGTGGCGCAGATTGTCGATGAA
>DATEZO010000159.1:0-13308 GCA_035255485.1 Burkholderiaceae bacterium
GCCCTTTTTCTTTGTTTCTTTTCTACTCCAGTCAGCTCACGCGGCCGCCCGTTCATCGCGCAATTCGCCGCCCAGCGCTTGCACCAGGTCCGCCAGCAAGCGGCTCAATTCGCCGGTCATCAGCAGCATGTCGGCATCGAAACGCTCGTCGTCATTGGCGGATGTCGTCCCGGTATTTTCCTTCAGCACATCAAGCGGTGCGATGCGCTTGAGCGTCAGCGACTCGGTCAGCACGAAAGAGATGCGGTCGGCCCAGGTCATTGCCAGGCGCGTGCATTGCTTGCCAGCTGCAATATGACGCCGGACCTCGTCGGCCTCGATCGTGTGCCGCACGTAGCGTACGGTGGCCTTGCTGTCGCCGCCGGCGCGCAGTTCGGTATCCTGGTCGACCGTGAATCCGCCCGGCGCTTCATCGGCCGCGAGCCAGTCGGTCATCGCGGCGACCGGCGAATGCACCGTGCGCAAGGTATCGAGCGGCAGCCTGTCAACCGATTTCAGCAGCAGCTTCAACACGTCGTCCGCGCGGGCGGCACTGGCGGCGTCGACCGCCAGCCAGCCGTTGACCGGATCGATCCAGACCCGGGTGGTGCTGCGAATCGAAAAGGCGCGCGGGAGCAGTTCATCGGTTACCTGCTCCTTGAGTTCGCGCAACTGTTTGCGACCTGGCTTGAAGCCCTGCTGCTCTTCGATTTCGACGGCACGCGCCTTGACCACCTGGTTGATGACGGTGGCGGGCAACAGTTTCTTTTCCGTGCCGAGCGCCAGCAACAATTGCCGGTTGACGCCATGCACCAGCATGCCGTTATCGCGCGGCGATACCCAGCCCTGGCTTTGCAGATCAAGGCTGGTGCATGGCGCGAACGCCTGTGCCGCCAGCGCCGCTTCCAGTTGTTCTGATGTCATGGCCCAATGCGTGGGAAGGCGATACAGCTGGAGATTCTTGAACCACATGCGAGGCACCCGGAAAAAGGCCCCATTTTACACGAGCAGGTCGTGCGCTCTTGATCCATCTGATGCATGCCGGAATATTTGCAGGCTGATTGGATTATGCAATATAAAGGGGGTATATGAAAAAATATAGATATATTCGCAATGAAAACGCGGCACTTTAAAAATACTGATGTAAGTATAAAAACAATGGCAGGCGGCAAAAGTCGGCGGAGCACGGTCCCGACGCGACAAATAGAGGCCAGGGGTGGCAACCCTATGCCGGCATCGGTTCTTCGCCAAACAATCCAAGCTGGCTGGCCGCGCCGGGATCTTCCCGCAGCCGCACCCCTACCCCCAGCAAACGGACCGGCCGCCGCCCGCGCTGATAACCGGTTTCCAGCAATTTTCGGAACTGCGCATCATCCAGCGCGGCGCCCACGCATTCCACCGTGGTGCAGCGAAAATCCGCAAAGCGGATCTTGATGAACAATTTGCCGATTTGCCGCTCGGCTTGCGCGCGCTGCACGCGGGTCGCCAGGCTGGCGGCCAGGCTGGGCACCTGCTGCAGGCAGGCGGCCAGATCCGGCAGATCCCGCGCGTAAGTCTCTTCGACGCTGACCGACTTGCGTTCGCGCGCCGGGCTGACATCGCGCCGGTCCGTACCGCGGCATAACGCATGGAGCGTGGCGCCGAATTTACCGAAATGCTGCCGCAGGTCACTCGCAGACCAGGTACGCAAATCGGCGCAGGTATACGCACCCAGCCGCTTCAGCCGGGCGGCGGTGACCTTGCCGACGCCGAACAGTTTGTCGACCGGCAGCGTCGCGACAAAGGCATCCACTTCCTGTGGGCGGATCACGAACTGGCCATTGGGCTTGTTCCAGTCGCTGGCAATCTTGGCCAGGAACTTGCTGGGTGCGATGCCGGCCGAGGCGGTGATGCCGACCGATTGCACAATCCGGGCCCGGATTTCCTGCGCGATCAGGGTCGCACTGCCTTTGCAATGCGGTGCCTGGGTGACATCGAGATACGCTTCATCCAGCGACAACGGCTCCACCAGATCGGTGTAATCGCGGTAGATGGCCAGAATCTGGCTCGAGGCCGCGCGATATTTTTCCATCGCAGGCGGTAACACAATCAAGTCCGGACAGCGCAGCAAGGCCTGCGATGTCGGCATGGCCGACCGCACGCCGAAGCGCCGGGCTTCGTAATTGCAGGTGGCGATGACGCCGCGCTGATCAGCCCGGCCTCCGACCGCCAGCGGGCGGCCGCGCAACGACGGATCGTCGCGCATCTCGACTGCGGCATAAAAGCAGTCGCAGTCGCAATGGATGATTTTTCGGAAAGACGCAGTCAAGGGAATCGGTCCGACACGGATAAAAGAAGCGCTGCCGCGCACGTCATTTTACCGGCGTGCGCTTACCGGCAGGCAAAATTCGTGCAGTCGTAACGATACAATCAATCGCCGCCCAGATAGATGAACTTGAACAAGAACACCGCGGCGATGATCCAGACCACAAGCGGAGTTTCCCTGGCGTGGCCAGTCAGCAGCTTGAGCCCGGCATGGCTGATGAAGCCGAATGCGACGCCATTGGCAATCGAATAGGTAAACGGCATCATCAGCGCGGTCAGTACCGCCGGCACGCTTTCGGTCGAATCGTTCCAGTCGAGCTCGGCCAGTTCACGCACCATCAGGCAGGAGACATACAGCAATGCAGGCGCAGTCGCATACGCCGGCACCACGCCTGCCAGCGGTGCGATGAACAGGCAGGCCAGAAACAGCAGCGCAACCGTTACCGCCGTCAGCCCGGTGCGGCCGCCGGCCTGCACCCCGGCCGCGCTTTCGATATACGCTGTCGTGCTCGATGTGCCGAGAAAGGCGCCGGCGACGATCGCGCCGCTATCGGCCAGCAAGGCTTTGTTGAGGCGATCCATCCGGCCTTGCCTGAGCAGGCCGGCGCGCTGTGCGACACCCATCAGCGTGCCGGTCGCATCGAACAGTTCGACCAGGAAAAACACCAGCACCACGTTCAGGATGCCGATCGACAGCGCACCCCTGACATCGAGCTGGAACAGGGTCGGCGCGATGGCCGGCGGCACGGAAAAAATCCCCGAGAACTGATTGTTGCCAAACAGGAAGCTCAGCAGCGTAACCGCAAGAATGCCAATCAGGATCGCACCCTTCACTTTCATGCGATCAAGCGCCACGATCATGAAAAATCCGATGATCGCCAGAATCGCCGGCACCTTGTGCAAATCGCCCAACGTAATGTATGTGGCCGGATGCGCGGCAATGATGCCGGCATTCTTCAGCGAAATAATGGCAAGGAACAGGCCGATGCCGGCGGTAATCGCGGTGCGGATGGCGTGCGGAATGCCATTGATAATGAGTTCACGGACCCGGAACAGGCTGATGATCACGAACAGACAGCCGGAAATGAATACCGCGCCGAGCGCTGCCTGCCATGGCAAACCCATGCCGTTGACCACCGTGTAGGCAAAATACGCATTCAATCCCATGCCAGGGGCCAGAGCGATCGGGTAATTCGCATACAGCCCCATGATCAGGGTGCCAACGGCTGCAGCCAGGCAGGTGGCAACAAATACAGCATCCTTGGGCATGCCGGCATCACCCAGAATCGACGGATTGACGAAAATGATGTACGCCATCGTCAGGAAAGTGGTCACGCCGGCCAGCAACTCGGTACGCACATTGGTGCGATGGGCGTCCAGCTTGAAGAAACGATGGAGGAAAGTCATGCCGCGGCAGTCTGTCCACTGCCGCTTGCCAGTATGCAGGTCACGCTAGGTCATCAGCGGCAGCACGACGAAGGCGCACAGGAACGCCCAGATCAGGCCGCCGACCGAAAACGCAGCAGAGCTGAGCGCCTGGGTCTCTTCCTCGTCCTCGATGTTCAGAATGCCGGTCGTGCCGTGGTACAGCATGCTGGCCGATGCCAGCAGGCCCAGCGGCAGCACCACCAGCACCACCCACAGGTTGGGGACAGCCAGCGCCAGGCTGGATACCCATAACGGAATCGCGGCAATGGCGGCGAGCAGGAAGGTATCCTTGAAATCGCATTCGACCTTGTACGTGTCGGCAATATTCCTGATCACCCATCCCATCAGCGGCACTGTCAGCAATTCGGTCAGCAGAAAAATCGCTGCCACGGCTTCCCAGCGCGACAGGGGCGCGTTCATCAAATAGGCTTCGGGATGATTGCTGCCGGCAAACAGCAACATGGCAGGCGGCAGCAGCGACAGTGGCAGCACGAGCAGGAAAAAGGTTTTTGCCACGGTTGGATGGATGCGGCTGATCTCATCCCATCCTTCATGGAAGGAGGTCAACATCTTCATGTACTGCAATGGATTCATGGTTTCACCTTGTTTGTTATCGTTACGCCAAGCATGCATTTGCATCAAAGGCAACACGCCTGATGAACCTCCATGAGTGTATTCATAATTTAATGGCCTTTAGCTCTTCATGTGTTGCATCATCCGTTGACAAAAGCAAATACATTAGCGCAACCAAAGACGCGCATTGACAATATAGGCCAAAATCCCGAAAAACTCCATGCTGCACCTGCGCTACCAACCGGTCGCACGCGCCAGAGGAAAGAATCGGCAGCAATGTACAAGGCGGGCCCGGTTTGTACCAGGAAACCGGCATCGGCCTCGACACTGGCACGACTCCGATCCGGAACGGGGCGCGGCCGATGGCACCGCAGGTCCGGATCTCGGCGATGCGAATCCGGATAGCGATACCGATGCAGTCGGCGCCGGAGAACACGCTTCCGCCGGACGCGATACGCTGATCAGCGATGGTCAGGATATTGGTACCGATCAGGTGCAAAGCATCGGCAGTGTCGTGGACGAAGAGAGCGTAGCGGATGAAGCGGACAGGAAAGAAAAGGAAAAGCCGCGTTAACGTATTTCCAGCGAATAAGCGCTACGCATGCCGCGCCTCAATTGTCATCCGATTCCCATATGAAATCGGTAATCCACACATTTTGCACGCGTGCGGTATCCAGTGTTGCATTGATGCTGTTTTTTAATAATACCTGCACGCTAGCCAAGCCTTTGGGCGACCGCATCAATGCAGGATCCATGTTTGCCAGGGTCTTGTGCATGAGGTTGCCTACCCTGTCCGTATTACGCGTTATCCACCGCGCATCATCCCGATCGGATTGAATCGAAATACTTGTCCGGTACGCATAACCATGCGCTTGCACCACTAGCGGACCGAAATTGACATAGGCAATTTCCGGCCGCGCTTTTCCATGAAATACATCCCGGTACTGCCACGTCAATACTGATATCACCACCAGGCAAAGCAGCGCAATGCCGACGGCATGTGCCATGGAGTTGTGATTGGGTCGAATTTTCAGCATGGGAAATATGGCATCTCTCGGTACTGCCTGCCGCTCAAGATATATCCAGAACGCAATCGTCGGATCGCGCCACCGATAAAACCAAACATGATAACCCGTGTCCAATCAGTCGAAAAATAGAAAAAAGGTACAGACTGTGGACGCCAATCATCAAGAGCCGCAACATCCGGCACCTGCAATCGCCACCCAACACTCCGACGTCGCTTCTGCCAGCAGGAAAAAAAACCTGCGTCGCCTGCTGCGAATCGGGAGCGGCATCCTGGTCGGCATACTGCTGATGCTGGCCATACTGGTCACCTTCACCTTTCCCAGCACGCCCGGAATCGACGATCTGCAGCATGCGCGCACCGAGCAACCCAGCATTTTACTGGCCGCCGACGGTACGCCACTTGGTTCGTTCAGGCAGGTGCAACAGGAGTGGATCAGCCTCGAGCATGTATCGCCGCATATCATTCAGGCGCTGGTCGCCACCGAAGATCGCCATTTTTACGAACATGACGGCATCGACTTCGAGCGAACCCTGGCGGCAGCCTTGCACACTGCCAATGGCGATACGCAGGGCGGCTCTACCATCACCCAACAGTTGGCCCGGAATATGTTTCCGGATGAAATCGGCCGCTCGCGCACGCTGAACCGTAAACTGAAGGAAATCATTACCGCATTCAAGATCGAACAGGCCTATTCCAAAGACCAGATTCTCGAAACCTATCTCAACACCGTGCCCTTCCTGTACAACGTGACCGGCATTGAAATGGCTGCACGCACTTATTATGGCAAGTCGGCCGCTCAGCTCGAAGTGCTGGAAAGCGCGACGCTGGTCGGCATGCTGAAAGGCACGTATTACTATAATCCCGTCGTCAATCCGGAGCGCGCACTGAAGCGTCGCAATGTCGTACTGGCGCAAATGGTGAAATATGGCGCGCTATCCGACACCGACTACCGGCGCTTGCGCGAGCAGCCGCTACAAATCCATTTCAATCGCCAGATCGAACATTTTGACAACTCCGCACCGCATTTTGCCGCCTACGTGCGCAAATGGCTAATCGACTGGGCCGATCGCAATGATATCGATCTGTATTCGGATGGCCTGATCGTGCACACCACGATCGATCTAACGCTGCAGCAGGCCGCTACCCAGGCAGTGCAGCGTGAAGCGGAAATACTGCAGCAAATTGCCGATGTTGAATGGAGCCGCAACAGTGACCGAACCCTTTCGGAATCCCCTGCTGCCTACGTCAGAATGCACAAGCGGGTGGAACCGTTCCAGTATTTCTGGAATACAAACAGAGAAATGGTGGATGCCTTCATCCGCGATACGCCCGAATTCAGGAAAATGATCGCGGCTGGCGAAAATGAGGCAAGCGCCATCACCAGGTTACGCGCCAATGCGTCATTCATGGCGCAATTGCGCGCAATCAAGACCCGGCTTGAATCCGGTTTTGTCGCCATGGATCCAATGAGCGGCGAAATCAAGGCTTGGGTCGGTAGCCGCGATTTTGAGCTCGATCAGTTCGATCACGTGGCCCAGGCATTGCGCCAGCCGGGATCAACTTTCAAGCCGATTGTCTATGGCGCCGCGCTGGAACAGGGACTCAGCCCCGAACGCACCTATCAGGACGGCCCGGTCGAAATCCGCGCGCCGGATGGCAGCATCTGGCGGCCCACCGATATATCCGGCCCAAGCTATCGGCGCATGACGCTGCGGCAAGGGCTGATTTACTCGAAGAACTCCATCACCGCACAAGTGATGCAGGAAGTTGGTCTGCCCAGCATCATGGAACTGGCACAATCAGTTGGTATCAACCGCAGCAAACTTGCCGCCGTGCCGTCGCTGGCGCTTGGTGCCAGCCCGGTAACGCTGCTGGAAATGATTTCCGCCTATTCGACCATTGCGGCGAGCGGCGAATATCGCAAGCCGGTTTTCATCAAGCGCATTACCGACCGTAGCGGCAATCTGATTGCCGAATTCGGCAGCGAAGGCCGGCGTGTCATGACGGAAGATTCCGCTGTCGAACTGATTGACATGATGCGCGGCGTAATCAACCGAGGCACCGGACAGATGGTCAAGACCCGGTTCGGGATTGCCGCCGACATCGCCGGCAAGACCGGCACCACACAGTACAATACCGACGGCTGGTTCATCCTGATGCATCCGAATCTGGTAGCGGGGGCGTGGGTTGGCTTTAACGATGCGCGCGTGACGATGCGCAGCAATTACTGGGGACAAGGCGGACATAACGCCATCATGGTAGTCGGTGATTTTTTTCGCGATGCGCTAAAGGCGAAATTGATCGATCGCAAGGCAAAATTCACGCAGCCGAAACGGCCACCACCACTAATGGCAGCGAAAGACGTTTCTTCCGATGATTGGAGCAGCAGCGGGATGAATGCTGCGCAAACTGACACCGTTCCTTCCGGAATCGGGGTTATCACGAGCAGCAACGGCAACCGTGTCATTATCGGCCCATTTGACAATGAAGCGGCGCAGAGCGTTGATGTGCGCAATGGCAGTATCGCCAGGAACCCTGGCCGCAATCCCGCCGGCGGCGAGCGTATCGAGTCAAGCGGCACAAACCGCAATAAGTTACTCACCGATCACAACATGTGGCTCAATTAAAGCTGGCAACGCCAGGCAGCCGGCGCGAATTACCACTATCGTGCGGCAAAATTCGCACTACCCATTTTCTCGCCATGACTGCAATCCATCCGGCATCAATTCCGAAAATAATTACCAAGGGCAACATGATTGAACTAAATGACATGAAAATTTGTCATTGAATTACGTGCGTCAAGCGCGTGTCCCATATGCGGACAGCGAATCCATAAAGAAATCTCACAATCAAATTCAATTATCCCAAAGGAATTACCATGTTTATGCGACATCAATTCATGCTTGTTTCCGCAATGGTTGCCTTTGCCGGCATCGCGGGAGCGCAAACTCCATCTTCGCCTTCCTTGTCATCCGATATGCCGGCGACAACACCTGTTCCGGCGGCATCGGTACCCGATGCCGCTACGCCACGGCCGGCTGAGGCAAGTCCTGCCGCACCAGCGCCTTCATCCGGCACAACCAGCAGCGGAACCAGTGCAACTGAACCGTCAGGCGCAACATCGCCGCCAGCCGCTGCCGCAGCACCAGTAACGGCACCAGTCACCGTCACCACCATGACGATAGAGAATACCCATCAAGCTTCCGAAACACGGGATGACCCATATATCCAGCGGCGCATAGCAAAGAAGCAGGCAAAGGCGGAATACAAGGCGCGTGTGAAAGCGGCAAAACAGGATTATCGTGCCGAGAAAAAAGAAGCGAACCAGGAATTGAAGGCAGCACGCCAGGGCGAGGGAGCGCATCCGGCAAATGAGACGAACAGCACCGGCCAATAATCGCATATGCCGTTTGCGTGATGGCGCAGGGTGATGCGTCTGGCACTTCAAAGATCCACGCACCCTCTCTTGTACAGGCTGGCCGTCGTAGCGGGTATGCAGCAGCGCCCCGGACGGCCAGTAGAAACATGGACGTTATTTCTACGCGGATCCTTCAGCTTTGTCGCAGCGAGAATGATATAAAGTATGCAAGCGACGCAGCAAACCGAACATAACACCGGCAAAAGCAAGCGTCCACGCGATGAGTGCGGTATACAGAAATATCGGTGGCAGGAAGGCAAGAAAATCAAATCCCATCCCTCTCGTCATTTCATGCGTGCTGGCGGCATACATACCGAGCGGAAAAATTGCTCCCCAGTACAGCGGATCGTATCTCAGCGGGAACCGTTTCCAGCCATAGCGCCACACTCCCAGTACCAGCAACATCGGAATCCACCAGGTTCCAGTGGCCCAGTAAAATACGGTGAAGCCCTTGAGAAAAGGCAGCAGCGACAGCAGGAAAGGCGCATCCGGTGCATTGATGATCAGCCGTGACCCTGCCAGGGTCGAAATTGCCATCGCGCCCATGTTGATCCAGTAGGGTGGCGACAGGTCGGCAGGTGAAAACCGAAAAAAGGTGTAACGGTAAAAAATCAGCGACATCATCCAGATATACAGCATGCCGCCCCACAGCCACATCGAAAGCGCAAAGAAATTCATCTCCAGCTTGTACGGCTGGTTGACGTGAGCGGCCAGCAGGGCGCTCAGCACCGCGATGGATTGCGTCGCCACCACCGCAAGCAGCCAGGCGCCGCTAATACCGCGGTCGAGCGTCGGTTTCTGTTCCTTGATCGTGAAGGCGGCGAAGATGGTGTAGGTCAGTCCGATCCACAGCACTATCGCTACCAGCCAGAATGCCAGACCGGCCTGATAATCGGTGGCCAGCAGCACGCATTGGCTGCCCATGATGCTGGAAGCGGCTATTGTGGTGAAGAATCCCGGTCCGCGCAGATGATCGATCATGTCGCCAAAGAATTTACGCGGGTAACGCACCATGCGCAGCAGCGTCAGCAGCCACAGTACGCCGTATATGACGATATTCAGGCGAAACAGCACCTGGGCGACTACCGGCAGCCCCAGCATGTGCGCGGCAAGGGAAACGATCCCGGTTGCCATGGCCATGCCGAAATACGCAGGCGATAAAGTAGCCAGTCCGGAGGGCGCGGGTAACGCATTGCCAGGCGGTTGAACGGAGGCGGTAGAAATAGTTGTCATTGTGTGCGAATTGGTTTCGATGCAGGTGCCTTGTCAGGCACGCCGCATTATAGGGTGTCACCATAATACTAAGCAACAGAATCCAATTTGCACAAGCGGACAGGTATCAAGTACAAGTTATGCACTAAGATTGATACAAATGCTTCATTTTGCCCCGTGTTCCCGATATGGAGGTCAGCCATGCGATCCACTAAAGCCAGCGCCGCCGTCAGCCGTCTTAATGCGCGCGACACCGGATACCGTTATTCGCTCGGAATGAACGCCAGCGGTTTTTTTTATCTGCTGCGCGCCGTCGGTGGCGCAGCACCGCAAAAGGTCAGCGGCGACCTGACGCTGGACGAATTCGTGGCATTCGCAAACAAGACTGGGCCGCAAAGGCCGGTGAAAATCGGCAAGCTGGATGTTGCATTTGAAAAACAGCTGGATAAAAGCAGGGACGACAAATAGCGTAGTGCCGAAAATTGCCCCGCGCAACGCCACAAGGCGCATGTCCGACCGCAACCACCCTGGCTATCGGCGGCGCTGAATGTTTCCCCACGACTTCAGCTCGTCATGCGCAGCGCGTACGCCATCAACCGTTTTTCCGGCAGGCAGGCTACCTCATATCCGCCCTATCCATTTCAGTCGGTGCCCGGCTCAATCGTCGTGATCGTGGCGGGATGCGTACCGAAGCGGTTTGGCTCTTTGGCCGGCTGCACCAGCAGGTAAATGGCAACGATCCAGCCGAGCACCGGAACGAGAGCGATCAGTTGCAGCCAGCCGCTACGGTCGGTGTCGTGCAGCCGCCGTGTCGCAGCTGCAATGGAAGGCAGCAGCGTCGCCAGATAAAAAAGGGAAGAAAGCTTGTTATTCACCAGAGACAACGCAGCACCGGCCAGCACGATGAATAGGCAAAACCACCAGTATTCAGGCCGGGACGCGCGGCCGCTGAAGTCAGCATACTTGGAGAAACAGACTCGAATCGATTCGGTAAATGTCATTTCTTGTCTCCTTTATTGAAGTTTTTGTATGTTCACTGATTTTCAAAAAGCCCGTTCGCCGGCTGCCGCCATTAAATCAGATTACCGGTGATGCGCATATGCCAGCCGGTTTTGCCGCATACGCCAGTCAGAGCCGCACCAGCGTCAAGGGATCGGGTTCTCCGCCAAAATATTTCTGCAGGCATTCAACGAAGACCTCGCGGTCGGCAGCGGCCCTGGCAAACAAGGTCATCGATGAATGGAATTTCAGGTAATCAGGGTAGCCAAAAATGCTTTCGATCGCGCGATTATCCGCCTCGGCCACGAGCCGGCTGCATTCGCGCAGCCTCGCTCCCAGAATCGGATGCGCCAGATACGCCTTGGCCTCTTCGAGGGAAGAAATCGCGAACCTGCGCGCCATATCGCTGCTGCCCAATCCCTTGATCTGCGGGAAAATGAACCACATCCAGTGGCTGCGCTTCCTGCCGCTGCTCAGCTCCGCACATACGGTGCGGTAGACCGGCTGCTGGGCATCCACGAACCGCTGCAGATGGTATGGATCGTCCATCACCCGGCCCCGGCAGCGCTTATTGGCCGGCAGCGTCCATCCTCTTGCCAACCGGACTGGATCTCAACCGGAAGGCATCCGGCATGCCGGATCCCAGCAGCGGGCGCAGGTACAAACGGAAGGCATCCGTGACGTCGGTGCCGTTGGACGCAATGAACGCATCTTCCATCACGCGCGTCTTGCCCGCGACGGCCTCCAATGGCAGCAAATCGTAATCCACCGAATAAAAACCCGTACGGCGAATTGCCACCGATCCATCACGATTTCCCCACATGGCGAACTGGACCGCTTTCTCGCCGACCTCGCGCGCTTCGCGCTGATCCACATCGGAAACGCAGCCGATGAAGGAACGCTGCAGATAGCCGAACGTATCCCCGCGCACCCGCTTGATCTTCAGTTTCGACTTGATCTCCTCGCACAGCAAATCGGCCAGTGCGCCGGTGCCGGAGAGCTGCACATTGCCGTGCGCATCGTGTTCCAGTTCCCTGGCAAGCAGGCTGGCGATCGGCGCGCCCGATGCATCATGGATGCCTTCAGATACGGCAATGACGCAACGCCCGAAACGTTCGAACGTGGTCTTTACATCGGCCAAAAACCGGTCCAGCTCGAAGACGCGCTCCGGCAGATAGATCAGATGCGGGCCGTCATCGGGAAACTTTTTGCCCAAGGCCGATGCTGCCGTCAAGAAACCGGCATGGCGGCCCATTACGACGCCGACGTATACGCCCGGCAAGGCAGCGTTATCCAGGTTGGCGCCGGCAAATGCCTGCACCACAAAGCGCGCGGCCGAAGGAAATCCCGGCGTGTGATCGTTGCCGACCAGATCGTTGTCAATGGTTTTCGGAATATGCAGGCAGCGCAGCGGATAACCGGCCTTTTGCGCCTCGAGGCTGACGATGCGTACCGTATCCGATGAATCATTGCCGCCGATATAGAAAAAATGCTCGATTTCATGTGCGCGCAGCACCTTGAAAATTTCCTGGCAATACTTGATATCGGGCTTGTCGCGCGTAGAGCCCAATGCGGAGGAAGGCGTGCTGGCCACGAGCTCCAGGTTGTGGCTGGTTTCCTGCGTCAGATCGACGAAATCCTCATTCAGGATACCGCGCACACCATGCCGCGCACCATAAACCAGTTCAACATTGCGAAAGCGACGCGCTTCCAGCGCTACACCCACCATCGACTGGTTGATCACCGCCGTTGGACCGCCGCCTTGCGCGACAAGAATTTTTCCGGTTGCCATTTTTTCCTCTGTCATTCATCGTTAAAGGCCAGGAGCGCTCCACCCTCGGAATACCCTACGCAAGACACCGTATTTGTGCCGCTTTGGCAGCAAGGATGCAACATGGTGCCATTGCATCACAGCGGGTGACGATTGTACTGAAAATGATCAAGCACCGAATGCAATTTCAATGAGAAACGAGCCCGGCGAGTCAGCAGCAGCGGGCTGATGTATTGCAAGAATTCGGAGCCCGCTGAAAACAGGCAGACAAAGGCCTGGATCAAAACTTTATCAGCCCCGCAGGAGTTTCATGAAGTACTTTGCGCCATTTGCAACACATGCCATCGAGCGCGTGGCTGCAAGCAGGAGAGCTGTCTTGATGTGCCGGCAGGAAATTCTCTATTCTGCCAAAGCATAGCCAGTCTCCAGTTCGGATCCCGGTGATATTGCATATCGGCTACCCGCATCGAACACCAGCAACGCACCATGCATGAGAGCCTGCACCGCACCCGCCGGCACCGGGCGCGATATCAGATAGCCCTGCAACTCATCGCAGCCAAGCGCCCGCAGCAGATGGGCCTGCTGTTGCGTCTCGAC
>DATEZO010000160.1:0-7518 GCA_035255485.1 Burkholderiaceae bacterium
TCGAACCGGAAATCAGCATCTTCATGGCCATGGAGACGCCACGCGAACGCGCGGTCGCACTCGCGCCGCAGATCCGGCGCCTCGCCCAGCAAGGCAGCAGCGCAGTCAAGCTCGAATTCGTTCCGCGCGAGCGCGCGCTGACCTTGCTCAAGGACCGCAGCGGCATTGCCGATGCGATTACCGCATTGGGCGAGAATCCGCTGCCGGACGGCTACGTCCTGAAGCTGGCGGGCTTTCAGGATACTTCGCAGGCGGTCCAGGTCGATAACCTCGCCGCGCAACTGAAAGCCTTGCCGGGCGTCGAATACGTGCAGGTCGATTCGGCCTGGGTCAAACGCCTTGCGGCCCTGATGCACGTTTTGCGGCTTGCTCTTCTTTTCCTTGCAACAACATTAGGCGTCGTGGTGGTGGCGGTGGTATTCAATACGATTCGGCTACAAGTAATGACGCAGCGCGAGGAAATCGAGGTATGCCGGATGTTCGGTGCGACCGATGCGTTTATCTGTCGTCCGTTCTACTATATGGGCGCGCTGCTTGGCTTGATCGCCGGCGCCTTGGCGCTTGGCGTCGTGGCGCTGGCGCTGCATCCGCTGAATGCTGCCGTGGCCGATTTCGCGCGCCTGTATGCATCCGAGTTCCGCCTGACCCCGCTGGATTTCACCAATACGCTGGCATTACTGACAATCAGCGCGGGTATGGGCTTGCTTGGCGCCCTGTTTTCGGTAAAAAAACATCTGGCGCACCTTTCCTGAAAGCCTGTATGAAGCTGCATTTGGCGAATGCACAAAGCGCCCTTTCTTCTCGTTTATTTGATTGTTCGCAATTATTGCTTTTGTGCTCGCAATAAAGTAGAAAAATTTAATTAATTGCAATTCCTCGATAGCGCAAATACTATCTTCACGGTTAATAATCCTGATTAGCACTCTTACCCGGAGAGTGCTAATATAATTGTGAAATAAGCGGATCGCCCCCCCCTGAAGGCGGTCTTAGCTCAGGAAGTTAAGGAGAAATAATGAGAGCACAATCTGCACTGGTTCCTAGTGGAAATCACGCATTGGCGCTCGGTTTTCCAGGCAATCTGGGCAATATCGAAGCGTATATCTCGGCTGTGAACCGCGTTCCCATGCTCACGCATGAGGAAGAAACGTCGCTTGCACACCGCTTGCGGGATCAGAACGATCTGGGAGCCGCGCAAAAGCTGGTGATGTCGCACCTGCGGCTGGTCGTGTCGATCGCCCGCGGCTATCTCGGCTATGGCTTGCCGCATGCCGACCTGATCCAGGAAGGCAATATCGGCTTGATGAAAGCGGTGAAGCGTTTTGACCCGGACCAGGGCGTGCGACTGGTGTCGTATGCGATGCACTGGATCAAGGCCGAAATTCACGAGTACATCCTGAAGAACTGGCGCCTGGTGAAGGTCGCAACGACCAAGGCGCAGCGCAAGCTGTTCTTCAATCTGCGCAGCCATAAGGAAAGCCTGGATGCGATGACGCCGGCCCAGGTCGACGACTTGGCCAGGGAGCTCAACGTCAAGCGCGAGGATGTGATCGAAATGGAAACCCGCATGTCGGGCCACGATATTGCGCTGGATGCACCGAGCGATGATGAAGACGACAAGTTCGCGCCGATCGCCTACCTGTCGTCCGAGGTCAATGAGCCGACCAGAGAGTTGGAAGCGCGCCAGTATGACCGGCTGCAGTCTGAAGGGTTGGGCGCCGCGCTGGATAAGCTCGACCCGCGCTCGCGCCGTATCGTGGAAGCGCGCTGGCTGGCTAACGACGAAGGTTCGGGCGCCACGCTGCATGAGCTGGCCGACGAGTTCGGCGTGTCGGCCGAACGCATCCGCCAGATCGAAAGCGCCGCTCTGAAGAAAATGAAAGGCACGCTCGCGGCATACGCGTGAGGGCGCTCGCCCCATCTGCCTGAAAAAAAGGCGCTCCCGGTGGAGCGCCTTTTTCTTTACGCGGTCCGGTTCGAGTTGCTGCCGTCTACGACAGCAGCAGTTTCAAGTCGTGCGCAACCGGTTCGGCCCCTTGCCCATGTCGCACAAACAGGCGCAGATGCCCCTGCGGGTCGAACACATAGCTGCCCGCCGTGTGGTCGAGCGTGTAGCTGCCCGGTTCCTTGCCAGGCACCTTCTGATAAAACACCTTGAATTCCTTCGCGACCTTTTCGGTTGCGGCCTTGTCTCCCACGAGACCGAGGAAACGCGGGTCGAAGGCGGGAACGTACTTGGCCAGCAACTCCGGCGTGTCGCGTTCGGGATCGAGCGTGATGAAAATGACCTGTACCCGGTCGGCGAGCGGCCCAAGCTGTTGCATCACACTCGCCATTTCCGCCATCGTAGTCGGGCAGACATCCGGGCATTGCGTGTAGCCGAAGAACACGACGACCGCTTTTCCCTTGAAATCAGCCAGCGACCGCATCTTGCCATTATAGTCCGGCAGCGCGAAATCCTTGGCGTAATCGAGGCCGGTCACGTCTGTGTTGGCGAACGCAGGCTTGGAAGGCGACAGGAATGCCGGCCCGCCATCACCCTGCTTGCCACAGCCGCAAAGTGCCAGTGCGGAAAGAGCAAGCGCGCAGGCGCTCAAGGCGTTCCGGGAAAAAAAGTTCATATCAGAATTTCAAATAATGATCGACCAGCAATGCCGCAAACAGCAGTGACAGGTAGACGATCGAATAGGCAAAAGTCTGGCGTGCGAGAAGATCATTGTAATGCCGCCACATGCGCCAAGCATACCAGAGGAAAATCGCGCCGAGCACGGCGGCGCTGGCAAGATAGATCCAGCCGCTCATGCCCACCGCAAATGGCAGCATCGTGGTCGCAACCAGCACAATGGTGTAGAGCCAGATGTGGAAACCCGTGAATTCCAGACCATGCGTGATCGGCAGCATTGGCAATCCGGATTTTGCGTAATCGTCGCGCCGGTACATCGCGAGCGACCAGAAATGCGGCGGGGTCCAGACAAAAATGATCAGCACCAGTATCCACGCCTGCATCGGCACGTCGTTGGCCACCGCTGCCCAGCCGAGCGCCGGCGGCATCGCGCCGGACAGTCCGCCGATCACGATATTCTGCGGCGTGGCGGGCTTGAGGATCATCGTGTAAATCACCGCGTAGCCGACGAAGGTGGCGAAGGTCAGCCACATGGTGAGCGGATTGACGAAAATGAACAGCACCCACATGCCGACGCCGCCGATGACGCCGGAAAACAGCAGTGTCTGCAGTGCGGAGATCTCGCCGCGCGCCAGCGGACGGCGCGCGGTACGCGCCATGCGCGAATCGATCTCGCGTTCGACCAGGCAATTGACGGCGAATGCCGCGCCGGCCAAGAGCCAGATACCGATGGTGCCGGCCACAACGACCTTCCAGTCGGGCAAATCGGGCGTGGCGAGGAACATGCCGATGACAGCGCAGAACACGGCCAGTTGCGTGACGCGCGGCTTGGTAAGCGCCCAGTATTGGGAAAGACGGTTGGGATGAACGGTCAGTGTAGTCACTTGAACCTCATGCGGCGGACAGATGGAGTGAAGAGCGGTCTGAAGCCACTTGCGCCGGCATCCGGACCTTATAGTTTAGCATTACAAGCAAAAGCAGCAGCAGCGCGGCGCCGCCGTTATGCGCGACCGCAAGCGCCAGCGGCCATTTCAGGAAAATGGTCGACAGCCCCGTGGCGAGCTGCACGCCGAGCACCAGGAACAGCCAGCGCGCAGTCTTTTGCATGCCGCCAATGCCAATTGCCTTATGCGCCAGCCAGGCGACAAACAATGCCACGACAAAGGCGAAGCTGCGATGCGTCCAGTGAATGGCGGTCAATGCGGGAAACGGCAGGAATTCGCCGCCGGAAGTCATGCCCAGATGGCGCCACAGGGTGAAGCCATTGGCAAAATCCATGTCCGGAATCGCCTTGCCATGACAGAGAGGAAAATCCAGGCAAGCCAGTGCGGCGTAATTGGTGCTGACCCAGCCGCCGAACGCGACCTGCAGCGCGAGCAGCATCAACGCGAAAGCCGCCGGCAAGCGCAATGGGGCAGCGGCAGCGGCGACCGGCGCATGCTCGCTCTGGCGCGCCGCCAGCCATGTCAGCATCGCCAGCAGGCTCAATCCGAGCAGCAAATGCGTCGTCACAATAACGGGTTGCAATTTCAACGTCACGGTCCATGCGCCGAATGCTCCCTGCAGGCAAACCAGCCCCAGCAGCAGCGTAGGCAGCAGCGGTGAAAACCGGTTGTCTTTCCGCCCCGACCGAATCCAGGCACGCCAGGCGACGATGGTGAGCGACACGATCAGCACCCCGACACCCATCGCGAGATAGCGGTGAATCATTTCGATCCACGCCTTCATGACGGTCACCGGCCCGGCCGGCATGGCCGCTTGCGCCGCGCTGATGTGCGCGTGCGCCTGCAGCGGATTGGCGTGGCCGTAGCAGCCCGGCCAATCGGGACAGCCGAGGCCGGAATCGGTCAGGCGCGTGAAGGCGCCGAACATGATCAGATCAAAGGTGAGAAACAGCGTGGCCCAGACCAGCTTGCGGTACTTGTTCTTGTCGCCGGAGGTCCAGACCACGGTCAACGGCAGCAGCGCGGCGAGAATGCCGGTGAGCGCCAGTTGAATCAGCATATGACGAGCTCCTATCCGATGCGCGAGGCTTTCAGCAGTTTCACGATATCTTTCTTGATCTTGTTGGGATCGGCATCCTTTGGAAAGCGCATCATCAGGTTGCCAAGAGGATCGATTATGTAGAGATGGTCGCTTGGGGCGGTGCCGGCATCGGTCGGAAGCCATCCCTTGACCGCCTCCGCGCTAGCCCGCAGCATGCGGGTTCCGTCATACTCGCGCATCAGCATCGTTTCGATCGGCTGTGCGTCGGTGATCAGCCACACGCGCTCGATACGCTCCATGTCCTTGCCCTGCGCCAGGCGCAGCTGGCGCATTTCATACAGTTTCTTGCGGCATGCATCGGCACAGTCGGCATCGTCCACGGAAAGCATGACCCACTTGCCTTTATATGCGCGCAACGCGGCCGGCGTACCGTCCAGTGCGGAAGTCGCAAGCGTTGCGGGTATCGGATACGTGCGCGGATCGATCAGGGTGCCGTAGTTGGTTCGGCTTTGCGGCTTGATCACGTAATAGGTGAAATAGGAAGCGATCACCGGCGCAGCACAGACTGCGAGAATGGCAAAGAGTTTCCATCTTCCTGACGGACGCTGTTTATTTTGTTCCACGTCGAAATCCTGTCACAACAAAAAATATCATTGCAGTTGCCGCCAGTGCATACCACTGGAATGCATAGCCGCGATGCCTGTCCGCCCCGCTCGACGGGCGTGGCCAGTCGCGTATCAATCCGTCGTGCATATCGTTCAGCTGTTCAAGCATCAGCGGCGCCAGAGGAAGCTTACTGGCCTCGGCAAATTCCCGCAGATCCACGTTCTGTACAATCGCGCCCGGATGCAAGGGCTCGGCGCGCCCCAGTTGCAGCACATGCCCGGGATTACGCTGAAGGCGACCTTCGATTTCGGTCATGCCCGCAGGCGTCGCGATGACCGGCAGCCTAGTGCGATCGGCAACGTCACGCTGGACCCAACCGCGCGCCACCAGCACATACTGATCTGACGCCACCAGCCGGAACGGCATCAGCACGTAAAAGCCGGCAGCTCCATGGTAAGGGCGATTATCGAGATATAGCGGCCAGTCACGTACGAACTCGCCCCGCAAAATCGCATGCCGGTACTCCATGTCGCCGCCGCCGGGCATAGCGGCCGCGAGCGACAGCGGCGGCGCAGCCTCGCGCGCAACCATGCGTGCCTCGATGGCTTCCTTTTCCAGCGCGCGCCGGGTCTGCCATTGCCCCAGCGCGATTCCAATGGCGGCAGCGGCCAGCGCAGCTACAAAAGGAATCCAGCGGAAGCGGAACGTGAATCGCATTACAATGTCGCTTTAACCATTTCACTCTTGCCGCGCAAGTTCTGCGGCGCAATCTCGCGAGTCTCGCAGGTCCACCATGAGAATCCTGGTCGCCATTGCCTTTATCCTCATTCTTGCCAGTCTTGGCTCGGCCTTGTTTTTCCTGATGAAGGACAAAGGCAAAAGCAATCGTACCGTCAAGGCACTTGCGTTTCGCGTCGGCTTTTCAATTGCGCTGTTCGTACTGATTCTGGTTGCAAATCACCTTGGGTGGATTCAGCCGACCGGGATACGCTGAATTTGCATATCCATCATCAGTAAAAAGGCCGCACCAAGGTGCGGCCTTTATATTTACTGCCGACATTACAGCCAGTACACCACGACGTACAGGCCGAGCCACACGACGTCGACGAAGTGCCAATACCAGGCGGCACCTTCGAATGCGAAATGGTGTTCCGGCGTGAAGTGTCCCTTCAGCACACGCAGCAGCACGACCGTCAGCATGATCGCCCCCATCGTCACGTGGAAGCCGTGGAAACCGGTCAGCATGAAGAAGGTGGAACCGTAGATTCCGGAGCTCAGCTTCAGGTTCAGCTCGTGGTAGGCATGAATGTACTCATACGCCTGCAAGCTCATGAACACGGCGCCCAGCACGATGGTGGCGAACAGCCAGAATGCGGTCTTGCCGCGCTGGTTGGCGCGCAAGGCATGGTGCGCGATAGTCAGCGTCACGCCCGAGGTCAGCAACAAGGCGGTGTTGATGGTCGGGATCGGGAACGGCCCCATCTTGGTGAACGGTTCGACCGTGCCACCCGGGGTATTACCCCATTGCGCGGTAAAGTCCGGCCACAGGATCTTGTAATCCAGGCTGCCCAGGTCCGGCAAGGTGATCGCCCGCGCATAGAACAGTGCGCCGAAGAAGCTCGCAAAGAACATCACTTCGGAAAAAATGAACCAGCCCATGCTCCACCGGTACGACGTATCGATCCGGTTGCTGTACAGGCCGCCTTCCGATTCGCGCACGGCGTCGCCGAACCAGTTGAACAACACCACGAGTACTGCCAGGATGCCGGCGAGATTGGCCACCGGCCCCCAGCTGACTCCGTTGACCCATGCAGCGGCACCGATCATGGTCAGCAGCAGCGATGCGCCGCCGAGCACCGGCCATTTGGACGGGCCCGGCACGAAGTAGTAAGGCGCGCTACCTTGCTTAGAATTCATCTCCATCTCCCCCATTCAATCAAATTGTTACTTACCGTCCCACGACACTTCGCACAATCATCACGAGCGTCAAAATAAACACCAGGGCACCGAGCAGCCCGGCGATGATGACGTGCACCGGGTTGAGCTGCTGTGCATCCTTTTCATAGTCGCTTTTCTTCCTGACCCCGAAGAACGACCAGAACACCGCCTTCATCGTTGCGAAAAAAGACATCTTGCGCCGCGAGGCTTTCTCTAAATCATTCATTCTTCAGCCCGCCTTCTTGCCGGTCCCGGCGACTTCGAAAAACGTATAGGACAGCGTGATCGTTTTTACATCCTTCGGCAATGCCGGGTCGATGTAAAACACGACCGCCATCTGCTTCGCTTCATTCGGGCCGAGCGTCTGC
>DATEZO010000161.1:0-8020 GCA_035255485.1 Burkholderiaceae bacterium
GAATGGCAATGCGCCGGTAATATTGCGACCGTGATTTTCCAGAATCTGCCACGGATCGCCGTCAAACCCGACCGCCGCCGCGATGAACTTGGCGCCGTCAATCACGGATCCGCCGCCCACCGCCAGCAGGAAATCCAGTTTCTCCCGACGGACCAGTTCGACTGCCTGCATCAGGGTTTCGAAGCTCGGGTTAGGCTCGATGCCCGCGAATTCCTGCACAGTGTAACCGGCGAGTGCGCTCCTGACCTGGTCAAATACGCCATTCTGCTTGATGCTGCCGCCGCCATACAAGAGCAGTACGCGCGCCTTGGCAGACACTACGTCCGGCAAGCCGGCAATACGGCCTTTGCCAAACAGTATTCGGGTCGGGTTATAAAAATCGAAATTCAGCATGAAGGATTCCTTTCGGCAAAGCAGAAAGAACAGTGTATTTGTCCGATATCTACGTGCGTACGAAATATTGATTCAAAATGACGGGATATTATCAATAGGAGTTTGCTTTTATTTTTTATCACCTAATTGTATTTTTCAATATGCTGGATTGGAATTGTCAATTTGAGCTTTTTGGCCGGAACAGGGAGAATCGATACGGAATCTGGAAATGCATTCCGGATCGCGCAGGCGTTTTCTGTTTTCTTGATTTGCAGAAAGCGTCATGACAACAGATGTTTCATTGAAACCAGAATCGACTAGGAGAAGCATATGGCAAACCTCAAAGGCTCCAGGACGGAAGCAAATCTGAAAGCGGCATTCGCCGGCGAATCGCAGGCAAATCGACGTTACCTGTATTTCGCAAACAAGGCGGATATCGAAGGCCAGAATGATGTTGCGGCATTGTTTCGCTCCACTGCGGAAGGTGAAACAGGCCATGCCCACGGCCATCTTGAATACCTGGAAGAAGCGGGCGATCCGGCTACCGGCTTGCCGATCGGTAATTCTCGCCTGAACCTGCAGGCTGCAGTGGCTGGCGAAACCCATGAATACACCGACATGTATCCGGGCATGGCCAAGGCGGCGCGCGAAGAAGGGTTCGATGAAATCGCCGACTGGTTCGAGACACTGGCAAAAGCCGAGCGCTCGCACGCCAATCGCTACCAGAAAGCGCTTGACGCGCTGGTGGATTAAATATTCGCATCTGCTCCGGCAGGAGAAGATCGTGGCGGACATGATGGGCTCTTCCAGCATGTTCGCCGTAAAACGCCTGATGGCCGGCTCCCCGGGCAGGCCGGTTCGGCACGCAATCCTTGCGCAAAAATTCAGTAAAAGAGTTCAGTAAGAAAGCATGAAAAATGTCCAACCGTGAAGGTAATCTTGAAGCGCCCACCCGGCATCCGCTCGATTGGAAGAATGCAGATTTCTACAATGAGGAATCGCTCAACAAGGAAATGGAGCGCGTTTTCGATATCTGTCACGGTTGCCGTCGCTGTGTCTCCCTGTGCGGATCGTTTCCTACCCTGTTCGATTTGATCGATGCGTCTTCGACGCTGGAGCTGGATGGCGTCGACAAGAAGGATTACTGGAAGGTGGTCGACCAGTGTTACCTGTGCGACATCTGCTACATGACCAAATGCCCGTATACGCCGCCGCATGCCTGGAACCTGGATTTTCCGCATTTGATGCTGCGCGCCAAAGCCGCGAAATTCAAAAAAGGCGAAGTCAGCATGCGTGACAAGTTCCTGTCGAATACCGATGGACTGGGCAAGTTTGCCGGCATCCCGATCGTGACGCAAATGGTGAATGCGACAAATCAGACCAGGTTTGTGCGCGGCATGATGGAAAATGCGATCGGTATCGACAAGGACGCCTGGCTGCCCAAGTTCGCGGCAAGGAAATTCCGCGCTGGCGCGGCGCACTCCGCCGACTGGCCGGTCAAGGACGGACTCCTGACGCCAGGCAAGGTCGCGGTCTATTCAACCTGCTATGTCAATTACAATGAACCGGGCATCGGGCATGACCTGCTGGCGATCCTCGATCATAATCAGATTCCGTATGTGCTGGTAGAAAAGGAAGTGTGCTGCGGCATGCCGAAGCTGGAGCAGGGCGACCTGGCCGGCGTCGAGGAAAAAAAGAACATCAATATTCCCCATCTCGCCAGGCTCGCGAAGGACGGCTATGCGATCCTGACACCGATTCCATCCTGCACGCTGATGTACAAACAGGAATTGCCGCTGATGTTTCCGCAGGATGCCGACACGCAGCTGGTCAAGGAAGCGATGTGGGATCCATTCGAATACTTCGTTTCCCGCAATCGGGATGGGCTGCTGAAGACCGATTTCAAACACGCCCTTGGCAACGTCTCATATCATGTCCCCTGTCATTCGCGGGTGCAGAATGTCGGCAAGAAAACCGCCGAAACTCTGCAACTGATTCCGGGCACCAGGCTCAATATCGTCGAACGCTGTTCCGGTCATGCCGGCACGTTCGGCGTCAAGAAAGAATTCCACAAGACCGCCATGAAAATCGGCAAGCCGGTATTCAAGGCCATGGCAAACGGCGAGCCGGACTATATTTCGTCCGACTGCCAGCTTGCGGGACACCATATCGAACAGGGAATGGATCAGGCCGGTCTGAAAAAGACTGAAATGGCGCATCCCCTGGCATTGCTGCGCAAGGCTTACGGACTATGAAAGGACACATCTAATGGCAAGCGAAGGCTATCATGAACCGCTCGACAAACTCTCGGCGGAAACAAAGGACATGCATCGGGCGATCGTGTCCCTGATGGAGGAGCTGGAAGCAGTCGACTGGTACAACCAGCGCGTCGATGCATGCACCGATCCGGAGCTGAAGCGCATTCTTGCGCACAATCGCGATGAGGAAAAAGAGCATGCCGCGATGGTGCTGGAATGGATTCGCCGTCGCGACCCCAAGATGGATCATGAGTTGCGCGACAACCTTTTCAAGACCGGTCCCATCACCGGGCAACATGAAGATTGATCAGGAAGAGTCATGACGATTTCCCGCGCCAGCCTGCTTACGCTCGAAGCGTATGCAAAAGCCCGCCCGGCGTTGCGCGCCGAGGTAATTCAGCACAAGAAGCATCGTACCGTGCAGCTTGGCAATCATGTCACGCTGCTGTTTGAAGACGAATTGACCTTGCGCTATCAAGTGCAGGAGATGTTGCGCATCGAGAAAATCTTCGAGGAAGAGGGCATTCAGGCGGAACTCGATGTTTACAATCCATTGGCGCCGGACGGAAGCAATTTCAAGGCGACGATGCTGATCGAATATGGTAATGAAGCAGAGCGCAAGATCGCGCTCGCGAAGATGATCGGCATCGAAGACCGGCTGTTTATCCAGGTTGAAGGACAGGAGCGCGTCTATGCAATCGCCGACGAAGACCTGGATCGCGAGAACGGGGAAAAGACCTCCGCGGTCCATTTCGTGCGCTTCGAGCTGACCGACGCCATGAAAGCGGCGTTGAAAGGCGGGGCGCAAATGATGATCGGCTGCGATCACCCGAACTATCCGGCGCACCTGGAAGAGCTGCCGCAGGAAACGCTCGCATCCTTGCTGAAGGATTTGAGCTAGTCCGACAGTATTTCGAGCGACTCTGCGAGCATTTGCCGCCTTTATTGATACACCTATGTGTATTTTTAAAGAGCGGCATTTTCATTGCGAATTTCACTGTATTTCTAGTTATACTCCCATTAAATTCTCGATTAACCGGGGTTTGCCATTAAGGATTGCACGAAAAAATCCCCGCGGCATCCGACAGCGGGGATGGGTATTGCGTTCAAGGCAAAGCCGGATACATTACGGCACCAGCGCGATGTCCTTCGTCACATTCGCGCTGCCGATATCGGCAGCGAACGCCTGCGTCAGGAAGCCGGTGGCAGACGCTTCCATTGCATATTTGCCGGCAATTGTCGTATCCGCTGTCAGTGTAATGGGCAAAGTCCCGCTGCCGAATTTACCCAGCAGGGGCGCTGCAGTCGGAAGCGAGAGGGAATAAGCGCCCGCAGTCAGGTCGGCGTACTTGAAGCCGATTTCCACTTTCGGACCACCGGTGGCAAAGGTTTGCGTTGCGCGCACCATACTCTGTGCCGTAGCCGGCGTGACGGTGCCGCTGACAGTACGCATGGCTGACACAGGCAATGCAATCGGTGCGCTGTTCGTACTGAGCGGCGTATTGCTGCCAATCGCAACCGGAACGCCAGCGACAGCGGCCGTGGTACGTCCGTCCGCAGTAATCACGACCACATAGCTGGCGGTTGTGCTCGGTGGCAGCGGGGCAAGTGTAAACGCGCCGGTAATCGCATCCGGCGCCGTGGATTTCACCACCACGCCATCCTGTTGCGCAGTGACCATCGTCCCGGTAAGGCCGGATGCGACATATCCCGTAATGCCGCCGCTTACCGTCTTGGGCGTGACGCTGATCACGGGCTTGAGCAGGAAGCCGCCATTGCCTTTGGCGACAATCGACTTGCATGCATCAAAATCCAGTACCAGATCCGCCAGCGTATTGGCAGCCACATCAAATTCATGATTCAGCTTGATGCCGCTTTGCATGGCGCTCGGCGTATCGATGGCAATCTCGGTGCTGGTGTTTTCCGGGACAACTGAATTGGCGGGTATGCCGGTGGAAGAATTTGGTGCAAGCACCAGACGCATCTGCGTGTAATGTCCGGCAGGCAACGGTGTTTGCCCCAGATCCTGCAGTACGCCATTGGTCAACGAAAGCAGGTTGATCTTGCGCGCCGGATTCAATGTAATGTCCTGCCAGCCACTATCGTTATCGCCGGCGGAAGCGCTTTGATGCACGCGAATCTTGCTGACCGTGACGTTGACTTGATCAAAGCCGCAGGAAGGAGCGTCGGTAAGGTAAACCTGCAGTGTGCCCTGCTGCGTTGCACCGCCGCTGCCGCCGCCACCGCCACAGGCGCTCAGCAACAGTGCTGCGCCTGCAGCCGGGAGAAAACAGAATTGATTTACGATTGATTTGATGCTCATGGCCACCTCGGAAATGATTGCGCTGCTTGCTATGCGCACAGAGTGTTGAAAGGATATTCAACCCATACTGTAGACAAACTTGCAGATATTCAAAACAATAACTATGTAAGAAATTGTTATGACCCCGAGGCGGAAATACTGCACGAAAGATCCATGCCGTTTCTTACGTCGATTGCATGGCATGCATGATGATCCTGATCAGGAGGCCGCCTTTCGTCCGGTTTTCCAGCTTCAATGCGCCGCCATGTCTTTTCACCACGCGCTCGACAATCGCCAATCCCAGTCCCGCACCATCGGCTTGCCCGCGCGCGCTATCGAGTCGCGTAAATGGCCTGAGGAGCTGTTCCATGTCAACTTCCGGAATGCCAGGTCCCTGGTCCGCAATTTCCATGACGACCTGATCGATTTCCAATCGGCAGGAAATCTCTATCTCGGCTGTTTCAGCGTTTGCCGCCTTGCCGTAGCGGCGGGCATTCTCAATGAGATTATTGATGGCACGCTTGAGATCAATTGCATTCCCCTTGATGTTAATGCCATCGGCAATGCTTGCCTTGATCTGCACGTCGGGCAGGCGCGCTGCCTCATGCGCCGCGTCAGTTAGCAGCGCCGTCAGATTTACGGATAGAAAGGTATTTGTGTCGGTCGGTTTGGCATAATCAAGAAACTGGCCAATGATGGCATCCATCTGTGCCAGATCTGCATGCATGCCATCCCGGGCATCTTGTGGCAGCTTCGCCATTTCAACTTCCAGCAGCATGCGTGATATCGGCGTGCGCAGATCGTGCGAGATACCGGCCAAAATCACCGCGCGGTCGGATTCGATGCGCTCCAGGTCGTTGACCATCTGATTGAAGCTGCGATTGGCTCGCCGGATTTCGGCTGGCCCGCTTTCAGGCAGCAAATCAGGTCGCTGTCCTTTCGCAATCGCATGCGCGACTGCAGTCAGACGTGCGAGAGGCTGGTTGATGAGACGCGAGATGAATACGGCACCCAATAGCGACAGCACCAGTGTTACCGTGGCCCAGCCTATCCACTGGATGCCGGAAGTACGTTCGATGCGCTCGCGATCAAGCATCAGCCAGTATTCGTCATCGTCGATCTTGAAGCTGACCCAAAATCCGGCAACATCGTTTACCACGCCTGCAAATTTCGTATCTTTACCCAATTGCTCCTTGACGCTCGATTCGATGACAGGCATCAGCGTACTTCCGCGCGGCGATTCGACACGATCGGTCGATTCAAGGGGATAGACGCGGATGCCTTCATTGCTGGCGAGGTCGAACAGAAGTTCGCGGCGTGAGTCAGGCGCTGAATGTGTCAGCGCCGCTCGCGTGATGGTGACCATCGAGACGACTTGTGCGGCAATCTGGTTGGCTCGCGGCGTGCGCTCGACCATGCGAAAGCTTGCGACCCACGCGGCCATGCTGGCAGCAATGAGAAAGGCCAGCAGGAAAAACGTCCGCCACAGGAGGCCGCTTTTCAGCCATGCCAGACGACTGGGAATGTTAGACATCCGAACCAGGCAGGTGGCCAGTCATGAACAGGCGAATAGGCATTCGCATCATTAGCGCGGCTGCCCTTCCGGTATGAATACATATCCCAGGCCCCAGACAGTCTGAATATAAAGTGGGTTGGAAGGATCGGGTTCGATCAGTTTCCGCAGGCGGGAAATCTGCACGTCGAGACTGCGATCGAATACTTCGTACTCGCGGCCCCGTGCCAGCTCCATCAATTTCTCGCGCGACAGCGGTTGGCGCGCATGGCGGGCAAACACCTTCAGGACTGAAAATTCGCCTGTCGTCAATGGAACCGTTGCGCCACTTTTTTTCAAGGTGCGCGTGCCGAGATCCAGTACAAACTCACCAAATTCGAATGACTGCGGCGTTTCGGAAGGCGCACCCGGGATTTCATCGGGGCCGACGCGACGTAACACTGCGTTCATGCGTGCTACCAGTTCACGTGGATTAAATGGCTTTGGCAGATAGTCGTCGGCGCCCATTTCAAGCCCGACAATGCGATCGACGTCTTCCCCTTTTGCCGTGAGCATGATGATCGGTGTACGATCCCCTGCGCCGCGCAGCCGCCGGCAGATGGAAAGACCATCCTCACCTGGCAGCATCAGATCAAGCACCAGCAAATCATAGCGTTCGCGTAACCACAATTTATTCATGACCTGAGCATTTTCAGCGGTTACTACATTGAACCCCTGTTCTGCGAGATAACGGCGCAGCAAATCGCGCAGACGAATATCATCATCCACTACCAGCACTTTGGCCTGATGGTTGTCAGAAGAGGGCGTGTTGTTGGTTGTCTGATTTGTCGTATTCATGGCGCTATGGTAACTTCAGAAGTGTAGTCCGAGAATGTCTGCTCAAAAGGCATTACAAACTGTTACAACCTTTACGTAATTCCGGTTATCGCATCATATAAAGCGACATACACTGACAAGCAATGATTAGGATCTGGCGATGGTGGAGTTTGGTAAATCCGTTATGAAGACCGCATTTAAAATACTCAGTATATTCCTGCTGCTGACAGTCGGCGCCGTGAATGCGTTCGCCAATCCGGCCCAACGACAGGAATGGCGAAATGAGCTGCGTGAGATCCATGAACAGCAGATTCTGGAGCGCCAGGATCAGGCTCAACCGCCGCGCACGGGACATCGTCGCACCGAATTCGAAAATGCCGAAAGCAGCGGCCCAGGAGCGCAAGGGAACGCATCTTCATCCAATGCGGTAGTCGATGATGCCAGAAGACCCGGCCGTATGAGTCCGGAAGATCGACGGACGTTGCGCCGTCAAATTAATGAAGCCGGCCGCGATATCTACGCACCCAGACATTAATATTTCCTAATCGCATCTGAAATATTTGCGGAGACGCAGTTTGGCGTCATGTCTTTTGTCTCTACTATTATTTTCCTTGGGGTAAAAAGCGGTTGACGACACGGCGCGAATGCTGCATACTCTCATCTCTCTGCTGCTGACGAACACAACGCTTCGAAGGCCAGCGCATCCGGCAAGACGGGAAGCGCAAAGCAGGCCGGTTCTTTAACAATTAACAGCCGATA
>DATEZO010000162.1:0-29959 GCA_035255485.1 Burkholderiaceae bacterium
GTCATCATGGTGCGTCCAAGCCAGCGGTTCACTGCCTGCGCCCAGCGGTAGCGCATCGGCCGTTCGATGTCGCAGAACAGGATGATGCGATCACAGTCGGTGTCGTTCTTTGCCCAGTGGATGTAGGTTTCGTCGAAGATCACGCTTTTGCCATCGGCCCAACTGTAGCGCTGGCCGTCGACTTCGATGAAGCAGCGCTCACTGTCGGGCGTGACCAGTCCGAGGTGATAGCGCAGTGATCCGGCAAACGGGTCGCGGTGCATGTTGAGTTTTCCTCCGGGCGGCAATTCGGCAAACATCGCCGCCTTCACGGACGGTATCGCACGCAGCAAGGCGACGGTTTGCGGACACAGGCGTTCCGCGGAGGGGTGGCTGGCTTCGTACCATTTGAGGTAGAAGCGCTTCCAGCCATATTTGAAAAAGGAATTGAAACCGGCGTCGTCGTTCTTCTCCGCTGCCTTGATTTTCTGCAGCGCGATCAGGTTCAAGGCTTCCGCTCGAATCGTTTCCCACTGATCTTCCAGCGGCTTGAGTTCCCTGAAGTCGTCGTTGGAAAAATACGGCGTGGATGGCACGCGCGAGAACAGGTGCATGAATAGATTGATCGGCGCCATGAACGACGAATGGTCGAACAACTGGCGCATGAAAGGCAGGCGCACCTTTCCGCGAAAGTGGATGTGGAGGATCGAAAGCAGGTAGAGGGAAACGACAGCCCATTTCATGGCACGACTCGATGCAGGGAATACATGCCGGCATGGCGGGTGCGGCCGGCGATCTGCATGAATACCGTATCGACAAGGCGTGTGCTTTATGCAAACGCAAATTGCCTGCGCGGAGGAGAGTGCCTAGGGTTTCGTGGAGGAGAGGGCTGCGCTGATCTTGCTCATGCGTGCATTGACGCCATAGAACAGCACGGTCAGCTGGGCGAGGATATTCAGTCCGGCAACCATTGCAATCAGCAAATTCCTGACAACAAACAGTGCGTACAAGACAGCGATTGCCGCGATGGCAATCCACCCGCCCCACGCCAGCAGCGAGATGGATAGGCGGGCGTCGCGGTCGCGGTGATACTTCAGGATCTGGGGCACGTACAAGGCCGACGCCGCAATGCCCGATACGCCGTACAAGACGCTTAACACCTGTTCCATCATTTTCCGTCGGCAAAAGAACGGTTGATTCGAATGCATCGTCCGCCAAAGAGACGCCGCAGCGACGATTCTAACGGTCGATTTGCGGCCGGAAAACATTTTTGCGAAGAAAGTTGTAACCGATCTTGCGGCGACGCGACCTTGATTCGCCTGGGCTCCCAGTCAAGCCTTAATGCGATTGAGCTTTGTCAATTCTTGTCGGCTGACTTCTTGCGATATGCGCCACTGAACAAGGGATTGCCTTTCTTATACTGAAACCAAAAGGGAGCAATCCTATGCGAGCTCGCGGCTCAAATCACACTGAACGCACACCTGCGGCGCAGGAACTTTTTGGGTCGCCATCGTGCCCCGCCTCCTGCAAAGAATAGGCCCCTTTGTCGGTCTCGCGATCTTCGGGCTGGCGTTGCTGATCTTGAACGATTGGCTGCGCACACAGCCCTACCTGGGACTGAAGACGGCCTTGTCAACGTTGCCGACGCCCTCGCTTGTGGATGCTGCAAGCCTGGCGGTAGCCGGATATGCAGTACTCACCGCCTACGATTTGCTGGGGCTGCGATTCATCGGCCGGCGCCTGAGCGTGTCGACCGCCGCTGCGACGTCCTTCATCGCCAATGCGCTGGGAAACAACTTCGGCAATACCTTGATCACCGGTTCGGCCGTGCGTTACTGGATCTATACCTCGGCGGGGCTGTCGACTTCCGAAATCGCGCGAGTCGTGCTGTTCTGCAGTGTCGGTTTCTGGCTTGGATTCCTCTTTGTCGGCGCAACGGTGTTCGTGCTCTTCCCCGTGAATCTGCCCGCTGAAATCAACTGGGCAGGAGCGACGACGCGGCCACTCGGGCTCGTCTTCTTTGCGCTGCTTGCCGCCTATCTGATGCTGATTGCAATGCGCGGGCGATTAATGCCTGAGATGCGAAATACCATCTTGCCATCGCTTGCATTCACGCTAGGGCAGATCATGGTTGCGTCACTCGACCTGTGCCTGATGGCGTCCGTGTTCTACGCATTGCTGCCGTCATCGGCCGACATTGGATTCGCCCGTTGCCTGACGGTGTTTCTCGTCGCGCTGGTGGCCGGCAATGTGAGTCTCGTGCCGGGCGGTCTGGGGGTTTTCGAATCGGCAGTCGTACTGCTGCTCGGGCAGCGCGTTGCCGCCATCGACCTGGCCGGTGCCTTGCTGATGTTTCGCCTGATTTACTTCGTCGCGCCGTTGGTTGTCGCGGCAGCGCTGGCGGCCATTCGCGCGCGCGCGGGTTCGCTATGGCATCTGCGCGGCATGGTGGCGAAAGGTTCACGTTTTCTCGTCGCGGTAGCGCCGCAAATACTGGCGGCCACGGTCTTCGTCGCGGGGGCTGTGTTGTTGTTTTCCGGATCGGTGCCGGCAGCGGCGGGGCGGCTGGAAGCACTGAATCATGTCCTGTCACTGCCCCTGATCGAAGCCTCCCACTTTGTCGCAAGCTTGGCTGGTGCGGTATTGCTGCTGCTCGCACGTGCGTTACAGCGGCGCCTCGACGCGGCCTGGCATCTTGCGGTACTGTTGCTCGGCGCAGGCGCTGCCTTATCCCTGTCCAAAGGCTGGGACTTTGAAGAGGCAAGCGTACTCGTCCTTGCATGCCTTGCGCTGCTGTCCTTGCGCCGCCAGTTCTATCGCAAGTCCTCTCTCCTGGGAGAACGCTTCAGCGCAGCGTGGACGGCTGCCATCGTGATAGTGATGGCAGCCTCCTCCTGGCTCGTGTTCTTCGCATACGGCAATGCTTCGTATGCGGAACAATCCTGGTGGACGTTCGCGCTGCACGCCGAGGCCTCGCGCTCGCTCCGCGCTACTGTCGGTGCGATGGTGCTGATCGCCATGTTCGCCTTGTATCGTTTGCTGAGGCCGATGCAGCCCGTGCCGCCATTGCCCGAGGTCAGCGACCTGGAGCGCGTGCGTCCTCTCGTTGAACGTTCGACGGCCACCTATGCGAACCTTGTCCTGCGGGGCGACAAGGCAGTACTGTTCAGCGCAGCAAAGGATGCCTTTCTGATGTATGGGCGCAGAGGCCGCAGCTGGATCGCAATGGGAGATCCGGTTGGCGCAGACAAGGGCGCGCGCGAGCTGCTCTGGCAGTTTCATGATCTCTGCGACCGGTTCGATGGCTGGTGCGTATTCTTCGAGGTGGGACAGAAGTGGCGTACCCAGTATGCCGAACTGGGGCTTGGGCTGACGCCGCTCGGCGAGGAAGCGCGTGTCGCGCTGGCCGACTTCGACATCGGCACGCCGACATACAAGAGGCTGCGTCAGGCGCGAGCACGAATGCAGCGCCAAGGCTGCAGCTTCGATATTCTCCCGCGCGAGGCAGTGCATGAGGTGCTGCCGTCGCTGGCGCAGATTTCCGAAGCCTGGCTGGCGGGCAAGGCGACGCAGGAAAAAGGATTTTCGAATGCCTCGTTCGACGTGGATTATCTCAAGCAGTTTCCGCTTGGAGTCGTGACAAGCGGCGGGAAAATCATCGCCTTCGCGAATTTGTGGCTTGGTGCGGACAAGGAAGAATTGTCGGTTGATCTCATGCGTCACTTGCCGTCCGCACCGAACGGCACCATGGACTTGCTGTTCTGCGAGTTGATGCTATGGGGGCGCAAGGAGGGATTCAAGTGGTTCAACCTGGGCATGGCGCCCCTGTCCGGGCTGGCCGAGTACGCGCAAATGCCGATTTGGCGTTCTCTCGGAACCTTGTTGTATCGGCATGGCGAGCACTTCTACAACTTCGAGGGCCTGCGCCACTATAAAGCCAAGTTCCATCCCGTCTGGCGGCCTCTGTATCTTGCTTCGCCAGGCGGCGTAGCTCTGCCTGCGATCCTTGTCGACGTCGCTGCGCTGATGGCGGGCAGCGTCCCGGGCATCATTTCGAAGCGTGGCGCTGCTGCACAAGAACGATCATGCGACGATTTCTGAGCCCCTTCGTGCTGACCTTGAGTACCATCCTCATTGCAGGGTATGTCTACGTGGCATTTCGCCTGGGCGCGAACTGGCCGCAACGCTGGTTGCTTGCGCTGCCGTTCCTCATGGTGTGGATCGTGCCCGCAGTCTACTGGGCAGGCGACCGCGAAAGTTCGACTGCGGCGGACGAACTGGTGCATGCCGTCAGTTACCTCTGCATGGGGTGGTTGAATTTTCTGGTGCTGCTGTCCCTGGCGCGCGATGCTCTTCTTGCTGCGGCATGGGCGCTTCATGCGCAAGCATTGTTTGGGTTGCTTGATAATGCCGGCCCGGCGCTGGTGTTTGCCGGTTCATTTGCCGCGTTGACGATTGGATTGCTGGCCGCTTTCCGCGGACCGCATCTGCGCCGGGTGACGATTCCGGTCGAAGGCCTTCATCCGGCATTGAACGGCTTGCGCATCGTCCAGATCAGCGACCTGCATGTCGGGCCAACGATCGGCGAGCGCTACGTGAAGCGCGTGGTGCAGATGAGCAACGAGTTGAACGCCGACCTCATCGTGCTCACCGGCGACATCGTCGACGGCCCTGTGAGCCGCCTGGCACGCCATGTGGCGCCGCTGGGCGAATTGAGGGCGCGTCATGGAAGCTTTTTCATTCTCGGCAACCACGATTGCTATGCCGGCGCGCAGGCATGGACCACCCATTTTCGGTCGCTCGGGATGCAAGTCTTACTCAACGAGTATCGGATATTTACGCGTGACGGTGCGAAGTTCGTGGTCGGCGGCGTCGTCGATCCGGCACTGAGCTTGACCGATCCGGAGCAGAAGCCGCGTCCGGATCTCGCCGCAGCGCCGCAGGCCGGGCGCGCCCTGCGCATATTGCTCGCGCATAACCCCTCACTGGCTTCGCTCGCGCAGGAGGCCGGTTTCGACCTGCAGCTGTCGGGACATACGCACGCCGGTCAATTCTTTCCCTGGACGATCGCTGTGCGCCTGGTGCATGCACCGCATGTTGCCGGGTTGTCGCGACTTGGTTCAATGTGGGTATATGTCAATGCGGGTACGGGGACTTGGGGGCCGCCGGTGCGCTTCGGCACCGAACCCGAACTGACCTTGCTTCAGCTCACGGCGCATATGACCTGAAGAGCGGATGATGTCGCTTGCATGGTGCGCGAGCTCGCATGGAACAATGAAGAGATTGTAATGAATGACACGGAAGGTTCCGCCATTGTCACCGTCGATTTGTGCAAACGCTTCGATGGCTTCACTGCGCTTGAAGGACTAAGCCTGACTGTGGGGCGAGGCTTGATTTTCGGGCTCCTGGGCCCGAATGGCGCCGGCAAGAGTACGACGATCAAGATCCTCACCACCTTGCTGGACGCCAGTTCCGGGGCGGCCGTAGTGGCCGGCTACGATGTCGCGAAGAAGCCGGTGGATGTGCGGCGCCATATCGGCTATGTGCCCCAGATGGTGTCCGCGGACGGCGGCCTGACCGGCTACGAAAACCTTTGCCTGTCTGCGAGTCTGTATGGGCTTCGCGGTGACCGGCGCGAAGAGCGTATCAGCGAAGCCCTGGCGTTTTCCGGCTTGCAGGAGGTGGCGACAAAATTGGTGCGAACCTACTCCGGCGGCATGATTCGGCGCCTTGAAATTGCGCAGGCGGCGCTGCATTACCCGGAGGTCTTGTTTCTGGATGAGCCGACCATCGGCCTGGACCCGGTCGCCCGGCGCGCTGTGTGGGAAAGACTGAAGCATCTGCGCCAGGCCAAGGGAATGACGATCCTGATCACCACGCACGACATGGAAGAAGCCGACATCCTGTGCGATGAGCTGGCTATTCTGCACCAGGGGCGCCTGGCAGCACTGGGTAAGCCCGCGGAGCTCAAGGCGCAGGTCGGATCACAGGCTACATTGGAGGATGTGTTTGTCCATTTCAGCGGCGCCGTGATCGATCAAGGCGGCAATTTTCGCGATGTGCGCGAAAGTCGCGGCACCATTCAGCGCTTGGGATAAGAAATGCTCGATTTTCTCTACGAGGCTGCCGCGATCGCCCAGGCCGAGATGCACAAGCTGTTGCGCGATCCTACCGAACTTCTGTCGCGCGCCGTGCAACCGGTATTGTGGCTGGCGGTCTTCGGGCAGGTCTTCAGTCAGGTACGCGGCATACCGACCGGGAACCTGCGCTATCTGGATTACATGGCGCCTGGGATTCTTGCGCAAAGCATACTCTTCAGTGCGATCTTCTATGGCATCGCGATCATTTGGGAGCGTGATCTGGGCATCGTCCACAAGCTGCTGGTCACCCCGGCGCACCGCAGCGCGCTGGTGCTCGGCAAGGCGCTGGCAGCGGGCTTGAGGGGGCTGGTGCAGGCAACCGTGGTCTATCTCGTGGCGATTGCCCTGAGCGTGGCCGTGCGTTGGGAGTTGAAGCAGATACTCACCATGGCCGCCGCCGTGTTTCTCGGGTCATGCATTTTCTCGACGTTCTCGCTGGTCATCGCCTGCATCGTCAAGACGCGTGAACGGTTCATGGGTATCGGCCAGGTGCTCACGATGCCCTTGTTTTTCGCGTCGAATGCAATCTATCCGCTGGAGCTGATGCCGGCCTGGCTGAGATCGATTGCCGCATTCAACCCGCTGACCTATCTGGTGGACGCATTGCGCGGCGTGATGATCGTCGGCGGAAGGAGCGCCTACGCTCAAAGCACAAGTTTCAGCGTGATGATGTTGACCTTCGTCGTGCTTCTGGCCATTGCGTCCAGACTTTATCCGGGGCTGGCGCGCTAGCTGGAAAATTTATACTCAGAACGTGTGCGCCGCTCGGTGTCGCTGACAGCAACCTGATTGTCAAACAGGTTGCTGTCAGTTGCTCCGGCTTGCCGTTGTGCTTGTTGGCGGCAGCGTCCATCGGGGCGTATTCAAGGCTTTTTGGCAAGCAATTTGTCGATCCAGCCTTCACCCTGGGGCGACGTCACGCGAAAGAACCCCTCCCGCTCCTCGCCCATGTAGATCACTTCTTCACCCTTACCCAGCGCCAGCAATCTGGGGCTGGTCTTACTGGCGCGCACATATACCTGAACACCGGGAATCTTGCCGATCAGCGCATCGCCCGCTTGCAAGCCTACACCCGCATGCACCGTTTGATTGGGCGTCACCGGTGGGTTGACCGATGGACTATTGGCGGCCGCTTGCGTACGTTGAAATTCTGCATAGTTCTGGTCAACCGCCTCCGGTGCAAAGCCAAGCATGGTTTTTCTGCCAAAAACCATGAAAGGTACCGGCCCTGTGCCGCCAAGCAGACGGTATTCCGCCTTGTAGGCGCTATTGGTTTCGATGTCGCGTTCGACGAAAGGAATATTTTTTTGCTGCATGTAGGCGGCCGCACGTTTGCAGTAGCCGCACCAGGATGTGCGATACAAAATGACTTTGTCTGCTGCGTCCTGCGGGGCTTGTGCGCCGCCGACGATTTGTCCAAACGAGACATCGGATACCGACTTGATGACATCGAGGAGGTCGCCGGATTGCGCTTGCAGGCCGGTCTTTGCCTGGATGATTCCTTTCAGCAGTCCACCAAAATTTTGCGCGGATGCGCTTGTCATGCCCAGACAAGTTAGCAGCGCCAGCATCTGAAACGTGTGGCGGATGATTTTTATTCGCATGGTATTTTTTCCTTTCTTATATTCTGTGGCGATGAATTTCATAACGATTGGGAGGCCGCCGCCATTCCTCGCAGCGTGGTGGTTGCCTTCCACGGCTTGTGTATCCAAGCGGTGGTAGGCGTCATTTCTGTTTTTGTCACCGGGCGATCTCTGAAATACATGTAATGCGCGACAATGCGGCCTTGCGCATCAGCTTCGGCAGCCAAACGCTGGGCCGAGGTTGCAATTAATGTCCTTCGCAGGATTGCAGACACGCGTCCGACCTTTCGCTGCAGAAGGAGCCGGTCCGGGACGAATCGAATGGCTTGGCTTCCGCAGGATTTTTTCAATTTGTTTATGGCCTAACACCTGGCTCTGCGCTGGGCCATGGCCGTCGCAACATCGAACGAAATTCGTTATTGCGATCGATCAGCGAGCTCTTGTCGTCCCAGGCATGCGCCAGCGCTTTGATGCCGTAAATTCGATTGTTTTCGGCGATGACATTTTTGCTGTCAATGAGGGAAATTGCTGCCTTGGGTGCCTCATCGCCTGTGCTTTCGATAATGATGTCGTTGTTGCGGATGATGGTGCCGTCCGCTTGGTGCAGCTTGATGGCGGCGGCACTTTCTACGGCTGCTTTTCCCTTGAAGATGATGATGTTGTTTTCGATGAGTTGATTTGGGCCAAATAGGTAGATTGCCGCATGGCCGTCGGTTACTTCAATGGTGCTGTTACGGATTATATTAGCGGCTCCTTTCATGCTAACGGACTTACAGTATGGGCAAATATGACTAGTGTTAATTCCCTCCGATTGAACTCGCATTCTCTCCACTAAATAGTTCGTTCTTTCATAATCACGCGCACTTTTTGGCAATTTTTCTAAAATTCCCCGAAATTTCTTTGTTGCAAACGCCTGATCCTCATGAATTGCGAAATCCGAAATCAAACTTCCGTCGGGAGCGTTGAATGCAATTGCAGTCCGAGTTCGGCTTCTAACTATTCCATTCCGAATGGTGATCCTTTTTTGCGATGGTGGTTTTTTCCAATCTCCAGCACTTATCCCCACCATCCCAACTGCTTCTACATTCATCGCATGTTCGTGTAAGTCAAATACGACATCAGATGCCTCAATACGCAGCATTTCGCTATTGGGAAATCCTCGCTCTCCAAAAACTCCATATACACGTGGAGCTTCGATGTCATGCGAAAGACAATATTCTCCAGATTCCTTGATATTCTCTGCGGTAATCCAAACATCCGTTTTCGGATCCGTGGTCCGGAGTACGCGGCAATTCTCTTGAGCCAACGTCAGAATCGAAACTGCCATCGAAGATACGATGAATAACATAATTCCGATCTTCATTTCGGGCACTCCGTTTCAGGTAGGATCGTCCCCGGATAATCCATCGGTCTTAACCGCGTGTTGTTCTTGTCGCACAAGTACTTGTCACGGTTTGTTGCTGCCCGGTTCTTGTCATATTTATCCTCAATAAACAAATCGATATCCCGCATCGTGCCATCAGCATTGATTGCTTTATATTCCCACCCGATCTGGTTAAGAGTTTCATTTAAAAGGTTAAATTTCTTCGTAAAATTCTTTTCATCACCTTCACTTTCCTTGAATTTATTGAACTGCTCCACCACCACCTTCACCTCCTCCCAACTCCTGGCCTTGGTATTATCGCCATATAGATTCTTGAGCTGATCGAACACCTCTTCCTCCATCTTGAGAGTCCGTTCTGCACGCACATGCCAGGACAAGGGACCGGTGACATCCGGTGCGTCATCATAGGTGTAGTCGGGATTGGAACCTGCCGATAAGCCATGCCCGAAGCCGTTGTTCACGCCATATGGCACATTGTTCCTATCCCTGTGCGCGAAGGTGTCTTCAAAGGCGTGCAAATATTCACCAAAGAACTGCAAACGCGCACATTTTGTCGGCGCCTTTTGTGAAGCATCAATCAATTGCCCAAGTTGAGTGCTGCTGTGCTGAGTAATGTCTGTGCTGCCGCTGAAGACGGTCTGTCCATCGCTTCCTGTCTCCCATAAAACGAAGTGATACCTCGCCAATTGATTCTGGTTCCAGAGAGGGCTAAGCATCGTGGTAAAGAGGGTGGAGTCGTCCAACGGTCGGGTTTGCGGGTTGTTATCCACATACTGTGTTGCCAGCGCAATCGTGCGCGCATCGCTGTAATCGACACCGGCAGCCATTGCCAGAAAGAACGTCATGTAGTAATGGATGTCACTCTGATACAACCCCAGAGGATCGATATTCGTCAACGGATTATTCGCCACATACGCATATGGATTCATCCCGCCACCCAGTCCCATCGGGTCCGGTGTGGTATAGCGACCCTGGCTCGGGTCATAGTCGCGGTAGTAGTTGTAATGCAGCCCCGTCTCCCGGTCATACACTTGCCCCGGCAGACGCAGGTTCAGCTCGAACGCCTTGCCTGCCTCACCGGTTGTAGTCTGCATCGCGGCATAGGTGACTTGCGCCTTGCCGAATGCATCCGTCTCGGCTTGCCACACCACACGCTGACCAGCATCGGTCACCACTTGCGGTGTGCCAAGATGATCGGTATGAATCGCATAGACTGCTGCCACGCTGTCTGCCGCATCCGGTTCGCCGTCAGGCCTTGTTCCACCCAGCGTCACCACAGACTTCCATAGCACGTGCATCCAGCCGGTGTTCGGCGTCATTTCAATTTTCGCGACTGGTCGGCCGGCGAGGTAAATGTAATGGGCAATGATATGGCCTTGTGCATCGGCTTCGGCGGCCAAGCGTTGGTTGCGGTACAGGTTGTAGGTGGTGTTTTCCTCCCTTGTTTGCTTGCCGTACTGCTGGTCGATTGCCGCACGCCGGAGAGTGGGGGTGTCGCTGTATGTGTAAACGGTCTTCGCGATGCGCTCGCCTTGCAGGTTGTAGCGATAGCGGGCAATCAGCCGGTTGTGCTCATCGTGGACGGCGATCGGCCTCCTGAGGCTGTTGTAAATGATGCGCCGACTGCCGGTGGTAGTGTTTCCGTCTGGACCGCTGGCGGCTTTGGCGAGTTGCAGTTGCGCCAGCGGCACACCGGTCGGATGGTAAAACCAGGCCGCACGAATTAGTTGCGCAACATCATGGGAGTGAAGGGGGACGCTCATTGCCGCAATATCGCCCTGCGCTGACTGCGTTACAGCTGTCAAACGGTTAGTGCCGAATGTGTAGCGATAGGTGTATTCCCTGATGCCGCGTACTTCCGCACCCGGTGCCGCATTCGTGTGCAATACCGTGGTCGGCTGTATCGATTCTCCGATGCGGTTGCCGCCACGGTCGTATCGCAGGTGGGTCACGCTGCCGTGTTCCGTCTCCATCTGCGTCAGGCGGTCCTGATGATCATATTCGTAGTATTCCTGAACGGGTTGCGCAAGCATGCCTGTCCCGGGATTGAGGCGGCTGCGGGTGATGCCAATGAGCCGGTCGGCTGCATCGTAACGGTTGAATTGGCTGTAAATGGTCTGTTCTGTTGCGTCGCGGCGCTCGGCAAACCATCCCTTGATACGCTGCCACCAGCGTTGATTGGCGTTGTTGCCTTGCGCAATGATCTGCAGCTGCTCGATGCGGCCCCGGTTATCGATCTTGATCTGTTGCCGGATGCCGTTGCCGTTGAGATAACCAGTTACACCTGTTAGCGCGCTTTGTTCAATGTCGCTGACGACGACCTGATCGTCAAACAGGATCGCACTTAGTTGTCCCGACTTGCTGTTGTGCTTGCCGGCGGCAGCGTCCATCGCGGTGTAGCGATAGCCTAGCCTGTGACCGTCGGGCAGCACCTGCCATTGCAGTCGCCCGATTTGGTCGTAGCCGTTGCGCGTGACAAAGGTGAGGCCGTCAGGAGCGTTTTTTTGTGATGCAGGCAGCGCCGCATCCGATTGGGCCAGCCAGCGGGTTTCCATGGTCACCTGGCCCCAGGCGTCGTACAGGTATTGCATGCGTTCCACGGCATGCTCGGCTTTGCCGTCTGTCGTGCCGATCACTTCGGCCAGACGCATGCCGTCGTATCGGTACTGCACCAGTTCGGGCTGCTTGTCAGCGCCAACCGCCATCAGCCGGTTGGCATGATCGTACCGGTACCGGGTGGCGCTCTGGCTTTCGTCAATCCTTGCCACGATGCGGCCGGCCGGGTCATATCGAAAGAGCTGAATGCCGCGGTCTGGGCTGATTTCGGCGATCTTGCGGCCAAAGTCGTCGTAGCGGCGTTCGGTGGCGACATGATTGGCATCGACAATGCGGATTGGCTGCCCGTGCTCGTCATAGGCAAGTTGCAGTGAAGCTGCATCCGGTGTGTCGGCAGCCAAGGTGCGCACGCGCAGCAAACCGTGGTCGTCGTAGGTGAACTGGGTGGATGTGTCTAGTGCATTGGTGAGTTGGGCAATCTGCCCAAATCCGGTGTATTGGAATCGACCACGCACGCCAAGCGTATCGCGTACTTCGCTGATGTGATTGAAGCCGTCGTACTTCAACTGAACGGATGTGAGCGCCGTTGTGTTGTCGTGCGCGTCGGCAAAGCCGGCGAGCCTCTCTAGGCGTCCTTCCGTGTTCTGCTGCCTTGCGATGCGGCTGCCGTCGGGAAGAATCCAATCGATGAGACGACCTGCGGCATCGTAGTGCAGACGTGTGACGAAATTGCCGGGAAGCGTCACGACGGTGGGGCGTCCCTCCGCATCGTACTGGTAACGCAGCACGCACACCTCTTGCGTCGCCGTATCGATTGCCTGCGTTAGATCCACTTGTTTATAGCCCGTCTTGAGCAGGGCCGCGTCGATACGGATTTCCTCCGGTTGACCGCGCCAGTTCAAGCGCAGCGTAACCGTCTGCACGCTATGGCCATCGCTGGTGCGAACTTTGACCGGCCGCAGGGCATCATCACGCTCGAGCACTTCGGTGATGACATTGCCAGGCGCAATGATGCGAGTAGCAAGTTTGGTGTCCTGGTCGTATTCTTCACGCGTAATATCACTATTGTCCGGGCCCGGCTTTTCCTTGGCATTGCTCAACGGACCGTCGGTGTCAATACGCTGACCGTTCAAGTTATAGCGATAGCGGGTGGTACGGCTGATTTGTTCAGCGACGCTTTTTCCGTCCATCGACGGTACATAACCGTTCTCGGTAATCTGTACGGGCAGATTGCGTGTCGCATCACTCTTGCCGTAAACAATTTTTGTCAGATATTCCTTGCCCGGAACAACGCTGGGCCGGGCCATGAGCACCGGCTGCATCGCATCACCCTCGTATTCGTAGCGTTGCGTCCATTGCCACGGCCCGACCGGCTTGCCTGTCTTGAGGTCGTAGCTGCGTCGTGCCTGCCAGGTCAGGCGCCCCAGCTTGTCATATGCATAGCGCACCGAGTCGCGCGGCATGGCCTGCTTGTCCTCGCCGAGCCTGGTGACCATCACCAGTTGCCCGTTGCTGTCCCAGCTGTAGCGCACATTGGTCTGCCCGCACAACGCGCAACCCGGACCGATCGCTTCCAGCAGCCGGTATTCGCCGGCGACAATGGCGTGACGGTACACCGTCTTCTGTCCCAGGCTGTTGGTCAGCACCGTCCTGTCGCCTTCGCTGTAGTCGAGCGTGACCTTGTCGACGTTGTCGGCATGGGTGGACAGGATCGCCTTGCCGTTGAGGTGGTAGCCCCAGGTGGCGATGCGCTGCGCCACGGCCTTGCCGTCGCTGCCGGTGCCTTGCACGCTGATGCCGGTCAGCAGGTGCGGGTTCGGGTGCAGGTAGCTGATGTCATGGCTCTTGCCTTCCTTGTCCGGCTCTTGCCGCGTCTGCGGTTCGGCATCGCTGTAGTGGTAGGAACGGGTTACCGCTCCACCTGGGTATTTGACCTGGGCGAGGTTGCCGATGCCCTTGCCTTGGAGGGTCTGCGAATACAGAAAGCGGCCGACCGGGCTTTCGATGGCGACGATGCCGCGCCAGCCTTGCGGATCGGTGCCGTAGCGCATGACGAGGCTGCGGTGCTGCGGGTCGGTCACGCTGAGCAGTTCACCCTTGAGGCCGCGCTGCAGGGTCAGTACTTGGCCTTCGGGGGCGGTGATGGCGTCGAGCTTGCCGTGCGCGTTGAAGGCGAGTTTCTTGCCGTTGTTCCAGGTCCAGGTGAATTCTTCCTGACCGCGTGCATTCTTCCTGACGTCGATCTTGCCATCGGCCGGATTGGCGCTCTGGCACAAGCTGGGGTTCTTCGGGGCGCGGCTGAAGATGATGCGACGGCCGTCGGCCTGCAGCACTTGCAGAGAGGTTGGGCCGGGATAGAGATCGGTTTCGTAGCTCAGTTTCCAGTTCCAGCCAAGCTGGCCCGCATCCCGGCTAAGGCTGTTGTAATGACGGACGATCTCGATGCCGAGTGTGCCGGGCAGCGGCGGCAGGTCAACCTCCTGTTGATACTTGTTGCCGGTGATGAGGTTGATGGGATTGCCGGCGCCGACATCGACGCCGCCTTGTCCGCTCTGGCTTGCGGTGCCGCTGCTCCCGCCGCAGGTGCTGCCGTTAGCGCTGGGCGTGCAGGCGGCCGGGCCGCCCGGCGTGGTGCCGGGAAAGGGGCCGCCGGGTGTGTTGCCGCCCGGCGTGCAACTCATGGTCACGCCGCAACCGCTGTTCTGCGTCCCGCCAATCTGATCAAGCAAGCCGCCATGGGCGGAAATTTGCGGCAGCAGCGTCAGAAGGGCAATGATGGTGCGGACTGCGGGGCGACGAACAAACCGGGAAAGCGGGCGTGGTGGCATGGGTTGGTATGACGACAGGTTGTTAAAGACAGGCGCTGCACTTATCCGGCGGCGCAAAACGTTTGAAGGTTCCATATCCGCGCTTCAGCCTTTGGTCTCCTTGGGGCATAAATCGTGCGGCGGAGTCGGGTTGCAGTTCGGGTCGGTCGCAGGGTCACATGCCTGGGGACTGCAAAAGGTGCCAGTGCACGGAGGATCGTTGCCCCCCTCTTCCGCAGGGCCGGGGTCGACGGGCGACCCGTTATTTCCCATGCCGGGAGAAGACACCGTGGTCGATTCGATGGCATTGGACTGCATTTGCATCGTCACGTGACTGACAATCGGAATGCGACCCGCGTCGTAGATCTGTTTTTTGAATTGATCGGTTTCGTTGTATCCGGCCACGTAGGCCATCATTTTTCCGATAAACGGGATCTTCGGCTCGTAGCCGTGAACGACACGCACCTTGATCAGGCTTGCGTCTGCCAGCGTCTGGCCCGAAGTCGGCCCGATGGATTTCGGATCCCTGGTCATTTGGTAGCTGTTCAGCGCCTGCGGGAAATTTTGCATCAACACGGGAATCACACGCTTTCCGTTGCCGACCGCCTTGTCATCCTGCAGCCCCTTGGCATTCCAATCGTCGAAACTTTCCTTGGTGGGGTTCAACAACTCGACCTTCAATGTCTCGCCGGTCATGTCCTGTTGAACCTTGTCGTAAGACTCTTGCAACTCGGCCGTATTCCTGCCGCCGCCATAGAGCGGGATCAGGGCCTTTTTATAAGCTCCGAGAACCTTGTCCAGATTGGCATTGGCAACTGCTCCTGCCCGCGCCGCTTCGAATGTCGCGTAGTTGATGTTGTTCTTGGCGAAGAACAACAGGCCGTACTGGACGATTCCCAGGCCTATTAACATCAATGCGGGCGCCGCCACCACGAACTCCAGCATGGCTGCGCCAGACTGCCGGCGCAGCACTCCCGGGCTGGTTGTCGATGGCGCGACGGAGGGGACATCCACAGCGGGCGCATCAGGTGCGTTGCAGGTTCCAAGAAACACGGAAAGTGCGATCGATATCTCGCGCAGATCCGGTTGTCCGTTACCGAGTAACGCGAGCATTGACAGGGCCTGGCCTGCCTCAAGCCGCAAGCGCGCAATGGTTCCTTCGGCCATTTCCAGTGCCGCCCATGCCTTGGCACATATCGACAGGCCAAACGGGCGCAAGCGTGGCACGCATTTCATGATGAGACCATGCCGATCGAGATACACCAGATCGATGGCGTAACGCATCCCAATCATGTGCACGCTGTTGCAGCCCGGGATGAGCAACATTTCATTTGCCTGCAAGCGTGGCCGAAAAAGCAGGCCAGCCAATCTCTGGAAAAAAGTTCTGGCGATACGCAATGACAGGCGTTCTTCTTCCATGGCTGCGTTCAGTGGCATGTTCATTAATTAACGTCTGATCGAATCAGGCGTGACCCATTCAATGTGCGGTTCTTGAAAAACGAATGCGTCCGATGACAAGCAACGGCAATAGCGTTAGCCCGACCAGGTAGGTCAGCAATTCGGCAGCATTACGGCATCCCAGGAGAATCAATAATGTGCCTAAGGTGATTCCTGTCCCTCCATACATAAGCGAGTACCCGAACCAGGCTGCGGCCGCGGGTGCGCGAGACAAGCGGGCAAGACGCAGCACCGACCGGAAGTCTTTGAAATACTTGAGTCGAATACCGATAAGGAACATGTAGGCGCCAGCCGCAATGCCCAATGCATAGATCAACAGCAAAAACAGCATGTTCGTCGCTCCCAAACTGTTAAAGACCGATTGTCATGAGCTTCATCACGATCGGGAATCCGAGCACAATGAATGTGCAGGGAAAGATGAAGGCGATCAGCGGCAGGAGCATCTTGACCGGCGCTTCCATGGCGAGCTTTTCGGCACGCAGAAATCGTTCGCTGCGCCGTTGTTCTGCCTGGGCGCGCAGAACCGGGCCGAGGTTCATACCGACGCTTTCCGCCTGAATCAACGATGTCACGAGATTGGTAATTGCCGCCTCGCCGAGCCTTTCAGCCATGGCGCGCATTGCTTCGGCACGTTGCTTGCCGGCGCGCGCATCACGTAATACCTTTTGTATTTCATCTCGCATCACTCCCTTCGGCCCGCGTAGCACTGCCTGATTCATCGCACCTTGCAGATTGAGGCCGGCCTCCACGCAGAGCGTGATGATGTCGAGAAAAAACGGTAACGATTTGAGCAAATCACGTCGCCGAAATGCGAGACGATCTGCCAGCCATATGCCGGGATAGGAAAATCCAAGCAGCGCAAGACAAAACATGCCTACCCACGGTCGAAAATTGAACGTCGTGGTCATCCACAACGCAACCAGAGTCGCAATGGCTGCGCAAATGATCCTGCTCGCAAAGAACTGTTCAGGAGAGAGGCAAAACTCCAAACCAGCACGACGCAATTTGAGGTGCAGTCTCTGCTTGTATCTTGCGGAAAGCAGCCCGCCAAAGTAGAACGTCAACCAGCGGATCGGCCACCACACCAGGCGAAACCCCACAGGAGGTGGGTCGAGGTACATTCGATCCTCTTCCGGGACATCGCTCAGCGCGCGTGATGCAATCCAGGTAAATGCGGCGAAGCTCACCCCGAGCGCGAGTGCTACCAGGGTCGGAATAAGTCGAAAGTCTGTTTGCATGTCGGTCTGTCCTGTTTCACATCGAGGCCAAAGTTGCCCGCAATTTATACGTCAATGGCGATGATTCGCCGGATCAACCAGATTCCCATGATTTCAAGGAAAGCGATCACGCCCAAGGTGGCCCAGCCTACCGGCGTGTGCCATAGCATCCCCATGGCGACCGGCTCCATTTTGTTCAACACGGCCATGAGCCCGAGTGGCAATGAACCAACCACCCAGGCTTGCAACTTTCCTTGCGCGGTCAGCGCATCGATCTTTCCTTCGATCTGGAATTTGGAACGAATGGTGGCGGATGTCCGCTCTAGGGTTTCTGCCAGGCTGCCGCCTGTTTCATTGGCGATACGCATGGCGGAGACCACCAGGATCACGGTCTGCGTCGGGATTCGCCTTGCCAAGTGGCCCAGAGAATCTTCCAGCGTGACGCCGAGGCGCTGCTCGCGCATCATCAGAGTGAACTCTTGGGAAAGTGGCGGCTCGGACTCGGCCACCAGTTGCTGAATCGCCGTGGGGAGGCTGACGCCTGCGCGCAGGCCGCCGGCAAGCATCATCAATGCATCCGGCAACTGCTCCTCAAACTTCTTCAACCTTTGCCGGCGCAGGCGTGCGTAGAGCCAGCGCGGTAGAAACGCGAGTGCACAAAATACCGGCACAGTAATAACGACACTACTGGTCAAGACCCAGGCAAACACTCCGCCGATCAACATGATGCCGATGTTGACCAGGAAGAGTTTGCCCGGATCGACGAACAGGAACATGTCCGACAGATGGAACTTGGCATTCTTTGTAAACGAGGTCCGATAACGCGCCATGCCATTGATGCCAAAGTCGATGACAAACCAGGCGAGAAGGGCGACCGATGCGGCAATCGCGCCGGTAAAAAGGAATACCATCCAGTTCATTCCGATTCTCCTGCCAGCAAGTGATCTTCACCAACCAAGTGCGGCTTGAATATGTTCATGTCAAGTTGATGGCCGGTAGCGAGCAGCTCTTCATAGAAGCTCGGCACCATATCGCAACCACTAAAGTCGCCTTTGACTTTTCCGTCCGCGCCATACCCATGGCTGTCGAATTTGAACAGCTCTTGCAACTGGATTTTCCCCGCTTCCATTCCCGTGACCTCGACGATGTAGGTCACCTTGCGGGTGCCGCAGGCAAAGCGCGTTTGTTGAACGATGATGTCGACAGCGGAAGCGATCTGTTCGCGGATGGCCGTCAGCGGCAAGTCCATGCCGGCCATAAGCACAAGTGTTTCAAGTCGCGCCAGGCCGTCGCGTGGCGTATTGGCATGCAAGGTCGTCAGCGATCCTTCGTGCCCGGTATTCATGGCTTGCAGCATGTCGAGCGCCTCCGCTCCACGGCACTCCCCGACGACGATGCGGTCCGGCCGCATCCGCAGTGAATTCTTGACCAGCTCACGAATCGGTACCGCACCGCGCCCTTCAGCATTCGAAGGTCGGGACTCCAGCGACACAAGATGGGCGTGGTGCAGCCTTAGCTCTGCAGCATCTTCAATGGTGATGATGCGCTCGCCAGCCGGAATGAAGTTGGAAAGAATGTTGAGCAGCGTTGTTTTGCCGGAGCCGGTGCCTCCTGAAACAATAATGTTCTTGCGCTGTTCGACACAAACGCGGAGAAATTCCGCCATGTCCGGGCTGACGGAACCGAAGGCGACAAGGTCTTGCGCATCGAGCTTCCTCTTCGGGAATTTCCGGATGGTCAGTGCCGGCCCTTTTAGTGCAAGCGGCGGAATGATGGCGTTGACGCGCGAACCGTCCTTGAGGCGCGCATCCACCATAGGAGAGGATTCATCAATGCGGCGGCCGATCGGCGCCACGATGCGCTCGATGACGCCCATCACGGCGCGATCGGTGGTGAAAGTCAAAGGGTGTTTTTGAAGACGCCCAGCCTTCTCGACATAGATTTCGTCGAAGCGGTTGACCATGATTTCAGTGACACTATCGTCAGCCAGCAACTCTTCCAGCGGCCCGAGGCCGATAGCTTCGTCGAGAACTTGCTTGCAAAGCAGATCGCGGTCGATATCGGCCGGGATTTCGGCTGACTGGTCGGTCATCAGCTCGCGGATAAGCTTTTCCGTTTCAACACGCAACACCTCATCGCTCATGCGCGAGATATCACGGCGACGCAAATCCATTGTCGACAGGAGTTGGCCATGCAGGCGCTTTCGCCATTCGAATTCGACCTGCTTCTGGCGGCTGTCAACGGACACGACAAGTGCCGTACTCGACGCCGCCTCGGGCATTGTCCTCAAATGGTTTTTGGCCGCTTGCATGGCTTGCAGGCGTGAAGCTTGAACTGATTCGGTGGCTAGCTGGTTGCGCGCACCCGCGGTGTCAGAGCGCGAGCGCGGGTGCGCAGCCTGGATCAGGGGCGCACTACCATGTCCGAGTTCCTTGATGCGCAAGACGTAGGGGCCAATCTGCACTTCGTCGGTTTCTCTCAACGGGCCGTGCTGCACAATTTTTTCGCCGTTGACCAAGGTCCCGCCAAATGCCCCCATGTCCTCGATCAGCACGCCGGCGGGCGTCTTGAAGAGGCGCGCGTGCTCCTTGCCGATCGACCATCCTTCCAGCCGGATCTCGTTTTGAGCGCCCTTGCCGATCACGCACTCAGGTGGGGCCTGAACGGACCTGACTTCCCCGCGTTTATTCTTGATTTCGACTTGCAACATAGGCTATCCCGTACAGATGGTGACAATTCCAGCGGTGAGAAAAGTGCGTGGTGAGGGGGGCGATCAGCTGCGAACCAGTTCCAGCCACTGCCCGAGAACCCATCCCCGCGTAGCCCCGACCTGCACCGGCACCCATCCATTTTGGGATGCCTGTGGCAATCGTTCTACGATGGCGTTCTCTGGCAGATGAAGCAACAGGGGGGCATTCACATCTGGCGACAATCGCATTGCCAAGCCATCCTTGCTCACTCGGAAATTTACATAGGCTGCGGCAGGTGCCTTGTTGGCCGTGAACGATGGGAGCTCCGCAATTTTTTCCCAGGGAGGGATTACATTCAGTTCGACTGGGTACTCTGATAACCTTGAGCGCGCGTCCGCTGCCTTGTCGTTCGGATTATGCTCATCGGTGCCACCGTTCGGTCTCGGCACTTGGTTGGGGTGGCCCATGTCGGCACCGGGCTGCAATGGCTGCGTCAGATAGGGCTGGGAACCAAACTGCTGCTCGAGACGCTGCTCCGTCTTTGCAAGCCGGTCCGACATGCCCGGGCTTTGTTCGGAAACGATGCTTGGAGTGACGAAAACGACTAGCTCGGTTTCCTTGTTGATAAACTTTTTGGAGCGGAACAGGGCTCCCAGTACAGGCAAATCTCCCAGCCCAGGCAGTTTGTCAATGTCTTCACTTTGCTCTCGTGACAGAAAGCCGCTCAAGACGATAGTCTGCCCGCTCTTCACGTTAAAGGTTGTTGTCGTTTCCCGTGTGCGCAATGCTGGACCACTGGCGGTAGCTATCGATGGGTCGATAGCACTCACCTTAGTCTTGATGTCCGCTCGAATAGCTCCGGTGCGGTCGGCGACAGGTTTGATTTCCAGCTCGACACCATACTTTTTGAACTGGATGAAAGGCGTACCGGTTGAGCTCGCGCCCTGATAAGGGATCTCGCCACCCGCTAGAAAGGTGGCAGGGCTACCGTTCCGTGTCGAGAGAATGGGTTCTGCGAGAACGGCGGCATCGCCAGTCTGGGCAAGCAGGTTGATCTGGGCGTTCAGCGCCAGGTTCATTCCGAAAGCGGACACCATGTTCTTGGGCAGGATAAGCGGGCCGTTGGCGCCAGTCCACTGCGCGTCCGGCGTGGCGAGCACAGCACCGCCACCTCGTTGTAGCGGATACCAAAGAGCGCCAGCCTGAATGACCCCGGCAGGGTTTCCCCATTTCAAGCCGATTTCATTCATCACGGATTTGGGGAACTCGACAACCTTCACATCCATCATGATCATCTTTTCCCAGCCGGTCGGATCGGTAAAGTTCACGACCTGCGGGTAGTTCTTCGCAATCTCGGCAATGCGATGCCTGTCCGTGTCGGAAAGGTTGTCACCCTCAACGATGACCTTGTCGCCAACCACTGAGGCCTTGGCATTCGGCATTTGCGACAGGAATGCGGCGACTTCACGCTGAACTCGGGTGGTATCGCCAGCAACAATGTTGATCTTGATGCGCTGGTAGCGGCCGTCCTTGTTCCAGATGAACAAGGAGGACGTGCCCGGACTATTGGCAAAGACAATCACTTCCTTCTCATCCAATGCCGCCGCGCTCATGATTGCCCCGTTGCCGACTGCGATTCGCCCAATGTTCGGCGCCGGGAATACGCGCGACTCCCCAACAAACATGTCGACTTCCAGGATGTTGTACTTGTCGTCTGGCGGCTTGATGGGCGCATATGGCTTGGCGTTCGCTGCGAGCTTGTGGCGTGGTGTTGGCTTCCACGTCTCCGCATAACCGTTCAGGGGTTGCTGCAGCGGTTGTCCCCTTGCCTGAGGCGCTGCGGCTTTTGCAGGTGAAGGGTTCAGAGAAATTTCTTTTATGGCCGACGCGCCGGTGACAGTCGCTGCATCCGCTTCACTGTAGGATTGCGCCCTCACTTCCGCCGTCCCCAAAACAAACATGATTGCCAGTAGCGCAGCATGTGGCGCCTGACTCTGGCTAAAGTCTTTAAATGCAAGCATGATCTTCCCTGTAGTGCGCAGTCATTGATGCTGCGCATCGAAATTGACGTTCAAATGATCGTGACGGTCTCTGTTGATTTACGGCTGTTGCGCCTTTGATGAGGCACTTGCGACAATTCCCGGGGTTATCGAAGCTGGCGGTTGCAAGGCGATTGGTGCGGAGGATGATTCGACCGGTGCGCCAAGTCGAGGAATATCGCCCGGCAGCTTGCCGCGCCCGCCGTAAATGACCGGAACCCCGATTTCGATACCGCTTTCAGATCCTCCAAACAGCCCGCTCAGATCGTCCATTGAATTGGCAATTAGATTCTTGTCCTCGGGATTGCGCAGCAAGGCGGTAATCTTGCCGGTCTCTCTTGCAACGATGATTCGTCGCGCTTCTTCCGGTGTCGTATCCAAAGTAATCGTCGTAAAGCCGCGCCTATCGGCGGCGGTTGCCCCAGCCAATTGACGCTGGCCTGCCGCTAATACGGTAACGCTTTGAATGATTGGAAACGTGATCTTTTTTCCCCCACGATCTACCGTCACCATGAGATCAATCGTGTCTCCCGGATCGAGCATGCCGGAAATCGAGCTTATTTCATCAACCGGGACAGACATCGCGCGACGTCCGGCCGCAATGCGACTCGAAAATGAGGGAGGCCGCTTCTCCTCGAGTTGCGACCACATGATGGCCTCGCCGGCCTTGACGTTATAGCCGATCGCCTGATGCTCAATGCGGTCGAATTGTTCGGGCAATACGGCTCCTGAGTGAGCGTACTCGGCGGGGATGGTGCGCACCGCGATGGTTTCTGTATCGAGCCTGGCGCCACGCTGCAGGTCATGCTTGGCAACGACAATCTTGATCGTACGCTTGTTCTTGTCGCGCGCCTCAATCTCCTCAAGTTGATTGCCGATATATCTATGCGCTCCGAATGCGGCAATGGCGCCGACAACAAGAGCCCCGCCCAATATGGCCCATGTCTTATTGATTTTCATAATGTCCAATCAAAGTACAAGTGAAATTGCGTAGCTGAATCTGCTGTAGCCCTTTGTGATTGCCTGAGCAAATTCCTGGTAAAGACTGCCGTCCGCCATGAAGGCCCCGATCGCGGCCGATATGGCAGCACAAACGATCAGGTACTCGGTCATTGATTGACCAATCTGCGCTTTTTGACGTCGCATGCTCGGTGTTTGAAGCGTTGAAGGAGGTCTGTGGAGTTTCATTTTGAATTCTCGAGATGGGTCACCGTATTGAGGACGACCGCCGTTTCACTTCCGGCGCGGGAGATCACGGCGATTGCTTCCTTTCCTGCTCCACGAAAGAAAAGCGCTGTTCCATGGGCGCTATCAGCAACGCCTTCCTGTTCCAGTGAATAGCCTTTTCCCTCCATCACTTCGATGAGGCGATGGCGATTCAACTCGAGTGAGTGATTATTGGTGAAGACTGTATGACGTGACGATTTTCCTGCGTCGGACGATTCCATGTCGGACAGCAGGCGAGCCGTAATCGGTGCTTGAAATTCTCGGACTGGTGCTCTCGTGGCCGCGCCTCCCAGATGACTAACGGCGATGACAACTCTGGAACCACCTTGCGCTGGAGTGACTTGGACGGTCGTATAGAACTCGCCAGTGGCGCGCCCAAGCACTGTTACATTTTTCAGCTTGTTTTCAACGTGTTTGTTTCCCCAATCACGACGGTAGAACTCGACGATGTCACCGATCGACCTCTTTGAGGCGAACGCCTGTATGCGCATTGGAATACCATTCAATGTCATTTGCTGTGCAACTGCAACGGTCGGCTCCGGGGAGTTGACTGTGGGCCATGCAGAGGCACCAAATGCATTGCCTGCCAATTCCGTGCATACGAGCAGACAAAGCACATAAACGAACGTTTTCATTGTGCAGGGCAGTTAGTGTCGCCGTAATTGCATAAGCGATCGGATGGAACCATATCGCGTGCCACGGACATGTCCCCGAGTTGGGGACCGCTTGAAATCTGAAATGCCTCGATCGGCGCAATTCCCACGTTTAACAAATCCGATACGCTGGAAAGCAAACTGGTTGGCAGGAGATTCTTGGCACGGTTTTCGAGTGCCGAGACGTTACCTGCGGCCCATGGAATCGGCACCAGGCTGGTATGTCTCGTCATCGTAAGATTGATGGAGTCCAATGGCGGCAGTGAGGGAATGTTTGCCAGTTTTACGTGCACCGCACCGGTGTAAATTCCCTTATCGTGCAAATTGAGCAGGTTAGGGATTGGTGAAAGGAAGGGTGAAACAGCGTAGCTACTTGATCCGTACCCGCCGCTTGCGCTTTTGACGCCGTCACAGAATCCTCCTGTCGGCAAGCCAAAGGTGACGCAAACATCGGTGGAAAAGTCAGCGATCAATGGCTGATCGTCTGTATCCGTCCACAACGGATTGCGATGCGCGCCAAAATTTCCAGCGGTGTCGTTGGTTTTGATGGGGGCATCTACATCGCTGAAGAAACGGCGCTGCACTTCGGCGGACAGCTCGGCATCCGTTTGAAATGCCGTACCGTCGATGTCGTCGTTGTGCACAGTCGCATCGAACGCGACGTAGCGGCTCGCCATCTCGGTGGCATGGCTGATGTCCTGGTATTTCCCCATGAGGGGCAACATCAGGAAAAGCGGCATGAGAGCGAGTAGCAAGACCATGAATTCCGACATGGCTTGCCCACGGCCATGCATGCTTGGCAGATTCATTTGCATCATTTTCCCACCGGGCTGGAAATAAGCTTGTAGCCAGGCGGGGCGGCGAAAAGCTTTGGGCTGACATCCATGGCCATTTTTACTTCAATGGCTTCCGCCTTAGTAAAGGCGGTGTCAACCGACAGCGGCAATCCCGGAAGGAACGCCGGATTAATTTTGGAGGGAAATGCGGGAAAGTCGCCGTCCCTGGATAGGCATGTGAATGCCTTGATCGGTGCAGCCACACCGAATACATCGCAATGATGTCCCGCTATTTGCTTCCCACCAAGCGATTGAGCTTCAGGCGGTCTCGTCTGGTGAGGCGCTATTGAAACTGCGTTATTGTCACAAGCCCCGACAGCGGTTTTGTTCCTGTGGTTGATATTGCAATGTCCGGCGGGCGTTGTGATGACGCTGCTTTGATTTTCCGTTTCAATGAGGCCACAATCGATCTTCGAGTAACCGACAGCACGCGTAAACGTCACCGCGAGGGACCGATCGCGTGCGCTATAGATGTAGGTGTCGGTTGGAGCCAGTTCCTGCGGAATGTCACCGTCTCCAAGTTTTTTTATCGGCGCACCGCTATGGGTGAGCAATGCCTGGCACTGATGGATTTGCTCGACAAGCTGCGCGCGGCTGCCGAACGGTTTTACCAAACTCTCGCCATGCAAATGCACATAATGCGCCTTGATACCGGTTCCGGGCATGACAAGGTGCGGTGGGAGAATTTCCTCCGCGCCGTGAGCGGCGCCGCATAGAAGGGCACAAAAAAGGGGAAGGGCTGGTCTCATCATTTCTTCAATCTGGGATGATTGCGGCGCCCTGCAGGGCTGCAGCCTGTGTCTTGGCGGCGTCACCGGTTGAAATCAAATGCACGTGCCAAAAGGGATTGAATAGGCTGGCCAGCTCTTTTTTTCCATCGCTGCGCGGTTCCGGGCGCTCGAAGTACACTTCCGAACTTGACGTGGCCGCGATAACGTTCGACGCCTGATCGGCGTTGTACACGGCGAGATTTCCTCCCAGTTGGAGATCTGGTTTTGTTTCGGTTGTGCGCGTTTCCACCTTGTTTCTGGTGAGGCGGATCGACAAGCGAACCCTCGGATCCAGTTTCTTCAATGCTGAATCCGACAGATCATAAAACTCCGGTATGCCGGTATAAAAGTTCCAATCGCTGCTCGACGCCATGCTGCTTGCGCCGGGATTGTCACTCATTGATCCACCGTACGAGCCGCCGGATTGAGCAGCATTCACTGCTGCCTGCGCACCGCTTCCAATAGGCGCTTCGCCATATTCGCATTCGAGACTGTGAGACGGAATATAAGCGCGATGAATGGACATGGTATCCATAGCCTTCCACTCGTCGTAGCCCAGTAATTCGGTACCTCCGCGCCGCTTTAGCCTGTCGAAAAATATCCCGTTGATGCCGATGCATGTCGGGATCAGCGATGTGTCGGTCCACGAGCGGTTTTGTACGAAGCTATCTCTAGAGGCCGCGTCTTTGACGAGATTGCCTAGGCGCGCCCGTTCATCACCCGATTTTCCATTCTTGACATACTTCTGAATCATGGCCGTAAAGTTGTCTTCGAGCGGCACAAGGTCAATGCTGACGCTGCCATCTCCGTGGTAGTTCGCATCTGCGACTCGACTCATCATGGACTGACGCGCGGCAATCAATGCGCCGTTATGCAATACGGTCTGCGAAGTCTTAATTGCGGTCTTAAGCGCCTCGGATGCGACGGCGACGGCCTCAGTCGCAGTGGTAATCGGATCGGCGGCATCAGCGTAGGCCCATCCACCGTAGTACAAGAGATAACATAAGCCGTATGTGAGGAGCATGCTTTTGCCGTAATAGGGCATTGGCTCGTAGCATGTCGGTCCGGCAAATTGCAGAGGCAGGTTTGTGCCCAGTTCGCCGGCGTATTGGGCCCACGAAGAAAGGCTGACCATTTGCGCAATGGCGATCTCGTTCGCAATAAGTGCGCGGTTACCGTAGGCGTCGAAATTAAGTGATCGCGCTTCCAGCAAACCTGCACTGTAGGCAACTGCATCGGCCGTGTTGACCAGTTTGACCTTCTCGGCTGTTAACTGCCCAGCATTGAACAGAAAAAACAAAGAAAGCAATCCGGCGAACATGACGAAAAGGCCGAACACCAGCGCTTGTCCGGTTTCATGCATTCGTTTCCAGATTAGCACTGGATTTGGTGGACTTGTCGTCATTGCTTTACACGGCCGGGGGCGAAAAATGTGCCCCCCTAACGCGGTACAGAGTGCCGGCTAAATCACTGCGCGCCGTCAGTAGCCTGGTCGGTATAGGACGACAATGTTCGCTCTTTGGCAGCCTGTGTAACTGCTTTGCCGGCATCTGTGCCTGCCTTGTTTTTTGCTTCCGTTCCACTGCTGCCAGCAACTTCCTTCGCCAAGCCAGCCATTTGATTTCGGACGGTAGCGCCAAATAATTGGTACACGGCAATTGCCGCGACGGCGATTAACGCCACGATGATGATGTACTCGGTCATGCCTTGGCCTTGCTGGCGAGCCTTGCGAAACAGTTTTTGACGAAAATCAATCACGGTTTTCCCTTTCTCTGTTGATTATCAATAAGTCAATTGTTAAATTTGCAACGAGAATATATATTCTTTTTGCTTTTTTTGCAACTTTTTGTAACGCGCTAATGTCATGCCCCGCAGTGACTGGGGGCATGCATGTGGCCGATGTTGGAGGAGTTGCTTTGCGAAACGGAATTCAGGCGGGTCGTCGAATGACGCACACTGTAGAGAGAAGGCAAAGCAGGATGGAGGCAGTCAAGGCTGGATGATTTTCCCACCTTGTGTAAGGGGTTGTGCCGCGCCGCCCGCGTACCACACCGTCAAGGACACCCCGCTGAAAATCGGGAAGGCTCTGGGTGACCTGCCCTTTTATGTCGATCAGTGCCGTGGTGCCAGTGTTGGCGACACGTAGCACCGGACGCCCGAGTTCCAGTGCTCGCATACGGGAGGCCTGCGTCCTCTGCCAGAAGGCGACACTGCCGTGGAACCAAGCAAGATTACTTGCATTGACCAAGATTGTTGCGTCCTGGAGGCGATCAGCAAGTTCTTCGCCAAAAAGATCTTCATGGCAAATGTTCATGCCCAGTACCTGGCCTTTGATACGCCATGTCGGTTGGGTGAAGTCTCCCGGCGAGAAGTCTTTAAGGGGGATGGTGAAGTTTTGTGTCAACCAACCTAATCCTGCCGGAGCGTATTCTCCGACTGGACTTAGGTGAATTTTGTCGTAACGAACGAGCCTGTCCTGTGATCTTGGCATGATACCAAGCATGCTGTCATAAGCGGCGCCGCTGGTAGAAAGAACAGGTATACCGACGATGACTGTACTGCCGGTATTTTCGGCAAACGATCGAAGCGACTGCATATAGCCTGTAGGCAGTTCATCGAGAAAGAGTGGTAGCGCTGTTTCCGGTGTGAGGATGATGTCGGCTGGCTGGGCCGTAATCAGGTCTTGGTAGACATTCAGGGAAAGATGGCGTCCTTCCGACTCGAATTTTTTAAGTTGCGTCACATTTCCTTGTAGAAGGCGAACTCGCAATGGCTCGCCAACAGGCTCAGTCCATTCAACATGGGAAAGCGCCACTCCGCCCGCTAGCACAACGATGAAGAGCGTTATCGCCGCGACCTTGTGGGCATTCCCCGGGTGTCGTAGTGCTACCAGGATGAATGCCGTCATACTCAAAACAATGATGGTCAATCCATAGACGCCAAAGACAGGCCCATAGCCTTGCAGCCAGCTATCGACGTGGGCGTAGCCCACGGCTTCTAGCGTGTAGCCACCCCAGAATTGACTTCGCAACCACTCGCCGCACAACCAACTGCCAGTGAACAGGCTCAGTGCCAATATGTCACTTGCGCCTTTATGTTTGGCCCAAGCCGCAAGTAGGCTGGGCGCGACGACAAAGGCCGACAAATAGAGTACGAACGCCAGCGAACATATGAATGCGCCTATTTTTCCTTGGCCGCTATAGCGATGCAGTGCCTCGTAAACCCATGTCGCACCCGCTCCGAAGGCAATTATGGCGAATAGCAAGGAAAGGAGGGCGGTCAGAAGGCGACCTCGCTTTCTCCTGCCCAGCTCAAGCGCGCAGAACTGAAGAAGACCAAGAGCCGCAAACTGCGCAGGCCACCATCCAAGCGGCGCAAACGATGCGGCATACAGTGATCCTCCTGCCACGACGCAGCTAGCATATAAGCTGATGCTGCGTTGAATTACGAATTGGCCTTCATGGACTGAAGCTATGGCGTGTTCAGCGCTATTGGCTTCCACGCTTTTCAATATTGAGGCCTTCACACGACCTCTCTGGGACTAAATCCGCTCACTTTGCGGATGATGGCTTCAAGCATTTGCCAGAAGCTCACGGCGTCTAGCAGAGGATTCACAAAATCTGTCAGAACACAAAAGCGAGTTTGCGCATTGCCTCGATGATGTTGAGCGTGATGGCGGCGACTTTGCACCAAACGCATACGCTGCAGAATGGTGATGAAGCTCCCGTTTTCACTCGGTGTGCGATGTGTCCATTTATGGATCTGGTTGACATTGGCAAGCAGGCTGGCGAAAAAGGCCAGTTGCCACGACAACGTCTTGGTCCACCAGCATACAACGACAAACAGCAAGGAAAAAACTACCAGATCCCATGAACTTTGCCACCAGGTGCGACGCACAAAAGCACGTGGATTCCGATGGTGTTCAACATTGGCGCATGCTACAAGCCGTCCGATAAAAGGCGTCTCCACATGCGTGTATTTATCAATCGCCCAATGTACAAGTCCAGACACGAAGTCGGCAAAAAGGACAACTAGTATGGCCGATTGACATCGCCCCAAGCCTATCCATATCGGACTTTCGGTAAATGACATGGCAAAAACATTGCAAAAATATTAATTTCCACAATGTTACACATTGACTTGACGTGGCGCAATTCGTTTTGTGCCCTACGCTGTATTGAACAGGGAGCGTTCGATATCCCGCCTAAGGTGACTCTTGCTCAATCATTTGGCATAGGGACTGATAGCAGGCGTTGAGAAATCAACACATGGCCCCAGAATCGTCGGCCTCTGCCAGAGCGCAAACGCGTCGAATCGTGATGACGTCGTATCGACGCATAGGGTCGGGCGGGAAGGGGGCGCGAGCCCGGAGGATTGAAGAATACGATGTGCCATTTCTTGCAGCGCGTGGCGGGTATTCGGCTGGGTGATGGCGGTGTTTCGCAAGACTTCGGACAGGTCTTCAGCCAGGTGCGCGGCATACCGACCGGGAACCTGCGCTATCTGGATTACATGGCGCCTGGCATTCTGGCGCAAAGCATACTCTTCAGTGCGATCTTCTATGGCATCGCGATCATTTGGGAGCGTGATCTGGGCATCGTCCACAAGCTGCTGGTCACC
>DATEZO010000163.1:0-11975 GCA_035255485.1 Burkholderiaceae bacterium
ATTGAGCACATCGTCTTCGGCGAAGATCGCAAGCGTGGCCAATGCGGCGCGGCACGCCAGCGGATTGCCGGTGTAGGAATGCGAGTGCAGGAATCCGCGTGTCACGTCGGCATGGTAGAACGCCTGGTAGATCGCATCGCGTGTCATCACCAGCGACAACGGCAGGTAGCCGCCGCTGATGCCCTTCGAGAGACAGAGGAAGTCCGGCCACACGGCCCCCTCGGGATTCGCGGCTTGCTCGCACGCGAAAAAGCTGCCGGTGCGGCCGCAGCCGACCGCGATCTCGTCGGCGATCAGATGCACCTGGTAGCGATCGCACAAGGCGCGCACGTCGGCCAGGTACACGGGATCGTACATCGCCATGCCGGTCGCGCACTGCACCAGCGGCTCGACGATCACCGCGGCGATCTGTCCGGCGCGCGCTTCCAGCAAGGCTTGCAGTTTGCCGGCGGCGCGGTGCGCGACATCGGCCGCCGATTCGCCCGCCTGCGCCTGGCGTGCATCGGGCGAGTCGATCACATGCGCCTGCTGCAACAAGGGGCCGTAGGCATCGCGGAAAATCGCCACATCGGTCACCGCCAGCGCGCCGATGGTTTCGCCGTGATAGCTGCCCTTGAGACAGACGAACTCGCGCTTGTCGCCCTGCCCGGCATTGCGCCAGTAATGAAAGCTCATCTTCAGCGCGATCTCGATCGCCGATGCGCCGTCCGACGCATAGAAACAATGGCCCAGCACATGGCCGGTGCGCGCGGATAGCTGTTCCGACAGCGCGATCACCGGCTCATGCGTGAAGCCGGCCAGCATCGCATGCTCCAGCCGATCGAGCTGATCTTTCAGCGCGGCGTTGATGCGCGGGTTCGCATGGCCGAACAGGTTGACCCACCAGGAGCTGATCGCATCCAGATAGCGCCGGCCGTTTGCGTCGTACAGCCAGACCCCGCGCCCATGGCTGACCGGCACCAGCGGCATCGTCTCGTGATGCTGCATCTGCGTGCAAGGATGCCAGACGCTTTTCAGGCTGCGCGCAATCCAGTCGTTGTGTTGATTTGATTCCAAGAACTGCTCCATGGCTAATCCGTAGGGTGCGCTTCGCGCACCATTCCGGCCGTTGCGGTGCGCGAAGCGCACCCTACTTCTGTTGCTAACTCAGCCAATGAGGCTTGCGCTTCTCCAGAAACGAGCGCACGCCTTCCTTGCCTTCGTCCGACGCGCGGATCTGCGCGATGCGCTCCGCCGTGTCCGCGACCAGGGCGTCGGTCACCGGCAGGCCGGCCACATCGCGCACCAGGCGCTTGGCTTCCTGTACGGCGTTCGGGCTGTTCGCCGCCAGGGATTTCACGATGTCGGCCACTGTCGTATCCAGCGACTCGGCGGGCGCGACCGCATGCACGAACCCGATCCGGTGCGCTTCCTGCGCCGAAAAGCGTTCCGCCGTCACGAAATAGCGCCGCGCCGCATTCTCGCCCATCGCCTTGATCACGTAAGGCGAGATTGTCGCAGGAATCAGTCCGAGCTTGACCTCGGACAGGCAGAAATTCGCATCCTCGACCGCAACCGCGATATCGCATGCCGCCACCAGACCCATGCCGCCGGCATAGCAGTCGCCTTGCACTTTTGCCACGACCGGCTTCGGGCACAGATAGATCGCGCGCAGCATCTCGGCCAGCCGCATGGCGTCGGCGCGGTTTTCCGCATCCGTGTAGCCCGCCATTTTCTTCATCCAGTTCAGATCTGCGCCGGCGCAGAATGCCGGGCCGCGCGCGGCCAGCACGATGGCCCGGATATTGCCGTCGGCGCCGAGCTCGCGAAACGCCCGCTCAATGTCGGCGATAGAGGTCTCGTTGAATGCATTGCGCACATCGGGACGATCGAGCGTCACCGTCGCAGTCGCGCCGGCAAGCTGGATGGCAAGAGTATCGTAGGTCATGTTCATCTACCGTAGTGCGCCTGTTTTTTTCAGAAAGGCCTCGACTGTATCGATCCAGGCATCCACATTGCGACGGTCGTCGAAAAAAGCGTGTCCATCCTTGCCGTGCGCGGGCAGGGCGACATAGTGCAGATCCACGCCCTTGCTGCGATAGGCATCCGCCATGCGCGCCACCAGCACCGGGCCGAAATACAGATCGTTCTCGGCATAGAACCACAGCATCGGCGCTTTGGTAGTGCCGGCATAGCGCGCGAAAGCATCGACCAGCCGGTTCTCGTTGCACACTTCGTTCGGCCCCCTGGAGCCGCGGCCGCCGGCGAAATTGATCGCGCCGACCACGCCCGGCGGATTCTGGCTGGCCAATGCCAATACGCCGAATCCGCCCGCCGATTTGCCGATCAGGACAATCCGCCCGGCATCGATATACGGCCTGGTCTTCGCATAGTCGATGGCAGCCGCGATATCCTTCGCGGTTTCCAGCCCGGCTTCGACATAGGCCGGATTGGCGCAGGAAAAATAATCTTCCGCCCACGGACCGTCCGACTTGCCATAGCCGCGGCGCACCGGGTTGATGACCACAAAGCCGCGCGCCGCCAATGCTTCCGATTGCGCCCGGTACTTGCCGGTCGTCCTGGCGCGATCGGCTGCGGAACGCGGACTGCCATGATTGATCACGATCAGTGGAAACGGGCCGTCGCCTTCCGGCCGGTATTCGGTCGCGGTCAGATTGGCGCGCGATTCGCCGAACAGGCCCTTGACCGCCACCGGGATCGTCACCTCGCTCTCGCTGATGGCGGCAGCCTGCGCCAGCGACATCAGCGCCAGCGCCGCGCCGCATGCCAGCAAGCGCAGACTGCCGGCATATTCGGAAAAATTTCGCAATAGAGCCATGGCATTACATCCGGAACATGCCGAATTTCGTCTCCGGGATCGGTGCATTCAGCGTTGCACTCAGGCCCAGGCCCAGTACCATGCGGGTATCGGCCGGATCGATTACGCCGTCATCCCAGATGCGCGCCGTTGCGTAATAGGGATTGCCCTGGTGCTCATACTGCTCCCGGATCGGCTGCTTGAAGGCTTCCTCTTCCTCTTTCGGCCAAGTGCCGCCCTTGGCTTCGATCGCGTCGCGCTTGACGGTCGACAATACGCTGGCTGCCTGATCGCCGCCCATCACCGAGATGCGCGCATTCGGCCACATCCACAAGAAGCGCGGCGAATAAGCGCGACCGCACATGCCGTAGTTGCCGGCGCCGAAGCTGCCGCCCAGGATCACGGTGAATTTCGGCACCGCCGCCGTTGCCACCGCGGTCACCATCTTGGCGCCGTTGCGAGCGATGCCTTCGTTTTCATATTTGCGCCCGACCATGAAGCCGGTGATGTTCTGCAGGAATACCAGCGGAATCTTGCGCTGGCAGCATAATTCGATGAAGTGCGCGCCCTTTAGCGCCGATTCCGAGAACAGGATGCCGTTGTTGGCAACAATGCCGACCGGCATGCCGAAGATGTGCGCAAAGCCGCATATCAGCGTAGTGCCGTAGCGCACCTTGAATTCGTCGAATTCGCTGCCATCGACAATGCGTGCAATCACTTCGCGTATATCGTAAGGCTTGCGCGTATCACTCGGGATCACGCCATACAGTTCCTGCGCCGGGTATTTCGGCTCGACCGGATCGCGCAGCACCATGCCGTGCGATTTCTTGCGATTCAGATTCGAGACGATGGTGCGCGCCAGCGACAAGGCGTGCAAATCGTTTTGCGCTAGATGATCGGCCACGCCGGACAGGCGCGTATGGACATCGCCGCCGCCCAGGTCTTCGGCGCTGACCACCTCGCCGGTGGCGGCCTTTACCAGCGGCGGGCCACCCAGGAAAATCGTACCCTGCTCCTTGACGATGATCGATTCTTCGCTCATGGCCGGCACATAGGCGCCGCCCGCAGTGCAGGAGCCCATGACCACCGCAATCTGCGGAATCCCCATGGCCGACAGGTTGGCCTGGTTGTAGAAGATGCGGCCGAAATGCTCGCGGTCTGGAAATACCTCGTCCTGGGTCGGCAGGTTGGCGCCGCCGGAATCGACCAGGTAAATGCAGGGCAGATTATTTTGCCCGGCGATTTCCTGTGCGCGCAAATGCTTTTTCACTGTCATCGGATAGTAGCTGCCGCCCTTGACGGTGGCGTCGTTGCAGACGATCACGCATTCCTGGCCGGCAATGCGACCGATGCCGGTAATGACACCGGCCGACGGTGCGCCATTGTGATACATGTCCAGCGCGGCCAGTTGCGAGAATTCCAGGAACGGCGTGCCCGGATCGAGCAGCATTTGCACGCGGTCGCGCGGCAACAACTTGCCGCGCGCGGTATGTTTCTTACGCGCATCTTCGCCGCCTCCCAGTGCCGCTTTCGCGACTTTCGCCTTCAGGTCGTCGACCAGGCGTTGCATCGCTGCGGCGTTCCCCTTGAATTCCTCGCTGCGGGAATTCAGCTTGGTTTCTATTTGCGGCATGTCGGCATCCCTCTTGATTTGGATAATCGTGCATCAGTCATGGCGAGTAACCGCGCGTTATCCCTTTTTACGTAGCCCACGGTCCTTTTGAGCAAGTACCCGTATTCTTCCAGCGCTTGTGCGAATCGATTGAGCAGACACAAATCCGCTCGAAAATTTGAGCGGCTTTACGATTCCTGCGATTGTCATCGTGCCGCTACAGCATCATTTCGTTTCGGGAAAATTTCCATCGATATAGCGCCATTTTCCTTCTTCGCGCACGAAGCGGCTGACTTCATGCAGGCGCTGTGCCCGCCCGCCGGTCTTGTAGCGCGCAACGAATTCCACTGTCGCTTCATTGCCCATTGGCGCATGTCTTTTCACATCCAGCCCCAGCCATTTTGTCGCCGCATCATGGATCAATCCGGAACGTGGCGGCCGCGTGTCCGGATGCCAGCTGGCATGCACGTAATCCATCAAACCCAGGGCATAGGCGCTGTAACGCGAACGCATCAATTGTTCCGCTGTTTCCGGCTGCACACCGCCATGGAAACGCCCGCAGCATTGCGCATATGCGCCACCGCCGCATGGGCATGGGGGCTGCTTCACATCTACTGTCATTGCTTGTCAAATGAAGTCATTGCTGTCATTCCCATCTTCAAGCGGGATGACAGCGAAAATAATGCCGCCGTCATGGCTTTTGCCATTTCCGGCTTACTTGCCATGTTTGCTTTCCTTGACGCCAACCGGCGCGCCCGCCGCCTTCCATGCGCTGAAGCCCCCGGCGATATCGGCCACCGGCGTCAAACCCATGTCCTGCGCAGTCCTGGTCGCCAGTGCGCTGCGCCAGCCGGCGGCGCAAAAGAAAATGAATTCCTTTTTCTCGCCGAACACCGGCTTGAAATACGGCGAATCGGGATCGATCCAGAATTCAAGCATGCCGCGCGGCGCATGGAATGCGCCGGGCATGATGCCTGCGTGCTCCAGTTCCCGCACATCGCGCAAATCGACGAACTGCACAGCGGGATCGCCGAGCTTCGCTTGGGCTTCTGCAACCGAATACGTCCTGATCTGCGCACTGGCTTCCTCGATCAGCACCTTGTAGCCTTTTTTGATTGCCATCGCGATGTTTCTCCCGCCTAAATACTGCCGTTTTTCAAAAATGCTTCCAGCTGATCGAGACGGTCTGAACCCCAGAATGACTCGCCATCGACGATCATGAAAGGCGAGCCGAATACCCCGCGCGCCATGGCCTGCTCGACCTCGCTCCTCAACTGCGCCTTGATCGGCGCGCTCTCGATTGCCTCCGACAATGCCGTCGGGTCCAGTCCGAGGCTGGAAGCCACTTGCGCAACACCGGCGGCCTCGTCGATGCGAATGCCATCGACGAAATACGCGCGATACGCCGCCTTGGCGAATTCGACCGCCTTGGCATCGCCCAGCGTAGCGCGCACCCAGAGCATGGCGCGCGCCGGGATTTGGGTGGCAATCGGAAATGCCGGCGGACGCTGATACGCGATGTCGTGGAAGCGCGCGCTACGCTCGAAATCATGGAAAAAATAGTCCCCTTTCATCGGCATCGTCGTCAGCGGCCTGCTGCCCGTAGCCTTGAATACCACGCCCAGCAAAAGCGGGTGCCAGTTCACGCTACGCCCGTGGCGCGCGGCGAGCGCATCGATCTGCATTGCCGCGAGGTAGCCGTAAGGCGAGGAAAAATCAAAATAGAAATCGATCGGGTTTGTCATGCATTCTCCTTGGTAATCGGCACTGTCACGCCAGCGCGCGCGCGATCAGGATTTTCTGGATGTCGCTGGTGCCTTCGTAAATCTGGCACACGCGCACGTCGCGGTAGATGCGTTCGACCGGAAAGTCGCTCACATAGCCGTAGCCGCCGTGAATCTGGATCGCATCCGAACAGACCCGCTCCGCCATCTCGCTGGCAAACAGCTTCGCCATCGCCGCCTCCTTCAGGCACGGCTTGCCGGCATCCTTCATGCTGGCCGCATGCAGGATCAGCTGGCGCGCCGCCTCAATCTGCGTCGCCATCCCGGACAGCCTGAACTGCACGGCCTGATGCTCGAACAGCGGCTGGCCGAAGCTGGTGCGTTCCTTGGCATAGGCCAGCGCCGCCTCGAATGCCGCGCGCGCCATGCCGACTGCTTGCGAGGCGATGCCGATGCGTCCGCCTTCGAGGCCGGATAGCGCGATCCGGTAGCCCTGGCCTTCTTCGCCGATCAGGTTTTGCGCCGGTATGCGGCAATTCTCGAACAGGATCTGCGCGGTGTCAGAGGAATGCTGGCCGAGCTTTTCTTCCAGCCGCGCCACGATATAGCCGGGCGCATCAGTCGGCACCCAGAACGCGGAAATGCCACGCTTGCCGGCCGCCTTGTCGGTTACCGCCATCACGATCGCAACATCCGCATACTTGCCGCTGGTAATGAACTGCTTGACGCCATTGATCACATAATGATTGCCGTCGCCGTTTTGTTCCCGTACTGCCGTGGTGCGCAGGGTCGAGGCATCGCTGCCGGCATGCGGCTCGGTCAGGCAGAATGCACCGAGCATGTCGCCGCGCGCCAGCGGCCGCAGCCATTGCGCCTTTTGCGCGTCGTTCGCATACATCATGCCGATACTGCACACCGGGCAGTTGTTGACTGAAATGACGGTCGATATGCCGCCGTCGCCGGCGGCGATTTCTTCCAGCACCAGGGCCAGCGAGACATAATCGAGGCCGGCGCCGCCGAGGGCTTCCGGCACCGCGACGCCGAACGCACCCAATGCAGCCAGCTCTTTCAATTCTTGCTGCGGGAAATGATGTTCCCTATCCCAGCGAGCGGCATTCGGCGCCAGCCGCTCGCGTGAAAACACGCGCAATGCATCGCGGATCATTTCATGCTGCTCGGATAAAACCATGTTGCCTCATTTCCCCTGAAACCACGTATCCAGGCAAACCGCGGATGCGCCATTCCCGTCCCGCGCAACCGGCTGCGCGAGCCGGCCTTACCAGGTCAGGCGCTGTCCGTCGTAGTTCAGAAACTGCCCATTATCCTCGGCCGTCAACTCCGCCAGCGTGGCGCGGATGCCGGACACACTTTGTTCGACTGCCAGATCGGCGCCCGCGCCGCCCATGTCGGTGCGCACCCAGCCTGGATGAAACGCGATGCACACCGCACCCTGCGGCCCGAACGTCAGCGCCGTATCGGCCAGTACCGAATTCAGCGCCGCCTTGCTGGCGCGATACAGCCAGCCGCTGCAATCGGCGCGCAGGCTGATCGAACCCATGCGCGATGAAATCACTGCAAGCCGGCCCTGCACTCCGGCGACACATGGCGCCACAATCGGCAATATCCGCATCGCCGCCAGCACATTGACATGCATGATGGCATCGAAATCCTTCTCCGATGGAGCATCCAGACCCAGCGTTTGCGGACCATAGATGCCGGCGTTCAGGATCGCCGTGTCGATCCGCTCGCCGTCCAGCTTCCATGCCAGTGCTGCACAATCGGTCGCATTCGTGACATCGAGCGCAAAGGCCTCACAACCCATGCCGGCCAGTCCGGCGATATCCTGCGGCTTGCGGGCGGTGGCGATGACGCGCCAGCCATCGGCGCGATACTGGCGCGCCAGTTCATGGCCGATGCCACGCGACGCGCCGATGATTAATGCAGTGGACATAACACTCTCCGGTTGGTTGCCCTCGCCTGCTATCGATTTTTTCTTTGCTCGTCATTCCCCTGCCATCAAGGGAAAATCGGGGTGCGGCAGGGTCCGGGGCACATGATGCAGCAGGGGTTGGGTGGCGCATGCACCGCGCCTGCGAAACGATGTCGGCCCATACGCGCCCTGCAAGCACATGCCGTTCCGCAGGCGAGCGGCATGCTGCTTGAAACCCCTGCTGCACTCCCGGCCTTCCCTTGAAGGAAGGCATCGGTTACATCATCTCGATCGCCATCGCGGTGCCTTCGCCGCCACCAATGCACAGCGATGCGATGCCGCGCTTGCCGCCGGTTTTCTTCAAGGCGCCGATCAGGGTGACGATGATGCGCGCGCCGGAAGCGCCAATCGGGTGGCCGAGCGCGCAGGCGCCGCCATGCACGTTGACCTTGCTGTGCGGGATGCCATGCTCTTTCATCGCCGCCATCGGCACCACCGCGAACGCCTCATTGATTTCAAACAGATCGACGTCATCGGTAGTCCAGCCGGTTTTCTTGTACAGGTTGGCGATCGCGCCGACCGGTGCGGTGGTAAACCAGCTTGGCTCCTGCGAATGGCGCGCATGGCCGACGATTTTCGCGATCGGCTTGCAGCCGAGTTTCTTGGCAGTCGATTCGCGCATCAGTACCAGCGCCGCCGCGCCATCGTTGATCGACGACGACGATGCCGCGGTGATGGTGCCGTCTTTCTTGAAAGCCGGCTTCAGCGTGGAAATCTTGTCGAGCTTGGCTTTCAGCGGGCCCTCATCCTTGTCGATCACGACATCGCCGCCGCGGCCGGATACCGTGACCGGCGCGATTTCCCACTGGAACGAGCCATCGCTGGTTGCAGCTTGCGCGCGCTTGACCGACTCGATCGCAAACGCATCCTGCGCTTCGCGCGTGAATGCGTATTTGGCTGCGCATTCTTCGCCGAAGGTGCCCATCGAGCGTCCTTTTTCATAGGCGTCTTCCAGGCCGTCCAGCATCATGTGGTCGTACATCATGGCGTGGCCGATGCGATAGCCGCCGCGCGCTTTCAGAATCAGGTACGGCGCGTTGGTCATCGATTCCATGCCGCCCGCGACCACCACTTCGTTGGTGCCGGCGATGATCGAATCATGGCCGAACATCGTCGCCTGCATCGCGGAGCCGCACATCTTCGACAGCGTGACCGCGCCGGCAGAAACCGGAATGCCGGCCTTGATCGCGGCCTGGCGCGCCGGCGCCTGGCCCTGGCCCGCGATCAGGCAGTTGCCGAACAGGACATCCTGAACCTGGCCCGGCTCCAGCCCGGCGCGCTCGACCGCAGCGCGAATGGCAACCGCGCCCAGCTCGTTGGCCGACAACGAGGAAAAATCACCTTGAAACGCACCCATCGGGGTGCGGGCAGCGCCGACAATAACAATAGGATCGTTCATTTTGCTTCCTTCCTTTAAAAAGTGATGACTGGCATCAAGCCGCCTGCACTAGCGGCGGCTGATAGCTGAACCGCAATTCCTGCGGGTACGGAAAGACATCTTCGATATAGCCATCCAATATTCGCTGCTTGCGCAACTGCCAGTATTGCGGTGTCAGCAAATCGGCGTGATATTTCATGAAATATTTTTTTACCAGAGGATTGCCGAGCAGGAAAATCGCGAACTGCTCTGGAAATACATCGTGTTTTCCCACCGGATACCACGGCTCCGCCGACATCTCGTCCTCTTCGTTGCGCGGTTCCGGGATCTTGCGGAAATTGCAGTCGGTGATGTACTCGATTTCATCGTAATCGTAAAACACCACGCGGCCATGGCGCGTAACCCCGAAGTTTTTATACAGCATATCGCCGGGGAAGATGTTGACGCCGACCATTTCCTTGATCGCGTTGCCGTATTCAAAGACGCCGCGTTCGATTGCCGCCTCGTCGCCAGCCTGTTCCGCGTTCGCCAGCCAGATGTTGAGCGGCACCATGCGCCGTTCGATATATACATGCTTGATGATGATCTCGTCGCCGTCTTCCTCGACAATCGAAGGCGCGACTTCCTTCAGCTCGGCCAGCAGCTCTTCCGAAAAGCGGGCGCGTGGAAACGCGACATTCGAATATTCAAGCGTATCGGCCATGCGGCCGACGCGGTCGTGATTCTTCACCAGCAGATATTTTTCCTTGACCTGCGCGCGCGTGGTTTCCTTGGGCGGCGGGAAATGATCCTTGATCGCCTTGAACACATACGGAAACGACGGCAGCGCGAATACCACCATCACCAGCCCGCGAATCCCGGGCGCGCTTTCGAAGCGGTCGGATGAATGCCGCAAGTGATGCAGGAAGTCGCGGTAGAACAGCGCCTTGCCCTGCTTCTGCAAGCCGAGAATGGTATATATTTCGCTGCGCGGCTTGTTGGGCATCATGCTGCGCAGGAAATGCACATAGGCGGATGGCACCTCCATGTCGACCTGGAAATAGGCGCGTGTAAACGAGAACAGTACCGCGATCAGCCCCGGATCGAACAGGACCGTATCCAGCACCAGCTCACCCTTGCGGTTATACAGCAGCGGCACCACGAATGGATATTCCCGGCTGCCGTTGATGCTCTTGCCGACAATGTAGGCGCCCTTGTTACGGTAAAACAGGCTGGCCAGCACCTGGATCTGGTGATTCGGCTCCAGCCGGCTGTTGCCGGACAGCGCACGCATGCGCGCTTCAACCATGCTGACATCGCGATCGAGGTCGGCGAATGCGACATCCAGCTGAAAGTTCGTGATGATGCGCTTGAGCGTGTAATGCAGGCCGTCCTTGGCTGGATAGTAGGTACGATAGGTCGGCGCCATTTCTTCCGGCTCGATGTATTCGGTCGAGACCGCCGGACGCACGAAAATGAAGTCGTTGTAGAAATACGTGCGGTTCAGGATATTGCAACATACCGAGTTGAAGAAGGTTTCCGCCAGCTCCGGCTGCTTGTGACCGATCAGCAAGCCGATGTAATGCAGCTTGACCTCGCGCCAGACATCATCGGTCAGGTCTTCCTGCTCGTATTCGTCTTCCAGGATATGCACGCATTCCTGCACCCGCTTGTCATAAAACGCGATGCGCTCGCGCGCGGCGACTTGCGCGATTTTCCAGTCCCGCGTCTCGAAATAGCGCTTGGCATCCTGGCTCGAAGCCCGGAACAGCCGGTAATGCTTGTCGAAACCATCCAGGATGGTGCGGGCAATATCGAAGGCGATCTGCGAAGACAGGAGTTTGGGAAAAGCGGTATGCATGTCGGTCATCTGGCTGGGAATATCCATTAGTGTAGCCGGATCCGTGCCGGAAAGGTCCGCGGGGCGTGCGCTTTCGGCGCGTCGCCAGGGCGGAACGCCAGGGTTGCACGTCGTGGACAAACCATGATCGACAAGAAGTCTGCCGGCTGGAAAATCGTTATCGCGAAACGATGCAATGCAAGAAAACGCCTGCCCGATACGCCGTCCTTTTTCGGGCGAGGCCAAAGCAGGGAATGATTCTTTTCATGCATCATGAGAACGGATTGATGGCTGATTGATGACGCATCATGGCTGGCATGCCTCCATTTAATACACCACGCTGTATTTTTAAATGCCCGCAATATTATTGCGAATATCACGGTATTTTTACCTATACTCCCAGATTTTCCCTATTTTCTTCGGCAGAGGGAATCAAGGCCACCATGAACGGCGCCGATGTCCGCGTACGACCCGGGTCTTATCTTGTTTCGCCAAACAGTTCGCGCCCGATCAGCATGCGCCGGATTTCGCTGGTGCCGGCACCAATCTCATACAGCTTGGCGTCGCGCCACAGGCGGCCGGCCGGATACTCGTTGATGTAGCCGTTGCCGCCCAGCGTCTGGATCGTCTCGCCCGCCATCCAGGTCGCTTTTTC
>DATEZO010000164.1:0-8537 GCA_035255485.1 Burkholderiaceae bacterium
GGAATGGGGAAGCGCATCGCGGGCGATGACGGGCAGGAAGGTGGCAGTAATGATGTAGCCGAATCCCGCCAAACCGTAGGCTATGGTAAGAATCCGGCTTTCGATCCGATGGGCGCGTTCCGATACCGGGGTGGCTGACGAATCCTCGGTCACGATGCTCGCCTCGGATTTAGCCGCCGGCATCGCGTCGACCGTGGGCTTTGCCCTGTCGAAGGTGCGCCAGATCAGCGCCGACAGTATGCCAGCCAGCAACCCGAACAGCAGCCAACCGCTGGACGCGCGCCAGCCGATTGCGGCCACGCCGCCAGCCAGCAGACCCGTCAGGAAAATGCCGATGCCCGGTCCGCAGTAGATGATGCCGCCTAATCGCGGCGCCTGCAGTTGGGCAAGACGCAACAGGCACCAGCTCGAGCCGAACACGAATACCCAGGCGCTTGCAATTCCGGAGGCTGCGCGCAGCAGTATCCACAGCGCTTGCGTCAGGTTGGCGGCCGCGGAGGGCAGCGGGATGGCCATCGACATGCCCATGGCCAGCGTCAGCGCGACCGTCATGCCCAGGCCCAGACGAATCATGAAGGCGGGGCCGCTACGGATCGCCATGCACGATAAGGCGCCGAAAAAATAACCGATGTAGTTTGCTGTCGCCAGCCAGCCGCCTCCCTGCAAATCGATTGCGCCATCATGCAGCATCATCGGCAACAGCGGCGTAAATGCGAAGCGTCCGATGCCCATCGCCACCGCGAGTGCAAGCAATCCTGAAAATGCAACGTGCCAGCCGGAGGCCGCTGCAGGCCTTGGCATCGGTGCAAGCGGCACGTTATTTTCCGGCACTTCGTCGCACCGTTACCGATTCGCCGCCGATTCCCCAATTGTCGGTGTCCACTTCCTCGATCAGTACCATGGTGGTGGCCGGGCTCTTGCCGAGCACATCCACCAGCAATTGCGTGGCGCCGCGAATCAATGCGGCCTTTTGCTCACGAGTGATACCGTCGCGCGTGATCTTGATGTTAACCAAAGGCATGATCCATTTCCTCATTCTACCGGTCGTGAATTCTCTGGCGGATGCTCCATCGTCGGGAACCGGGTTAATGCCGGCAAACGCGCTCGACATGCAGTGACGCGAAGCTTTGGATTTCTTAAGGTTTATCATAACATTGCGCTTTGGTATCCGTAGAGGCCGACGGAACGCCGGCGCGTTCCGGTCGCTTGCCTGATACGGTGCACATTTCAAACCAGGGAGAGGCAATCATGGCAATGGTCGAAACTGCGCGCGGCACGGTTCACGAGTGGCAGCGCGACCACATGGGGCACATCAATGTACGCGCCTACATGGAATTTTTCGAGGAAGCGTGCTGGCAGTTCTACGCGATGCTGGGACTTACCCCGTCGCGCCTGCGCAGCGGCGAGGTACATTTGGCAGCGGTTCAGCAGAACATCAGCTATCAAAAGGAACTGTATCCGGGGGACACGGTCATGGTGCGTACCGGAACGATCGAGATGCGCGAAAAGGTATTGCGCTTCCGGCACGAACTACTGAATACCGAAAGCGGCGCAATTTGCGCTACCTGCGACTTTACCGTGGTATGCCTCGATCCGAAGGCGCGTAAGTCGCGGCCGTTTCCTGCCGAGGTAGGGCAGCGGGCAACCGAACTGGCACTGGAGCCGCTCAAGTCGTAAGGAGCGAAAAGGAACGTGCCAATAGTGCTGGCCATCGAAGCGGATTCAAACCCTTTGCTGCGTAGGGCCATCCCCTTTGGGCATCGGGATGTGCCATGCGGTCGATTCTCGAACCGGTTGCCTTGCTGATTTGTCCGTGAATCGGAAATTGCCCGTCCATTTCCTTGCCTGGACCGGATTGACCTATTTCTTTTTCTGGGAAGTAGTGACGCTTTTGAGCTTGCTTTTCGTGCTGTAGTTGACGCCATGTTTATCAAGATATTCCCGCATTAGTTGTCGTACAACCTGTGACGGGGTCAGATCCTGCTCCGCGCAGAGCTCCTCGAATGCCTTCTTCTTCACGGGATCAACCAGGACGGTCAGTCGTGCGGTTTTGGTTTCCATGATTATGATCTAGGCGGCTGATAACCTTGGCATTATAATTAAATTGCAATTTGATACCCGAAATTCAGAATGTCGTGACGACGCTTGGAGTACCCATGCAATGTGCGCCTGGTATGTCGATTTTCTTGCCCGGTACATGACAGCGTGAATTGACGTGAGGAGCACTGGTGGCAGAATTGACTTCAATGGACTGTGTGCTGTTGGTCGTGGCAGGTTGGTTCGTCATTGGTAGTTGCGGTCTGCTGGTAATGAGGCGCACGGCTTTTGTTGCACATGTCCTGTTTCCACTGGGCGCCGTGCTTGGCGTGATTCTGGGAGCCGTTGGCCTGGTCAGCGGTTTTGGCGCACCGCAAACCGCCGTGCTGCCATTCGGGCTGCCGGATTTGCCTTTTCATTTCCGGCTCGACTCGCTGACGGCCTATTTCCTGTTCGTGCTTGGCATCGTCAGCACGGGCGTATCGGTTTTCTCCGCCGGCTATTTTCGACAAGGCGAGGGCACGCCACCGGGGCTGTTGTGCCTTGAGTACCATGCCTGCCTTGCCAGCATGGTGCTGCTGCTGATTGCCGACGATGCCTACGTATTCATGGTTGCATGGGAGACGATGACGCTGACAGCCACGCTACTCGTCATCGCCAACCATCGGATACCCGAGGTGCGCCGCGCCGGCTTTCTTTACATACTGATCTCGCATGTCGGCGCGCTGGCGTTGCTGCTGTGCTTCGGGCTGTTGCAGGCCAACACCGGCGACTACACCTTCGCTAACATGCGCAATCAGCATCTGGGTTCGTTCTGGGGGGCGATCGCCTTTTTTCTTGCCTTGTTTGGCTTTGGTGCCAAAGCGGGCATCCTGCCGTTGCATGTGTGGCTGCCGGAAGCGCATCCGGCGGCACCATCGCCGATTTCGGCATTGATGAGCGCATTCGTCCTGAAAACCGGAATCTATGGCGTATTGCGCGTGACATTCGACCTGCTGCATATGCAGCTTTGGTGGTGGGGGGGGATCACGCTGGCGCTCGGACTGGGCACAGCCCTGTTCGGTGTGGTGCTAAGCACGGTGCAGACTGACATGAAGCGCCTGCTGGCTTATTCGTCGATTGAAAATATCGGGCTGATATTCGCCGGTATCGGGTTGACCATCCTGTTTCGCGCCTATGCCATGGCCGGGCTGGCCGCATTGTCGCTTACTGCGGCACTCTATCACGTGGCAAGCCACGGTGCTTTCAAAAGCCTGCTGTTCCTCGGAACCGGCACGGTACTGCATGCAACCGGCGAGCGCAATCTGGGCCATCTTGGGGGGCTCATGCGCTTCATGCCATGGACTGCATGGCCTGCCCTGATCGGGGTGCTGGCAGCGGCCGGTCTGCCACCGCTTGGAGGATTTGTTTCCGAATGGCTATTGCTGCAAAGCTTCCTCTTTACGCCCGGCTTGCCAAATACTTTCCTCAATATGCTGATTCCCATTGTCGCCGCGGTGATTGCATTGGTGGGCGCGCTGGCCGGATATGTGATGGTCAAATTCTTCGCCATCATTTTTCTCGGCCAACCGCGCGAGCAAAAACTCAACGATGCGCATGATGCGGACAACTGGGAACGCGCGGGTTTTATCTGGCTGGCCGTCGCCTGCGTCTTTCTCGGCCTGTTCCCTGTGCAGATGGTGCAGATCCTGGAGCGCGTCACGCAGTTATTGATCGGGCAAGGTATCGGTGCGGCCGTCGCAGCGAATGGCTGGCTGCTGCTCGCGCCGGTCTCTCCTGATCACGCCAGTTACGCGCCGCTGGTGTTCGTGCTGGTCCTGCTGGCCTGCTGCCTGCTGACTTACCTCTTGGTCAGGCGCCTTTACCATGGCCGCTTCACGCGCTCGGCGCCATGGGGTTGCGGATACCCTTTTCAAACCGCTCGCATGCAGGACACTGCGGAAGGGTTCGGCCAGCCGATCCGCGAAATTTTCGGCCCGTTCTTCCGGATGACGCGTGAGCTGCCTTCAGCGTTCGACAAGGCGCCACGCTACAGGGTCACGGTTGAAGATCCATTCTGGAGCCTGATCTATCGGCCGATCGCCGCGCTTACTGAACGTATCGCGCGCGTCGTCGGCCTGCTGCAGCATGGGCGAATTGCGGTATACCTGCTCTACAGCTTTTTGACCCTGCTGTTACTGCTGCTGGTGGTAATGTGATGATTACATACTCCGGATTTTTTTCACAACTGCTGGAAATACTTGGGGCGCTTGCGGCGGCGCCGCTTTTGACCGGCTGGGTCAACCAGTGTCGGGCATGGATGCAGAATAAATCGGCGCCCAGCCTGTTTCAGCCATACCGTATGCTGCACAAGCTGTTCTACAAGGACTCCGTATTGGCGGACCACGCGTCACCGCTGTTTCGCATGACCCCGTATATCGTGTTTGGCTGCATGACGCTGGCCTGCGGCATCATTCCCACCCTGTCGACCGACCTGCCGCTGTCGCCTGCGGCGGATGCGATTGCGCTGGTCGGCCTGCTGGCGTTGGCGCGCGTCTTCATCGCGCTGGCTGCGATGGATATCGGCACGGCATTCGGCACGATGGGCGCGCGGCGCGAGATGCTGGTCGGTTTCCTGGCTGAACCCGCATTACTGATGGTGTTGTTTTCGGCGTCGCTGATTACGCAATCGACGCTGCTGCCGAGTATCGTGACCAGCCTGGTGCATCGGGAACTGATGATTTATCCCAGTCTTGCCTTTGCCGGCGTGGCGTTTACCATGGTCTCGCTGGCGGAAAATGCCCGCGTGCCGGTTGACAATCCCGCCACGCATCTGGAACTGACCATGATTCACGAGGCACTGGTCCTCGAATATTCGGGACGTCATCTCGCACTGGTCGAATGGGCCGCCAGCCTGAAGCTGTTTGCCTACTCTTGCATCGGTATCGCACTGTTTTTCCCCTGGGGTATCGCACAAGCCGATCATCCACTCGATCTACTGCCGGCCATCCTCATTCTTGCATTGAAACTTGCCATCGGGGGGGCGACGCTTGCCTTGATCGAGATGAGTAGCGCCAAGATGCGCATTTTTCGGGTCCCGGAATTTCTGACGTTCGCCTTTCTGCTGGCTGTAATCGGCATGCTCGTGCATTTCCTGCTGGGAGCATAGGATGACCGCTTATACCGCGCAAATACTGAACCTGTTCGCCGCCATGCTGTTGCTGTTGACATTTGCGATGCTCAGTCAACGGCGGATTGTTTCACTGATTCACCTGTTTACGCTGCATGGCGCGACCATAGTCGCTGCCGCCCTGGTGGTGGCGTTTGTCACCCACGACAAGCATCTCTATTTTTCCGCAACCCTGACCTTTTTTCTGAAAGTCGTGTTGATCCCGTGGCTGCTGCACAAGCTGATTCACCGCTTGAACGTCAAGTGGGACGTCGAGCCGCTGATTAATGTTCCCACCACCATGCTGATCGGCATTGTGCTGGTGATCATCGCATTCAATATTGCGCTGCCAATCGCGCAATTATCCTCTTCGATCGCACGCGGCACGCTCGGCATTGCGCTGGCCTGCATCCTCCTTTCCCTGATGATGATGATCACGCGTTCAAAGGCAGTTTCCCAGGTGATCGGATTTCTGTCGATGGAGAATGGGTTGTTTTTCGCAGCCACCGCGGCAACCAACGGGATGCCGATGATCGTCGAGCTCGGGGTCACGCTTGCCGTGTTGGGTGGCATCCTGATACTTGGGGTTTTCATGTTCCAGATCCGGGAGCAGTTCGACAACATGGATATCCATAATCTCGAAACCCTGAAAGATGACTGACATGGATTTCCTGTTGCTGGTCCTCGCTACGCCGCTGTTGGGTACGCTCGTGCTGAGTTTGATCGGACAACGCGATGCCGCCCCCGAGGTCAACATCGGCTTTAGCCTGGTTACCTTCATCGCTGCCGCAATGCTCACTGCGCAGATTATCGCCAGGGGCCCTGTCTTCGCATTTGGCAAGCTGTTTTTCGTTGACCCGCTCAATGTCTTTCTCGTCACGCTGACGGCATTCGTCGGGCTGACCACCTCGTTGTTCTCTCGCCCCTACATGCGCGTCGAACGCGATCATGGCAAGATGACGCCAAGTCGCATGCGTCTGTATCACAGCATGTATCAACTTTTCATGTTTGCCATGTTGCTGGCGCTGATGACAAACAACGTGGGCATCCTGTGGGTAGCGCTGGAAGGGGCTACCCTGGCCACTGTGTTGCTGGTAAGCGTGTATCGGACGGCGACCAGCCTGGAAGCGGCCTGGAAATATTTCATCCTGTGTGGCGTTGGCATCGCACTGGCGCTGTTTGGCACGATCCTGCTTTATCTGGCCGCCAACCGCCAGCTTGGCGCGAACACGGAAGCGTTGTTATGGACCAACCTGAATGGCGTCAAGATGCATCTTGAGCCGGCCATCATGTCGCTCGCATTCGTGTTTCTGCTGGTCGGTTACGGTACCAAGATGGGCTTGGTACCGCTGCATAGCTGGCTGCCTGATGCGCATGCCGAAGGTCCAACCCCTATCTCCGCAGTGCTGTCAGGCCTGCTGCTTAATGTCGCCCTGTACGCAGTGTTGCGCATCAAGGTGCTGGCGGACGGCGCCCTGCACAATGGCATGCCGGGCAAGCTGCTGGTCGGCTTTGGGCTGCTTTCGGTGTTGGTCGCCACCTTTTCCCTGTCGCGCCAGAAAGATGTCAAGCGCATGTTTTCCTACTCGTCGATCGAGCATATCGGGCTGATGACCTTCGCGTTCGGCATTGGCGGGCCGATCGCGAGTTATGCCGGTTTGCTGCACATGACGGTCCATTCGCTAGTGAAATCCGCAATCTTTTTTACGGTGGGCCATGCAGCACAAAAGGCGGGCACCCAGATAATGGAAGATATTCGTGGCCTGGTGAAAGTCAGCCCGACGGTTGGCTGGGGCATGCTGTTGGGTACGCTGGCGATTCTGGGTATGCCGCCGTTCGGTGTGTTCGCCAGCGAGTTCCTGATTGTGACGACGGCGATGCGCGAATTACCATGGACAACGCCGGTATTGCTGCTGGCGCTGGGAGTGGCATTTGCATCGATTTTCGGCCGCGTGCTGCCAATGGTATTCGGCGAAACAAGCGTAAAGCCGCTCGTCCATCCTCCCGCACTGCTACCGGTATTCATCCATCTCGGCATGGCGCTCGTGCTTGGCTTGTATATTCCCGTCTATTTGAACATGTGGTTTCGGCAGGCAGTCAATATAATCGTAGGGTAGATGATGAATGCTGAGGTGTTTACCGCAAGATATTCGGTTCCGTTCCGGGCACTGCATGGTATTGTCTCCGTATCGGTGGCCGATGTCGAAGCGCAAGACTGGATACGTATTGCGCAGGCAATCCGCACGGAGGGCGGCCGCCTTATTTCGATCTGGGGCACCGACCGGCGACCGCTCGCCGATCACTACGTGATGTCGGCTGCCTATTGCGCGGCGGAGGGCTTGCTGTGGGTACGGATGGCAGTGGGAAAACAGGATGGATTTCCGGAGCTGTCTTCGATATTTCCCGCTGCGGAAAGGATGCAGCGCATGGTATTCGATCTTCTCGGAATACCGGCAAACGGGGCGGAAGATGTCCGGCCCTGGATCAATCACGGCAGATGGCCGGATGAGTATTTTCCGCTGCGTTACCAGTTCTCGGGCCTGGAACAATTCGATACTGCATTGAAAGCGTATCCATTCGTGCCGGTGGCAGGAGAAGGCGTACATGAAATTGCAGTCGGTCCAATACATGCCGGCACCATTGAACCCGGGCACTTTCGTTTCTCGGTCGTGGGTGAAAAGGTGCTGCGCCTGGAACAGCGCCTTGGTTATGCGCATAAGGGAACCGAGAAGCTGTTTATCGGGCGTCCGGTCGCGGATGGCGCCCGACTGGCGGGGCGTGTCTCCGGGGACTCCAGCGTCGCCTATGCGTGGGCTTATTGCATGGCGAGTGAAGCCGTGGGTGCATGCGCGATTCCGCCGCGTGCGCAATGGCTGCGTGCGTTGCTACTCGAACGTGAGCGGATAGCGAACCATCTGGGCGATCTTGGTGCACTTGGCAATGATGCCGGCCTGGCATTTGGCCTGGCTCAATTTACGCGAATAAAAGAGGATTGGGTACGTTTGAATCATCGGTTATTCGGCCATCGCTTCATGATGGACCGCATCGTTCCGGGCGGCGTGGCAGTCGATCCTGATGCCGAGGATATTGACTTGCTGCTGATGCAATGCAGTCAGGTCGAGAAAGATGTTCGGTCGCTACAGAATATTTATGAAAAACATGCCGGCCTGCAGGACCGCTTCATTTCTGCCGGTCGTGTCCCGCCAAAACTGGCTGCGGAGCTTGGTTTGTGCGGGCTGGCCGGGCGTGCCAGTGGCCAGGCGTGGGATGCCAGGGCTGATCAGGCGATCAGTCCTTACGCACAACTTGATGTACGCATGGCGACACACCGCAACGGCGATGTTGCCGCACG
>DATEZO010000165.1:0-43045 GCA_035255485.1 Burkholderiaceae bacterium
GTGTCGTCAACCGCTTTTTTAGCGCTGCCAACCCCACCTTGCCTCCCGATCGCGCCGCCGCCCCCTTGCTCCTGGGCCCGCGCCGCAACCGGAGCCGAACTCTATCAAATATTGCGGAAACTTGGCAAGCGCTTTTCAATATTTTTGAATTAATTGTAATTAAACATGGTTCAAAAAATGTGCCTGCCCGTTTATTGTTGATGGTAACTAGTTACTCGCTTCACTTCATTCACTGAGCCAAGAAATACTGGAACCCGCTGATGTAATTTTTCAGGTTGAATATCCATAATACGATATGTGCCGTTGGTTGCCGCTCCTCCTGCCTGCTCAACGATAAAAGCCATTGGATTAGCTTCGTACATCAGACGCAGCTTACCGGGCTTGCCGGGTTCCCTTTGGTCGGCTGGATACATGAAAACCCCTCCACGAATCAAAATACGATGCACATCGGCAACCATTGATGCAATCCATCGCATATTGAAATCCTTACCGCGCGGTCCTGTCGCACCGGCCAACATTTCATCGATATATCGTTTCACTGGCGGGTGCCAATGGCGTGCATTAGACGCATTGATTGCAAATTCCCCCGTTTCGGCAGGAATCTGCATATCGCGCTGCGTAAGCACCCACGACCCCATTTCGCGATCCAATGTAAAGCAATTGACACCATTTCCGGTTGTTAGAACAAGTACAGTCTGAGGGCCGTAAACTGCATATCCGGCAGCCACCTGTTTACTGCCCGGCTGAAGGAAGTCCTTTTCAGTCGGTATTAACATACCTTCTGGCGCTTTCAATACCGAAAAAATTGTCCCGATCGATACATTCACATCGATATTGCTAGACCCATCCAGCGGGTCAAACAGCAACATATATTCCCCCTTCGGATACCGATGCGGAATAGGATGGATGGTTTCCATTTCCTCAGACGCCATGGCGGCAAGATGACCGCCCCATTCGTTAGCCTCAAGCAGGATTTCGTTGGACAATATATCCAGTTTCTTTTGGACTTCGCCTTGGATATTTTCACTATCCGCACTGCCAAGCACTTCGCCCAAGGCACCTTTACCAACTGCATGGCTGATTGTCTTGCATGCACGGGCAACCACTTCGATTAATAAGCGAAGCTCAGCTGGAATACTGTCATACAGACGCTGTTCTTCTACCAAATGTTGCGTAAGACTAATACGTTTCATAAATTAATTTAATTAAACAATGATTGTTATATAACATTAAAAGAATATTGCCTATTGAACTCTTGATGATTGGCATGAACCTTTGTTTTAATCGGCAAGGGCTTTTGTCACAACTTCCATTACATCCCGGGACAATTTCGGCATATCAGCAATCTGTTGCAATGCCGCTTTCATTTTTTCCTGTAGTGCAGGGGTATATTGTCGCCAACGATCAAGCGCTCGTGCGAGTCGTGCAGCGACCTGCGGATTAATGGCATTCAAGCTGACTATTTGCTCTATCCAAAAAATATAGCCGCTGCCATCCACTGCGTGGAATTGTGCGGGATTTGCGTTACAGAAATTAAATATCAGGCTGCGTGCACGATTGGGGTTCTTGAGCGTAAACGCCGGATGATGCATTAGTAAGCGTATGGAATGTACGTCAGTTGTATGTGCCGTTGCCTGTAGCATGAACCACTTGTCAACCACCAGCGGCTCATGTTGGAAATCTTCATAAAATTTTGCAAGTGCAATTTCTTTCCCTGAAGCACGGCTATTGATTAATGCAGAAAGTGCAGCAAATCTGTCTGTCATATTATTTGCCTGATTATATTGACGTTGCATCAATACATGGATATCTAAATCATCCAGTTCTGCCAGGTACGATAGTGCGCTATTTTTTAATGCACGCTTGCCGACGGATAGTGCATCCGGCGTATAGGCTCCAGATACTTGATTTTCGGTATAGGCCGCAAGCCAGTCAGCACGCAATTCCTGGGCAAGCATTCGACGCAATAATTGACGTGCGGCATGGACTGCCTGTGGATCAATCATCTCCATTTGTTCGGCAATTATTGGTTCTGAAGGCAGCGTCAACGCAACTTCACGAAAACCCGGGTCAAGTGACAGATCATTCAGTGTAAGACGAAAAATATTACCCAAGGCATGACCAATAGAACATAGATGATCACTCTGTGTATCGGATTGAATTGCAGCAACAAGTTCCAGTAACCGTCGGCTCCCCAATCGCTGCCCGGCATCCCATCGATTGAATGGATCGTTGTCATTTGCCATTAAAAATGCGAGCTCGTCATCGGCATAATCAAACTCCAGAATAACCGGAGCCGAAAAATTGCGCAGAATTGAAGGAATCGGCTTTTCCATTACATTTTCAAAATGAAAAGTCTGCCGCGATTCAGTCAATTCCAGCACTATCGTGGTTTGATCTTGTTGATTCCGGACTGCTGATCCATTTGAAATGGGATTCCCTGGATGCAATGACATATCGCGCCCGCCGCTATCCAATAGACCAACCGCAACGGGAATATGAAACGGCAGCTTTGTCGACTGTCCAGGTGTGGGCGGACAAGACTGTGATAATGTGAGATCGTATGTTTTTTTTATTGCATCGTAATGCGCTTCGGCAAGGATATGCGGCGTACCAGCTTGGCTATACCATCGTTCGAACTGTGCAAGGTCATACCCATTGGCATCCGACATCGCAGCACGAAAATCATCGCACTCCACTGCATGTCCGTCATGTCGCTGAAAATACAAATCCATGCCCTTGCGAAAACCATCACGGCCAAGCAGAGTTTGATACATTCGAACGACTTCGGCACCCTTCTCGTAAACAGTAACAGTATAAAAATTGTTGATTTCGATATAAGAATCCGGTCGCACCGGATGCGCCATTGGACCCGCATCTTCCGGGAATTGCGTCTGACGTAGTAAGCGCACATCCTCAATACGCCTGACAGCACGACCACTGGCCGAACCAATCATGTCAGCCGAAAATTCTTGATCGCGAAATACGGTCAATCCTTCCTTCAAGGACAATTGAAACCAATCCCGACAAGTAACGCGGTTACCGGTCCAGTTATGGAAATATTCATGACTCACGACAGATTCGATGTTTGCATAATCAGCATCAGTGGCAATGCGTGGGTTTGCCAGGACGAACTTGGTATTGAAAATATTCAATCCTTTGTTCTCCATTGCGCCCATATTAAAGTCGTTTACCGCCACAATCATGAAGCGGTCAAGATCAAGTTCCAGCCCGAACCGCTCCTCATCCCAATGGATACTGTTCTTCAATGAATCCATTGCATGCTGTGTCTTGTCCAGATTGCCGTCCTCAACCCACACTTGCAACAACACCTTGCGGCCTGATTTAAGTGTGTAATCTTCCTCCTGACAAACGAGTTTGCCCGCCACCAGAGCAAATAAATAAGAAGGTTTCTTGAATGGATCCTTCCACAAAGCATAGTGACGGCCGTCGCCGAGATCGCCTTGCTCGATAAGATTTCCATTTGACAGCAATACCGGATATCTTTCTTTATCGGCACGCAGCATCACGGTGTATTTGGCCATTACATCCGGGCGGTCTGGGAAAAAGGTAATTTTACGGAATCCTTCCGCTTCACACTGCGTAAAAAAATTTCCATTGGAAACATACAGACCCATCAACGACGTATTTTCCTCAGGGCAGTTAATCGTCTCAATTTCCAGTATCACGCTATCCGGCGCATTGACAATTCGCAATATGCCCTTTCCCAGCTTGTATGCTGGCTTATGCAACACTTTGCCATTCATTCGCAATTGCACAAGCTGCGTTGGTTCTCCATACAAAACCAGCCCGCAATCTTTGCTATCTATATTTGTATTCCGCTTCAGCGTCATTCGAGTAGCCACCCGTGTCGCCTTCGGTTCCAGATCAAAGCCCATCTCAACAGTTTCAACAATGAAACTTGGTGGAGTATAGTTTTTACGGTAAATTGATTGTGAGTTATCAGTACGCATGGATAAGGAAGAATAAGAATATGATGCCGGAATAATCAACACAAAATAATATTTTGTCAATCAATGGAATCAACATGAAACTCGCTACAGCCCTTTGTTTTTTGGGCGGCTTACTGTCCCTTACTTCGTGCACTCAGGAACAGCAAAACAAGATTAGCCGAACAGTTCAGAACTGGACCGGCACCAATGGCGTGCTTGAATTCTATGCCGGCGACAAACTGGTGCGGCGCTTCATCAACATCGATAAAATATCGACAGCAATGGGTACAGATGACAAACTGCCGCGCTCATACCGTTATGGATATGGCGTGCTGGACGAAAACTTCAACATGATTACAGATCCAAGTGAGAAACGAGTTTATTTCGAAATCAGCGATTACGGAACAAATTATATTTTCTTTGAAAATCCACGATAGAAATCCTGAAGAGAGGTGGGACACCAAAGTAATCCTGTTACAAAAAATAACGGAAATTCCTACCGTTATGCTTATGCTGGAAATATGAATAAAAGGAGAAAACAATGAGCCGTCGGCTTTTGGCGTTAATAGTTGCCTCAGGCTTGTTGCTTGTTGGTTGCGCCAGTCCCAAAGTCAAAAGCGACGTGACTGTTTTTCAGGAATGGCCGGCAAATCTACAAGGACAGGCTTTTGTTTTTGATCGAACCAGGGAGCAGGAAAATAATCTCGAGTATCGTAGTTATGAGAATCTGGTGCGTAATGAATTGCACCGCCTTGGCTTTGTAGATGCGCCAACGCCGCAAGTCGCCGAAATCAAGGCGATAATGTCTTATAGTATCAGTGTGCGCGACGTCCGCGTCATAACGCCAGTGGTGGTTGACCCATTCTGGTATGGCTCTCCATTCTATGGTCCGAGATGGGGCGGCTATTATGGCCCATTCTATGACCCATTCTGGTATGGCCCGCCAATTACTGAATATCGTGAGACAAATTATGAATTGTTCAAGCGCCAGTTACACGTAACGCTGTCACGGGCAGCGGATGCCAAAAAACTCTATGATGTCACAGTGGTTAGCGAAGGACGTAATGGTGCGCTTGCTGCCGTCATGCCTTACATGGTACGCAGCGCCTTTATCGATTTCCCGGGGAAAAATGGTACATCCCGCCGCATCGAACTGGAAATGAAAGACTAGAGAGCAACTATGAATAGAATGCGTCGGCCACAAATGTCATCGCAACAATCAGCATTACCGCAATGAATAGCACCACCAACAAGCGTCCGAACTTTGGCGCGCCATTAATTCCTGCAGGTTGTTCATCCGGGTGATCCATTGGTGCCATTCCCTGGAAGGAGCACTATTCATGCAGTGGGCTTACGGAACAAGAATCGTGGATCCGGTGGTCTTGCGTGCTTCCAGATCGCGGTGCGCCTGCGTCGCATCCCTGAGCGCATAACGTTGGTTGATGTCGATTTTTATTTTTCCGCTTTCGATCATGCCAAACAGTTCGGCCGCCATCATATCGAGATCATCCCGCTTCGCGATATAGGTAAACAAAGTCGGGCGCGTAATGAATAATGATCCGCGCAATGCAAGCTCATTCAATGTAAATGGCGGTACCGCTCCGGATGCGCTGCCATAACTAATCATCATACCTAACGGCGATAGGCAATCCAGCGAGCCGGTAAATGTATCTTTGCCGATCGAGTCATACACAACCGGCACACCATTCCCGCCAGTCAATTCTCTAACCCGTTCAACGAAATTTTCTGTGCTGTAATTGATCGTATGCGCACAGCCATGCGCTTTGGCCAGTGCGGCTTTTTCATCAGAACCCACGGTACCGATCATCGTCACGCCCAAAGCTCTTGCCCATTGGCAGGCAATCAAGCCGACACCGCCTGCCGCCGCGTGGAACAGGATGGTTTCGCCGCCGCGCAGCGGAAAAGTGCGACGGAACAGATACTGCACAGTCAATCCCTGCAACATCATTGCCGCAGCCGTATCGAACTCGATTGATTCAGGCAATTTCACAAGAATTGAGGCGGGCATGACGCGCGCATCCGCATAGGCGCCAGGCGGCCGGCCCGCATATGCGATGCGATCGCCGGGCTTCACATGCAAAACACCATCGCCCACCGCCTCCACTATCCCGGCACCCTCCATGCCCAGACCGGCCGGCAGCGGCTGCGCGTACATGCCGTTGCGAAAATAAACATCGATATAGTTCAGTCCGCACGCAAAGTGCCGTACGCGCGCCTCACCCGGTCCTGGATCACCGACCTCGACATCGACATATTCCATGACTTCGGGACCGCCAGTTTTCGAGATCCTGATCGCTTTTGGCATAATTGACTCGCTTAAGAATGATGTGAATACCGGGATGACTGGGATTGTAGCTGTGACAGAAGCAATCTGGCGGTCGTCATATTGGTCGCGCACGCCACATTATGCACGTCCGATGCCCGTACCAATGCAGTAACATCCGGCTCATGCGGCTGCGGCGTCATTGGATCACGCAGAAAAATGAGACAATCGATTTTCCCCTCGACCAGTTCCGCCGCAATCTGCAAATCGCCGCCGAATGGCCCGGATAGCTTGCGCTCAATTGTCAGTCCAACTTCGCTGGACAACCGCTTGCCAGTCGTACCGGTTGCCAGCAGAACACATTGGCGCAAAAAATTCGAATACTCTGCCGCCAATTCGATCATGTCGTCTTTTTTCTTGTCGTGCGCAATCAATGCAATGCGTTTTTTCATCATGTTGGCCGCATGGGCTTAAAACGTACCGGGGTAGGCTCCGCCATCGAGAAGAATATTTTGCCCAGTCATGTATCCGGCATGGATACTGCACAAAAACGCACATACCGCACCAAACTCGCGCGGCATACCAAAACGCTGCGCCGGATTTTGCAGGCGGCGGGCCTCACGAACCTCATCCAGACTCTTGCTGCTGGCCTTGGCCGATAACGCCAGAGTTGCGTTCAAGCGATCGGTATCGAACGGGCCAGGCAGCAGATTATTGATTGTGACACCATGGGCGATGGTTTTGCGAGCCAGTCCGGCAACGAAACCGGTCAGGCCAGATCGCGCGCCATTTGACAAGCCAAGAATATCGATCGGCGCTTTCACCGCACTGGAAGTGATATTGACGATTCGGCCAAAGCGGCGCGCCATCATGCCGTCCACGGTTGCCTTGATCAATTCGATCGGCGTCAGCATGTTTGCATCGAGCGCCGCAATCCAGTCATCCCGGCTCCAGTTCCGAAAATCCCCAGGCGGTGGCCCGCCGGCATTTGTCACCAGAATATCCGGCTGCGGGCAAGCTGCCAGCGCCTTGCTGCGGCCATCGACAGTAGTAATGTCGCACGCTACGGCAGTGATCGTCGCATCCGTCATTCTCCTGAGGTCATCGACTGCAGCATCAAGCGTTTGTACATTACGCGCAACCAGGGTGACATGCACGCCTTCCGCCGCCAACGCCTCGGCACAGCCGCGCCCCAATCCCTTGCTGGCACCGCAAACCAAGGCATGTTTGTCGCGAATTCGAAGGTCCATCCGTTTTCCTATGTTTTCTTCTTTGATACCAAATAAATTCCCATTAACACTAATGCCGTTCCCGCCAGCTGGATACCGGTGACAGGCTCGCCCAGAATGAGTGCACCCAAAAACAGGGTTGACACCGGGCCGATCATGCCGGCCTGCGATGCGGTTGCAGCGCCGATGCGCGAGACGGCAATCATGGTCAGCAACACCGGAAAAACTGTGCACAGCACTGCATTCACCAGCGACAATCCGTACACGGCTACCGGCTGAACTAGCAGCGACGCTGGGCGCAACAGAAAAAACTGCATGATGCATGCAGCGCTTGATACGCACATCGCATACGCCACCAGGCGTAGTGCGCCGACGCGCCGCACCAGCTCACCCGACAACAGTAAATATAGCGCATATGACAATGCACTTGCCAAGACAAATGCGCCTCCCAGCGCTACATTGGCTCCGCCAAGCCTGGCGTCGTGGATGAATACCAGCACCGTACCGAGATACGCAATACCGAGTGCCGCCCATTCCAGTGCGCCAATCCGTTTTTTCAAAAAGAAAAATGAAATCAACAGTACGAACGACGGCGTCAGAAACAGGATCAACCGCTCCAGGCCGGCCGATATATATTGCAATCCCAAAAAATCGAGAAAGCTTGATAAGTAATATCCGATCAGACCAAGCACCATGATGCGCCCGTGTTCGGCATTCGAAAGCGGCGCTTCGGTTTTTGCTTTCCATGCCGCAATCAGGACAAAGAACGGCAGAGAGAACAGCATGCGGAATGCAATCAGCGTCACGGCATCGATGTGATAACGATATAGCAGCTTTGCGACAATCGCTTTGGCGGAAAACAATATGGCGCCAGTGATTGCAATGGCCAAGCCTGTCAGGAAATGCTGGCGGGTTGATGCCGCATGGAGTATCGAAACGTTCATGCAGGAATTGTAATGCGATTGTCCTGAAATTGACGGAGTTTGGCCGATTTTGACAAAGGGCCATATGATAAAATCGCCTCTTGATTAAAAGCTGCACGCATAATGAAACGAGCTTACGCCAATTCACATCAAGGAAAGAGTCGTCATGGCTGGACATAGCAAATGGGCCAACATCAAGCATAAGAAAGCGGCAACCGATGCCAAGCGTGGCAAGATATGGACTCGCCTGATCAAGGAAATTACAGTTGGGGCACGTTTAGGCGGCGCCGATCTCAGCACCAACCCGCGCTTGCGCCTGGCTGTCGACAGGGCGGCTGACGCCAATATGCCGAAGGACAATGTCGCGCGCGCAATCCAGCGTGGCACTGGCGGCCTGGAAGGCGCCAACTACGAAGAAATCCGCTACGAAGGCTATGGCATCAACGGCGCCGCAATCATCGTCGACTGCATGACTGACAATCGGGTGCGGACAGTGGCTGAGGTTCGTCATGCATTTTCCAAATTCGGCGGGAATATGGGCACTGAAGGCTCGGTGGCATTCCTGTTCCGGCATTGCGGCCAATTTTTCTTTGCTCCTGGCACTAATGAAGATGCATTGATGGAGGCTGCTCTGGAAGCCGGGGCAGAAGACGTGGTGACCGACGAAGAAGGCGGATTTGAGGTGATTTGCTCGCCACATGATTTTTCGGTAATCAAAGACGCATTGGAAAAAGCAGGATTCAAGGCCGAATTGGCAGAAATCACGATGAAACCGTCCACTGAAATAGTGTTTACCGGCGACGACGCAGTCAAGATGCAAAAGCTGCTGGATGCGCTGGAAAATCTCGATGACGTCCAAGAGGTCTATACCAATGCGGTAATCGACGCATGATGGCCCGGCTGGCAGTTTCAACGCAAGTATCATTCAGCAACAGACACTGATCCCTATTCATGAAAATTCTGGTAGTCGGCTCCGGCGGCCGCGAACATGCCATTGCCTGGAAATTGGCACAATCCGAGCGGATTCATAAAATTTATGTCGCGCCGGGCAATGCCGGCACCGCGCTCGACCCGCGTCTTGAGAATATCCCGATTACCGATCCGCAATGGCTGGCGCAGTTTGCGCTAAAAGAGCATGTCGCATTGACCGTAGTCGGTCCGGAAACGCCGCTTGCCGCCGGCATCGTCAATATTTTTCGCGATCAGGGCCTGAAAATCTTTGGCCCTACCAGGGAAGCGGCGCAACTCGAAAGCTCCAAGGATTTCGCCAAGGCATTCATGCGGCGTCATGGCATTCCGACTGCGGATTATCAGACGTTTGCCAACAGCGATGCAGCGCACGATTACATCGATCGCACCGGAGCACCGATCGTGATCAAGGCCGATGGCCTGGCGGCCGGTAAAGGCGTTGTGGTAGCAATGACACTGGCAGAAGCGCACGCCGCCATTGATATGATGTTGTCGGACAACCGGCTGGGCGATGCGGGCGCACGGGTAGTGATTGAAGAATTCCTGGAAGGCGAGGAAGCCAGCTTTATCGTCATGGTGGACGGCAAGAATATCCTTCCACTGGCAACCAGCCAGGATCACAAGCGCTTAAAAGATCACGACGAAGGACCGAATACCGGCGGTATGGGCGCATATTCACCAGCGCCGCTCATTACGCCGGTATTGCATGCCCGGGTCATGCGCGAAATCATTGTGCCTACGGTGCAAGGCATGGCAAAAGACGGTATTCCTTTTACCGGTTTTCTGTATGCGGGCTTGATGATCGACGGCAAAGGCAAGGTAAAAACACTTGAATTCAACTGCCGCATGGGTGATCCGGAAACCCAACCGATCATGGCGCGCCTGAAAACGGATCTGGTCGCCGTAATGGAACATGCCGTCAACGGCACGCTCGATACCATCGAGCTGGAATGGGATCGCCGTACTGCGCTAGGCGTAGTCATGGCGGCGGCGGGCTATCCGGATGCGCCGCGCAAGGACGACCTTATCACCGGCATACCGGCAGAAACGGCAAGCCACGTGGTATTCCACGCCGGCACGGCATTGCACGACGACAAACTTGTCACGTCCGGCGGCAGGGTACTATGCGCAGTCGGTCTGGGCGATAGCGTGAAAATGGCGCAAAAAGAAGCGTATCAGATTGCCGACCGGATTCACTTCGCCGGCATGCAGTTTCGCCGCGATATCGGCTGGCGTGCGATCAAAAAGCCTTCTTGATGCAAACACCTTGGTGCGCGAGCGCATGAACCCTGTTTTCATTCATTTGCCAAGCCATGACTTTGCCCGTCTTCGCTCCATCCGCCGTTAGAACGTATCTGCTTGACTTGCAATCGCGCATCGTTACTGCGCTTGAGGCAGTCGACGGCAAGCAATTCGGCCTGGATACGTGGGAACGTCCGGCGGGAGGTGGCGGGATTTCACGCATCGTTGAAAACGGCAATGTATTCGAACGTGGCGGAGTCGGGTTCTCTCACGTCACCGGCAATGCACTGCCGCCGTCAGCATCCGCCAATCGCCCGGATATCGCCGGACGTAACTGGGAGGCAATGGGCGTCTCGCTGGTGCTGCATCCGCGCAACCCGTATGCGCCGACCACACACATGAATGCGCGCTTTTTTTCTGCAACGACAGAAAACCAGGAGCCGGTATGGTGGTTCGGCGGCGGCATGGATCTGACGCCCTATTACGGCTTTGAAGAGGATGCACGGCATTTCCATCAGATGTGCAGCGATGCACTGGCGCCATTCGGCAGTGATCTGCATCCACGGTTCAAGCAATGGTGCGACGACTATTTTTATCTGAAGCACCGCCAGGAAGCACGCGGCGTGGGCGGGGTTTTTTTCGATGATTTCAATGCCTTGGGCTTTGAACAGAGTTTTGCGATGATACGCTGTGTGGCCGAGTGTTTTATCGATGCCTATATGCCGATTCTGAACCGCCGCAAGGACTTGCCCTATGGCGAAAGGGAGCGCGACTTTCAGGCTTATCGGCGTGGACGCTATGTCGAGTTCAATCTTGTTCTTGATCGCGGCACGCTTTTCGGCCTGCAATCGGGCGGACGAACCGAATCAATCCTGATGTCGCTACCGCCGGTCGCGAAATGGCGCTATGACTGGACACCTGAAGCCGGTAGTCCGGAAGCATTGCTGTATTCCGATTTCCTGCCGCCGCGGGACTGGATATAAAGTGCCTGCTCGCTGCGTGGCCCTTCTGGGAGGCAGTTTCGATCCGGTTCATAATGGCCATGTGGCATTGGCGGAATACCTGATCGATTTATTGGCTCCGGACGAATTACGCATCATTCCGGCAGGTAACCCATGGCAAAAGCATGGCCTACAGGCATCTGCTGAAGATCGCGTCGAAATGCTGCGTTGTGCCTTTGCCGGGCAAAGAATTCCGGTAACAATCGATTTGCAGGAAATCCGGCGCCCCACGGCAACCTATACCATCGACACGTTACGCACCCTGCGTGCGGAACTTGGACCGCAAACCGCAATTATTTTCCTAATGGGGGCAGATCAACTGCAGCAACTGAACACCTGGCGAGAATGGCAGCATCTTTTTGATTATGCGCATTTTTGCGCAGCCTCGCGACCGGGGTTTGCCATGGAAGCCATGCATCTGCCGGAAATTGTTGCTCGGGAATTTGAGCGCCGGGCGGCAACGCCCGAACAAATGCGCACGACACCGCATGGTTTGACCTATGTTGCAACCGGCCTGGCGGTCGATATTTCCGCAACCGAAATACGAACTGCGCTGCGACACGGCGATCATCTTGACCGACTCCTGCCCGCCAAGGTGCTAGACTATATTCAACATCATCATCTATACCAATACTAAATGGATATCAAAAAACTGCAATCCGCCGTCGTTAACGCACTTGAAGATGTCAAAGCCCAGGACATCCGTGTTTTCGACACCTCGCATCTGACCAGTCTGTTCGACCGGATTGCGATCGCTTCCGGCACCTCTAACCGGCAGACCAAGGCGCTTGCCGCATCGGTGCGCGACAAGGTGAAGGAAAAAGGCGGCGACGTTGTCGGTATTGAAGGCGAAGGGACTGGCGAGTGGGTACTGGTCGATCTGGGCGACATGATTGTGCATATCATGCAACCGGCGATCCGCGCCTACTATCGTCTGGAAGAAATCTGGGGCGACAAGGAAGTCAAAGTCGGCGCGGCAAAGCGCGTGTCAAAGCGCACCGCGTCGGAACCGATGGAAGTAGAGCCGGCACCCAAAAAAGTGTCCCGTCATCTGGCAGCCAGCCAGGCAATCGATGACGCGCCTCCGAAACCCGCGCGCAAGACACCGGCCCGCAGCACTACAGCCGGAACTACGGCAGCAAAAACCCGTGCGGCAAAAACGCCAGTGGGAAAGACCGTGAAAGTAGCCTCGGCAAAAAGCGCCACAGCGGTCAGGAAAGCACCTGCAAAACGCGCACCGGCGAAAAAAACCACCGCCTGATCCGGCCTCATGCAACTTGTCATCGCTGCGGTGGGCAACCGGATGCCGGACTGGATCGAAACCGGGTTTGCCGAATACGCAAAACGCATGCCGCCGGAATGCCGCATCCAGTTAAAGGAAATCAAGCCGGTCGAACGCTCCGGCGGCAAGCCGGTTGACACCGTAATGGCGCTGGAGCGTGCCAGGATCGATGCTGCCATTCCCAAAGGCGCACGCATTGTCGCACTCGACGAGCGCGGCAAGGATCTCACCACCATGCAGCTGTCGCAACTGCTGATGCAGTGGCGACAGGATGGCCGTGATGTTGCATTCGTGATTGGCGGCGCAGACGGCCTGGATGCAGGCATCAAGGCGCAAGCGGATATGCTGATCCGGATTTCCAGCCTGACCCTGCCGCATGGCATGGTGCGCGTATTGCTCGCCGAGCAGCTCTACCGCGCCTGGTCAATCACGCAGAATCACCCTTATCACCGGGTATGAATCCCATGAAACCGATCGACCATAAAATCTATCTGGCATCGAAAAGTCCGCGCCGGCGTGAGCTACTGCGGCAGATCGGCATTGAATTTGAACTGCTGATGCTGCGCGACCAGCCGCCGCGCGGACCGGATATCAGTGAAGCCGCGCTACCGAATGAGTCGGCGGAGGAATATGTCAGCCGCGTCACGCGCGACAAAGCCGCGGGAGCATGGCAGGCCATATTCTGGCGCAGGCTGCCAATCAGGACAGTACTGGCGGCAGATACCACGGTAGTTCTGGATGGTCGCACTCTGGGGAAGCCGGCCGACATCGCGGAGGCCACCGCCATGCTGCGGGCATTATCGGGACGTACGCACCAGGTGCTGACCAGCGTAGTCGTGCAAAATGACGATAATGTCTGGCAGGCGACCCAAAGTTCGGAAGTGACTTTCGGCACGCTGTCGGATGACGCGGTTCGCACCTATTGCGCAACCTCGGAACCGTATGACAAGGCAGGCGGTTATGCTATTCAGGGCATGGCCGCAGTATTCATCGAGCGCATTGTCGGTAGCTATTCCGGCATCATGGGCCTGCCGCTGTTTGAAACGGTACAACTTTTGAAACAGGCCGGGTTCCGCACCTTATGAGCGAAGACATTCTCATCAATATCACGCCGCAGGAAACGCGTGTCGCCCTGATCCTGCAAGGTGCAGTCCAGGAGCTGCACGTCGAGCGCACGCTGTCGCGCGGCATGGCGGGCAATATCTATCTCGGCAAGGTGGTGCGGGTGCTGCCCGGCATGCAGTCGGCATTCATCGATATCGGCCTGGAGCGCGCGGCATTCCTGCATGTTGCCGATATCTGGGAGACACGCAACGGCCATTCTGGAAGCCCGGCTCCGATTGAGCGATTGCTGTATGACGGCCAGGCAATCATGGTGCAAGTCATCAAGGACCCGATCGGCACCAAAGGCGCGCGGCTTTCGACACAGATCTCGATTGCGGGCCGCATGGTGGTGTATCTGCCGCAAGACCCGCATATCGGCATTTCGCAGCGCATTGAAAACGAAGCCGATCGCGAACTGTTGCGCGGAAAAGTCCAGGGGCTGCTGAAACCGGATGAAAAAGGCGGCTTCATCATCCGCACCATGGCAGAAGACGCTTCCGATACCGACCTGGAAATGGATATCGAGTATTTACGCAAGACCTGGTCTTCGATCACGCAACTATCCAAGACCAAGCCGGCGCCCGCGCTGCTGTATCAGGATCTGAACCTGGCGCAACGCGTGCTGCGCGATTTCGTGAATGACGAGACCGCCAGCATCCAGATCGATTCACGCGAGAACCATCAAAAGCTCCAGGAATTCGGCGCTATGTACACGCCGTCGGTATTACCCAAACTGACACACTACACTGGCGAACGCCCGCTATTTGACTTGTACGGTGTGGAAGAGGAAATCCAGCGCGCCCTGGGGCGGCGCGTCGATCTGAAATCGGGCGGCTATCTGATCGTCGACCAGACCGAGGCACTGACCACGATCGACGTCAACACCGGCAGCTACGTCAATGGCCGCAATTTCGACGACACGATTTTCAAGACCAATCTGGAAGCGGCGCACGCAATTGCGCGCCAGCTGCGTCTGCGCAATCTCGGCGGCATCATCATTCTCGACTTTATCGACATGGAAAATGCCGAGCACAAGATTGCCGTGCTGTCGGAACTGAACAAGGCTCTGTCGCGAGACCGCACCCGGATTTCGGTCTCCGGTTTTTCAGCCTTGGGCCTGGTCGAGATGACACGCAAGCGCACGCGCGAATCGCTGGCGCACATCCTGTGCGAGCCGTGTCCGGCGTGCGGCGGCAAGGGCCAGGTGAAGACGGCGCGCACCGTCTGCTATGAAATCCTGCGCGAACTGCTGCGCGAAGCCCGGCAGTTCAATCCGCGTGAATTTCGCATTCTGGCATCGCAAGTGGTGGTGGACATGTTCCTCGAGGAAGAATCGCAGCACCTGGCGATGCTGGGCGATTTTGTCGGCAAGCCGATCTCGCTGCAGGTGGAGAACCTCTACCATCAAGAGCAATACGACATTATCCTAATGTGAAAAATTCATTATTTATTTTCAACGACTTGCACAATAATTTCTAGCGGGATTTACCTCTGGCTACTCACCTGGCCACACATTTTTGGTGGGCTTACTGGCCAGTTTGCTGGGTCGCCACATAACCGTTGTCGGCAACATGTGCTCCCGTTTGCGCCTGCAGCGCAAGCTGCTGCACAGGCAACGCGATGACGTCGGAAAGAGCCGCGCCTTGAGTTCAACCAGGATGATGACGCCGTCCGCATTCCGGTAGCCCCGACCCAGCTTGGCAACAACCGGTACCGGCGATCTTGTCTTGAATACCTGTTCCGCCTACTGCGTCATCGGGCATGGCGTTGCCAATTCGGAGGCTAATGACGGCCATTGCCTCCTATTGGGGCTCTAACGGTCATGGCGAAGTGCCACCCAAGTGCATGCAATTGCGCCATAACCGCCCTCTCCCCCTGCCCCGCTCCGCGCCCCACGGAAGGGCTTGCAAGCTCTTCCGGCTGCGGCCGCGCGGAACATGTTCCGCGAAACCCTGCCTTCGCCCCGCAAGCGGGCGAGGGAGTTGAAATGAGCCGCTGCGCGACTTTCACGTTAAACCTTCATCGGTAGGATGATCATTTGCAGCCCATTGAAATGCAAGCGTCGCTGGATCGCCAGTGCGGCCTGGTTATGCAGTAGCCGCGTGAACCAGTTATCCGTCTGGAATATCAACTTGCTGGTAAAGAAAATCGCATTTGGGTACTTCGTGCTGATTTCCTGGCATTGCCGCGTAATGTCGGCAACCGCATCAGTTCCAAAACTGAGATAAGACTCGGACGCCATATTGTGGCTGTGGCAGAAATCGACGAAGTATTGAAGCGTGGCTTTGGCCTCCGTCCGCATTTGTTCGACCACGGCGTCACTGCCATAGGCATGTGAATCCACTGTGCGGGCATTGACGAAAATAAAATTCTTGAAGTGCCCCGGAAACATGCGCTGTACCCACAGCAATGCATGCAAGCCACCGCCACGGGAGGACCCGACAATAAACACGGCCGTCTGCTCCTGCGGATCAAAAACGACCGGGCCGCTATGCGGGCCGAACGGCTGATTTGCGAACACATCATCCACCGCGCGAATTTTTCCCTTGGTTTCGACGTAATGGCTTTTCACGTACAAGCATGTACCGATCACAATGGCGGTAATCAGGATTGTCGCCCAGCCGCCCTCAAAAAATTTTTCAGTCACGGTCACGACCAGGATGCTTGCCGTTACGACCAGGCCGGTAGCAGATAGCAGCAGGCGACGCAGCCATTTCCTGTCGTCCTTTCTTTGCTTGATCCAGTAGCGGCACAAGCCGGCGAGCGACAGGCTGAAGGTCAGAAATACGTTGATGCTGTATAACACCACCAGCAAGCCTACGACGCCCCCGGTCCAGTACAGCACGGCAATCGCGGCGATCCCCATCACCAGCACACCATTTTGCGTCACCAGCCGGGTCGACAGATAACGGAATTTGTGCGGCACCCAGGAATCGGCCGCCATGTTGGCCAGCACCGCCGGTCCACCCAGGAAGCCGGCATTCGCGGCAACTAGCAGCAGGCCGGCTTCAAAAGCCAGCACAGCCGATAGTGCACCGTTCAGGGGGACGCCTTTCAAGCCCATGTCGGACAGAATAGAGTTGAACACCACAGCGTTCAGCGTCTGGCCCTCGACCGGCTTGGCCTCCCACAACAGGTATAGCAGGATGATGCCGGCGGCAGTGAACGCAAGGCTGAATGCCATGTAAAGCATCGTCATCTTGCCGGTATGGACACGCGGCTCCGCCAGCGAATTGACGTTGTTGGAGACGGCTTCGATACCGGTATAGGTGCCACCGCCAAGTGAATAGGCCTTCAGCAGTAGCGCGATGGTAAATATCCAGCCCGTGTCGGCCGCCATCTTCTGCGTTTCCCTGACCGTATCCGGCAACAAGGAAGGAATGCTGCCGGAATGCACCAGGATGCCATACACGATCACGATCAGATGACTGATCACGAATCCCATGAAAATCGGCAGCAAGATCTTGATCGACTCCTTCGCCCCGCGCAGATTGGTCCATAACAGAAAGGCAACCGCCAGCATTTCCACGCCAAGCTTGTACGCCTGCGCCCCTAATGGCAGCAAACTGAAGAGCGCGTCGACGCCGCTGGCGATCGAAATCGCAATCGTCAGAACGTAGTCAACGATCAGCGCGGCGCCCGATATCAGGCCGGCATGCGGTCCGATCAGCACGGTAGCGATGCGATAGCCGCCGCCGCCGGATGGAAACAGTTCGATGATCTGGTTATAGGCGAGCGAAATGATGAACACTGTCACCGCGGTCGCAATCGCCAGGTAGAGGCCGAAGTGACCATGTGGGCCGAGCGCCTTGAACGCTTCTTCGGGGCCGTATGCAGAGGAAGACAATCCGTCCGCACCCAAACCCACCCAGGCGAAGAAAGCAATCAAAGCCAACGAATGACGTGTTTCGGTCTTGAGAGGATCGAGCGGTTTTCCGAGTACGATTTCACGGATTTTGATCGGCTTCATTATTCCTCGATACATCGGCCACGAATTGCTGAGCGAAACACAATAGCCTATTGCGCATAAAAAAGTCGTAAAAATTGCGATATCAGTAGTGCAACCCATCAGCCCGCTGCAATTTATATACGGCGTTTACACCCACTCGCCATACTTTTAGAAAATTTTTACACCTTCGCCGCTACGATCATAAGAAATCAGCAGGAGCCACAAATGATCATCGCCATTGCTGATGACAAGGGTAGCGCGGCAAAATCCATCCTGGCAGTCAACCTGGCAACGATGCGGGCAGCACACGGCCGCCGTGTGCTGCTGCTTGAGGGCAATCCACGGAAGCTCTCGCTAATCTGGAGTGAAGTACGGCATGCGGCCGCAAGGCAGCCGACCATTCCCTGCGCGGAAATCGCGCGGAAAAATATTTCGTCCCAATTGGAAAACCTGGTAGTGCGCTACGACGATGTGGTCATCGACACGGACGACCGGGACACTTTGCCAACCCGCTCCGCCCTGGTCTTTGCCCACAAGGTAATCGTGCCGCTGGACCTGGGCCGATTCAGCCCGGCAGCGCAATACCAGCTCAGTGAACGCGTGGCGATCGCCCGGCTCAACAATCCGCACCTGGAAGTGCTCTTTGTCATCGTTACAACAGAAGCGGAAGCTTCGCTCCAGGCGATTGCCACAGCGCGTACCTTCATCGCGACAATGGCAGGCGCCGGCTTGGCAGACGCCGTCATCCATCCGGCGCCATCCATGTCCCGGGCCTTGGCGAGCGGCTTGGCTATTTCAGAATCGCCAACGATGGAGATAAAGGCGGTGCGTGAAATGGAACGTCTTTACCAGCAAGCGTTTCTGGACAAGAGGGGTGGATTACAACGGCAACAGCAAGCGATATCCCACCGCCGTCTCCGTCAACAGATAACGTGGCTGCGCCGGGTCATCTTCAAGCTTTTGCCGTAAGTGACCCATGTAGATACGCAGATAATGGCTGCTCTCCGAATGGGACGGTCCCCATACCTCGCGCAGCAGTTGCCGATTTGTTACTACCCGCCCTGTATTGGCCGCCAGAACGGTCAACAGCCGATACTCGGTCGGCGTCAGATGCACCACGCGATTGGCCTTGGTCACCAGACGAGCTTTCAGATCGACTTTGACCTCGCCAAACTGGATCGCATCCTGCGGTTTGGCGCCGGCTTGGCATAGCCGACGCTGGGTGGTGCGCACGCGGGCAAGGAGTTCGCCGACACCGAACGGCTTGGTCAAATAATCATCGGCGCCAGCATCAAGCGCCTGGATCTTGTCGCGTTCATCGGTACGCGCCGACAGGACGATGATCGGCACAGCGGACCAACTGCGCACATCATGCGTGAAATCGACACCGTCGCCGTCCGGCAATCCGAGATCGAGGATGATCAGGTTCGGCTTGCGCGTGCCGGCATCGATCAGGCCCCGTTGCATCGTGCCCGCCTCGAAGACTTGCCATCCCTCGTCTTCCAGCGCGGTGCGCACAAAACGCCGGATTTGCGGCTCGTCTTCAACCAATAGTGCAATAGGAACAGGTTCAGTCATGATGTCCGATTCAATACGTGTGCCTCGCCCTCATCCAGTTCCGGCATGGCGGGAGGCGTGCCAAGAGGAAGCGTAAAGAGGATGCAGGCGCCGCCTTCCGGCGAATGGCCGGCGCGGATGGTTCCACCATGGGCCTCGACAATGGCGCGGCAAATGGCCAAGCCAAGGCCGATGCCGGTTGTCGCCGATTCGCGTTCGCCGCGTGTGAACTTTTCAAAAATCGCGTCTTCCTGGCCCACTGGCAGCCCTGGCCCGTTATCGTACACCGCGACCTCAAGCGTTTGTCCGCTAACTTCCGCGGCGATCATGATGCGTGAACCCGCTGGCGTGTACTTGGCCGCGTTTTCCACCAGATTGCACAGCACTCGCTCGATCAGCACTGCATCGAAGTGCACCAAAGGCAGATCGCGCGCCAGACGCGTTTGCACTGCATGTTTGGAAAGCATGAGTTGGCTGGCGCGCAATGCACTGCCGACGACTTCTTCAAAGTGCTGCCACTGCAAGTTCAGCTTCACTTCCCCGCTCTGGATGCGCGCCATGTCCAGCAGGTTGGCAACCAGATTGCTCATCCGTAGTGTTTCGTCGTGCAATGCCTGCGCGAGATCCTGCTGTGCTGCAGCCAGCGGCGGTTTGGATAGCGCCAGCGACTCGGACAAGCCGACCAGCGACGTCAGCGGCGTGCGCAAGTCATGCGACAGCGCCGCCAGCAGGGAATTGCGCAACCGCTCGGATTCCATGCGCACCAGCGCATCCTTGGCCACCTCGATAAAGTGCACCCGTTCCAGTGCGATCGCCGCCAGTGTGGCGAAGGTGTCGAGTTGCTGCCTCTGCTCCGGAATCAGTATCCAGCGGCGACTCTCCGGTTTGAGAGCCAGTACGCCGCGCGTGCGCATGGGCGCCACCAGGGGTAGAAAAAAGAAACTGCTGCCGGGCAGCGTATCGGTGCCCATGCCCGCTTGCGCCGCATGATCGAATGCCCATTGCGCGATACCCAGGTCCAGTACACTCAAATGCAGCATGCCAGCAGAATTTCCCGCTGCGGCGGACGGAAATTGCAAACGATCCACATCATCCGGCAATAGCAAGGTCGCTTTCACCCTGAACATCTGCTGGACAAACTTGCATGTGGTCTCAAAGATCTGCTCGGTCAGCAATGTGCCGGATAATTCCCGCGCAAACTCATACAAATCGCGTGCCCGGGCTTCCCGATGCGATGCGATCCTGGCCTGGAAACGCAAGTTGGCAGTCAGTTGGGCGGTAACCAGGCCAACGACTAGCATCACTGCAAGGACAACTAGATATTGCAGATCGCTGACGGCGAAGGTGAATCGCGGCGGCACAAAGAAAAAGTCAAATGCCGCGACATTCAGGAAAGCGGCGAAGACAGATGGGCCACGCCCGAAACAAACAGCTATCAGGAGTACGTTCAACAAGAACAGCATTACGATGTTGGACAGATCGAAATGCTCCAGCATCGGTGTGGCGATAAGCGCGGTAAGAACGCAGGAGGCCACGGTCCAGAGGTAATCCAAATAGCGCTGCCGGCGCCCGGGCAAGGCTGATCCCTCATCGGCGAGGGCGGCTTGCGTTGCCGCATCCGCCCCGTTCGTTGCCCCGGGTTCGGCCGGTTCATCCGCCCCGCGACGGCCGGTTTCGATCAGGTCGATATCGGGCGCATAGGTAGCAATGCGTTTGAGGTGCGGCGTTTGCCATGGCCACCGCGAGTGGTCACGCCCCAGGATGATCTTGGAAAAATTATGACTGCGCGCATAGTCGGCAATTTCGTGGGCAATATCGTTTCCAGACAATACCGCTGTCGTCGCACCAAGTTCCCGCGCCAGCTTCAGCGTATTCAGGATGCGTTCGCGCCGCACCGACGGCAGGCGTTGCAATTGGTTTGTCTCGACGTAGATGGCATGCCATTCCGCATTGAGCTGGCTCGCCAGCCGAGCCGTGCTGCGCACCACGTGTTCCGATCCCGGACGCGGCCCGACGCTTGCCAACAGATCCGAGTCAGTTTTCCATACCGTCGTGATGGATTTTTCTACCCGGTACGCCTGCACATCGTCTTCGATCCGGTCCGCAGTCCGGCGCAACGCCAGTTCGCGCAATGCAATCAGATTGCCTTTGCGGAAGAAGTTGCGCGACGCGCGCTCGGCTTGTTGTGCCTGATAAACCTTGCCTTCCTTCAGGCGCACCAACAGCTCGTCGGCTGGAACATCGACCAGGACGACTTCATCGGCTTCATCGAATACGGTATCCGGCAGCGTTTCCGCGACACGGATGCCGGTGATCCCGCCCACCACGTCATTCAGGCTTTCCAGATGCTGCACGTTCACGGTGGTAAATACGTCGATGCCGGCATTCAACAGCTCGTCCACATCCTGCCAGCGCTTTGGATGGCGCGAACCGGCCACATTGCTATGCGCCAACTCATCGACCAACAGCATCTCGGGGTGCCGCGCCAGCGCCGCATCGATATCGAATTCAGCGAGGGTCTTGCCTCGATAGTCGATCGACTTGCGCGGCAACACGTCCAATCCCTCAACCAGGGATTCCGTTTCCTTGCGACCATGCGTTTCGATGATCCCGACCACCACGTCGCGCCCCTCGGCCTGCAGCTTGCGTGCGGCATTGAGCATGGCATAGGTTTTACCAACCCCGGCCGATGCGCCGAAATAGATGCGCAGCTTGCCGCGCGTCGCCCGGCGTTCCTGCTCTTGCACTTGGGCGAGCAGCGCATCCGGGTCGGGGCGTTGGTAGTCAGGTGGATACATGGGTTAGCGATAACGATTTAAGCGATCAGGCGTAAACGGGAAAACCGCGCGGACATCCCATGCCCGCACGACGCAGCGTTGCAATGCTGGCACGTCCATGCGATGCATGGTATGCCAATTCAGCGGCGTTGATCGAGCGTCAGGTTCAGCGCCAGCACGCTCACGCGCGGCTCGCCAAAAAAGCCGAAATACCGCGATTGTTTATGCTCGTCAATCATGCTGCGCACTGCCTCGGCGGTTAATTTGCGCTCGCGCGCAATGCGTGGCGCTTGATAATACGCTGCCGCAACGCTGATGTCCGGATCCAATCCACTCGCCGACGCCGTCACCAGATCGACCGGAATCGGCATCGTATTGCCGGGATCAGCCGCTTTCAATGCGTCGACACGGCCTTTCACGGCATCGATCAAGGCCGGATTGGTTGGACCTTGATTCGAACCGCTGGACGCAGTCGCGTTGTTCGGCATCGGGCTGGTGGCGGATGGACGTCCCCAGAAATATTTAGGTGAAGAAAACGCCTGACCGATCAGCATTGAACCGACCGACTGGCCGTCGCGCGACACCAGGCTGCCTTGTGCCTCGTGTGCGAACGCGACTTGTCCGATACCGGTCACCGCATACGGATACAACACGCAACAGATCAGGGTCAACGCTGCAAACAGCACGAGCGCGGGGCGAAGGATGGTTTTCATGTCAGTTTCCTGGTCAGTTGGGGACAGAGTAACTCGGCCCTCCTCTCCCTCATTCCCTCTCCACGCGTGGAGAGGGAAGCTGTTTGCACCCTTCTCCCGCAAGCGGGAGAAGGGATGGGGAAGAGGGAATGCCGCACAAACTCTGTCCTGCAATACAATTAAATGAGATGAAGCGCGGTCAGCACGATATCGATCAACTTGATCCCGACAAACGGCGCCAGGATACCGCCCAGGCCGTAGATCAGCAGGTTGCGCCGCAACAGCAGCGCGGCGCCGATGGCGCGGTATTGCACCCCTTTCAACGCCAGCGGAATCAGCGCGACGATCACCAGCGCATTGAAGATCACCGCCGACATGATGGCCGACGACGGGCTGGTCAGGTGCATCACATCCAGCGCCTTCAATTGCGGATAGGTGGTCACGAACGCCGCCGGGATAATCGCGAAATACTTGGCAATGTCGTTGGCAATCGAGAATGTGGTCAGCGAGCCGCGCGTCATCAGCATCTGCTTGCCAATCTCGACGATTTCCAGCAGCTTGGTCGGATTGGAATCGAGATCGACCATGTTGCCGGCTTCCTTTGCCGCCTGCGTACCGGAATTCATCGCCACCGCGACGTCGGCCTGCGCCAATGCCGGCGCGTCGTTGGTGCCGTCGCCGGTCATTGCCACCAGACGGCCTTGCGCCTGGTAGCTGCGAATCAGCTTGAGCTTTTCTTCCGGCGTCGCCTCGGCCAAAAAGTCGTCGACGCCCGCCTCGGCGGCGATCGCGGCGGCAGTCAGCTTGTTGTCGCCGGTGATCATCACGGTCTTGATGCCCATGCGGCGCAGTTCGGCAAAGCGTTCCTTGATGCCGCCCTTGACGATATCCTTCAGTTCAATCGCACCCATCACGCGGCCGTCGTCGACCACCACCAGCGGCGTGCTGCCGCGGCGTGCAATATCGTCCACCGATTTGGTGACCGCGCCCGGGAACGTCCTGCCTAAGGCTTCCACATGCTTTTTGACCGCATCGGCGGCGCCTTTGCGCACAACACGATTGCCGATATCGACGCCGCTCATGCGGGTCTGTGCGGAAAAATGCACGAAACTCGCGCCCAGCGCAGCGATATCGCGCTCGCGGATGTTGAATTTTTGCTTGGCCAGCACGACGATGCTGCGTCCTTCCGGCGTTTCATCGGCCAGCGACGCCAGTTGCGCGACATCGGCCAATTGCGCTTGCGTGACGCCCGGCGCCGAGACGAACTCCGCCGCCTGCCGGTTGCCCAGGGTAATGGTGCCGGTCTTGTCCAGCAGCAGTACATCGACGTCGCCGGCCGCTTCGACTGCACGGCCCGAGGTCGCGATCACATTGGCTTGCATCATGCGGCTCATGCCGGCTACGCCGATGGCCGACAGCAAGCCACCGATGGTGGTCGGGATCAGGCACACCAGCAAGGCGATCAACACCGTGATCGTGACCGGCACGCCGGCCTTGGTCGCTTCGACCGAAAACAGCGACATCGGCAGCAAAGTGACGGTGACGACCAGGAAAATGATGGTCAGCGCGATCAACAGGATGGTCAACGCGATTTCATTCGGCGTCTTTTGGCGTTTCGCGCCTTCGACCATGGCAATCATGCGGTCGATGAACGCTTCGCCGGGATTGACCGAAATACGCACCACCAGCCAGTCGGACAGCACGCGGGTGCCGCCGGTCACTGCCGAAAAATCGCCGCCGGACTCACGGATCACGGGCGCGGACTCGCCGGTAATCGCGCTCTCATCGACCGATGCCACGCCGTCGATCACTTCGCCGTCGGCGGGAACTACATCGCCGACTTCGATCAGGACAGTATCGCCCTTGCGCAGGCCGGTGGCCGGTGTTGCCATCCATTTGCTGTCGCGGCGCGGCGCTTCCAGTTTTTTTGCGGTGACGGTTTTTTTCAATGCCCGCAGCGATGCGGCTTGCGCTTTGCTGCGGCCCTCGGCCAATGCTTCAGCGAAGTTCGCAAACAGCACGGTGAACCAGAGCCATACCGAGGTTGCGAGAATAAAGGCCGGGCTCGCTTCGCCCCTGCCGACCAGCGCCTGGATGAATAGCAGCATGGTGATGATGCTGCCCACATAGACGACGAACATGACGGGGCTGCGCCATTGGACGCGTGGATCCAGCTTCTTGAAGGAATCGACGATGGCCGGACCAATCAGCGCGGAATCGAACAGCATCAAGCCTTTGCGCGAAGCGACGTGCGCCATCTTGGGTTGTGACATATCCATGAAAGACTTTCCTTTCTAATATGTTGAGGACAGAGTGCCGCCGTTGCCTGATTTGTTGAGGACAGAGTACCGCTACGCTAAACTCTGTCCCACAATAGAAAGCGCTCTGCCCCGCAAGCGTTATGGGCTGGTGAAAAGTTGCAGGTGTTCGACCACCGGACCCAACGCAAGCGCCGGCACATAGTTCAGCATGCCTACCAGCAGGACGGTGCCAACCAGTAGCGCGATGAACAACGGCCCGTGTGTCGGCATCGTGCCGGCAGTCACTTCAAGGCGTTTTTTCGCCGCCAGCGAACCGGCTACCGCGAGAATCGGCACGATCATCGCGAAACGGCCGAACCACATCGCGATGGCCAGCATGCCGTTATAGAACGGCGTGTTGACCGATACGCCGGCAAAGGCGCTGCCGTTGTTATTCGCGGCCGAGCTGAACGCATACAGGATTTCCGAAAAGCCGTGCGCACCGGGATTGGCGATCGCCGCCTTGCCGGGCTCCAACATGACTGCAATCGCAGTGCCCGCCAATACCAGCACCGGCGTCACCAGGATCGCGATCGACGTCATCTTCATGTCGAACGCCTGGATCTTCTTGCCGAGGTATTCCGGCGTACGTCCGATCATCAGGCCGGCGATGAACACGGCGAGGATTGCGAAGATCAGCATGCCGTACAGGCCGGAACCGACGCCGCCGAACACCACTTCACCGAACTGCATGAGCACCAGCGGCACCATGCCACCCAAGGGCATAAAGGAGTCGTGCATCGCATTGACCGCACCGCACGACGCAGCGGTCGTAATCGCGGCGAACAAGGTCGATGCGCTGATACCGAAGCGCGCCTCCTTGCCTTCCATGTTGCCACCCGGCTGCAAGTCACTGGCCACTTGGTCGATTCCAAGCGTCTGATAGGCTGGATGGACTTGCTGCTCGGCGATCATGACGACTGCCGTCATCGCCACGAAAATCACCGTCATGGCGCCCAGCACCGCCCAGCCCTGGCGCAGATCGCCGACCATGCGGCCGAAGGCGAAGCACAAACCGGCGGGAATCAGGAAAATCGACAGCATCTGCATGAAGTTCGACAACGGCGTCGGATTTTCATATGGATGCGCCGAGTTGGCGTTGAAGAAGCCGCCGCCGTTGGTGCCGAGCATCTTGATCGCTTCCTGCGACGCGACCGGCCCCATGGCCAGCGTTTGCGTCTTGGCGGTCACGGTTTCCATCACCGGCTGGCCTTTCGCATCCTTCAGCGGCTGGCCGTCCGGCCCATTCTTCGGTTGCGTGTAGGTGACCGGATCGATCAACGTCACGTCCTTGTAGGCGGAAAAATTCTGGATCACGCCCTGGCCCATCAGGAAGACCGCGAAGAGGGTTGCAATGGGCAACAGCACATACAGCGTCGAGCGCGTGAGGTCAACCCAGAAGTTGCCGATCGATTGCGCCGAACGGGAGGAAAAACCGCGAATGAACGCAAAGGCAACCGCCATGCCGGTTGCGGCCGAAAAGAAATTCTGCCCGGTCAGCGCCAGCATCTGGGTCAGGTAGCTCATCGTCGATTCGCCGCCGTAGCCTTGCCAGTTGGTATTGCTGATAAAGCTCACCGCCGTATTGAAGGCGGAATCGGGGCTGACGCTCGCGAAGCCTTGCGGATTGAGCGGCAGCCAGGCCTGCAGGCGTTGCACGGCATAGACGAACAAACCGCCCAATGCGTTAAATACCAGCAAGGCGATCGCATAGGTTTTCCAATCCATGCCCGACCGTGCGTTGATACCGGCGATACGATAGAGAACGTGTTCGGTCTTGCCGAGCCAGCCGAGCCAACGGATAGACGCATTGTCTGCGACTTTTGCCAGATAAAGGCCCATCGGATAGGCCAGCGCCAGCAGCAAGGCCAAATACACGATGAGCAACATGAGCGATTGCGCAGTCATTTACAAGTCCTCCGCCTTCAACAGCGCCACGACCAGATACACCAGCAGGCCGGCCGCAACGACTGCACCGATGACATAAAACATGTTCATCGACGCCCTTCCAGCTTGTCGCAACCGATGGCGAACGCGCAGGTTGCCAGCAGGAACGCCACGATTGCACCGATATACACGATATCCATCATCACTCCTCAAACAGGTTTGCTTTGATGGTGAGCAGATTAGCCGGATTGGTCTAAATATTTCGTAAAGACTTGTTTGTTTCGCATAAAGAAAATGTAAAAATTCATGGGGAATTCATTGCTGGACTCATTTGAACCTTGCCGGCGATATCTGCGGCACCGCGCCTGCCTGCTTGATGCAGGGAGTAGCCATGCGGTCGTTCCAGTAGAGGGGAGCACCGCATCGCGATACCGCAAGACCGGTGCTTACATGCCTTGTCCCTGCATGTTCATGCCTGCGGATTAAAAATGGCGGAAATATCAAGGAGCGATTAAAAATTCTCACCCGGGACCGATATTCCGTATTTGGCACGCAATGGAAGAACCGCTGGCAGGCCCGGCTTCGATAAACGCCCCGACCGCAAGCCAAGGAAGCGCTCTCTCGAACGCCGTTTGCAGCGCTCAGGCCCGAGCCGCCCGTGGTTTGAGAACTGCCTCGTAATAAAGAAAGGCATCACGGATATGCTCGCGTAGCAGATCATCGTCCCAAGGCTTGTAGATGAACTTGTAAATGGCGCCCTCATTGACTGCTCGGGTGACCGACTCCAGGTCGGCATAGCCGGACAGCACGATGCGGACCGTATCCGGATGCATTTGCTTGACCCGGTGCAGGAAATCCGTGCCGGTCATCTGCGGCATGCGCTGGTCCGACAGGATGACCTGCACCGGATGGGTAGCCAGCAATTCGAGTCCCTCGCCGCCACTCTTCGCCGTCAGGATGAGGTAACCTTCTCTGCGCAGCAGTCGGCGCAAGGCCAGGAGCACGTTCGGTTCATCGTCCACGAGAAGGATGGTGCGGTCAGCCGGAGTCTCCGTCGCCAAGACCCGGTGCAGACATTTCCCATCGCCAAGCAAGGTATGGAGCGCCTCCGCCGGCATCGGCCTGGCGAAGTAATACCCTTGCATTTCGTCGCAGTTCCGCATCCTCAGGTAGTCGAGCTGTGCTTCCGTTTCAACCCCCTCGGCCACCACTTTAAGGCGCATGCGATGGGCGAGGTCGATGATCGAGACTGCGATCATGGCCATTTCCGGTTCGGTGACGATATTGCGCACGAAAGACTGGTCGATCTTGAGGCTATCGATGGGAAAGCGGCTCAGATAGGCAAAACTGGAATAGCCTGTGCCGAAATCGTCCAGGGACAGCTTGACGCCGATGCGCTTCAGCTCGCGGAGAATGGAGATGGTTTGCTCGGGATGCTCCATGAGGATGCTTTCAGTCAACTCCAGCTCCAGACGGGCAGCCGGTACGTCATGCCGAGCCAAGGCTTGCGCCACGATCGCAGCCAGGTTACCGGAATTCAATTGCCGCCCGGAGACGTTGACGGCCAGCCGCAAGTCGGGCCAACCGGCATCACGCCACCTACGCAACTGGCGGCACGCAGCATCGATGACCCAGGTACCGATCGGCACGATCAATCCATTTTTTTCCAGCAACGGAATGAAACGGCCCGGCGCCTCCAAGTCCTTCCCGTCTCGCTGCCAGCGAATCAGGGCTTCCGCGCCAGTCACCATGCCGGTACGCAAATCGACCTTGGGCTGGAAATGCAGTACGAACTCATCGCGCTCCAATGCCCGCCGCAAGGCCGCTTCAAGTTCCAGCTGCACCATGGCATTCATGTTCATGTCGGCCGTGTAGAAGCAGAATCGGTTGCGGCCCTGCTCCTTGGCCTGGTACATCGCCGCATCGGCATCACGCAGCAAATTGGTGGCAGTGATGCCGTCCTCGGGAAAGATGCTGATGCCAATGCTGGCGCCGAGGTAGGTCTCGCTGCCGCCGGCCAGCTGGAAGGGCGTCTCCAGCGCGGCGAGGAGATCACGCGCCACGACTGCAGCTTCCTCCGGAGCGCCAATCGGTTCGAGCAACAGCAGGAACTCGTCGCCGCCAAAACGCCCGAGGGTATCTTCGGCTCGCACGCGTTCGTGCAGGCGCCGGGCGACATCGACCAGCAGTCGGTCGCCAACGATATGCCCGAGGCTGTCATTGACTGTCTTGAAGCGATCAAGGTCGATAAACAACACGGCGGCCCGCCGGCCGCAACGTCCCGCCCGGTCGAGGGCGTGCTCCAGGCGGGACTGAATGAGCAGTCGATTGGGCAGGTCGGTGAGCGGATCGTAATGGGCCAGGTGCGTCAGCTGTTCCTCGCTGCGCTTGATCTGGCTGATGTCGCTGAAGACGCCGACATAATGCGTTGGCCGGTCATGCTCGCCGCGAACGGTCGAGATTGTCATCCAGGCCGGATACACTTCACCGTTCTTGCGCCGGTTCCAGATTTCTCCTTGCCATTGTCCGGTGTTCAGCAAGCTGGCCCACATGGCTTGGTAAAACTCGGGCCCGTGCCGGCCCGAGTATTGAATGCCTGGTTTTTCACCTATGGCTTCAGCCTCGGTATAGCCGGAAATGTCCGTGAAGGCCTTGTTCACCGCCACGAGACGGGTATCCAGATCGACGATCATGACGCCATCCTGCGTGCTTTCGAAAACGGTCGCCGCCTGGCGCAGCCGTTCCTCGGTCAAATGGCGCTGCGTCACATCCTCGACGATTTTGACGTAGCGTGTTGGCCTGCCTTCGGGGGGAATGATGGGAAAACTGCGATCCATGACCCAGCACATGGAGCCATCCCGCCGAACCACGCGGTACTCATGCTCGAAAGGCTGGCCGGCCGCTTGTGCTGACCGGATGTCGCTGACGACCCGCTCCAGATCGTCCTTATGGATGCATTCCAGGAATGAGCACGGGTTCTCGTAAAGCGAGGCACAGGATCGCTGCCAGATATTCTCGTAGGCCGGACTGACATAGAAGGTCTGTTCCAGCTTGACGTCGGCCATCCAGATAGCTTCGGTAATGGTAGCGGCGATGAGCCGGAAACGTTCCTCGCTCTCCTGCAGGGCACGCTCGGCCGCGTGCCGGGCACGACGCTGGGCACTGTCGCGAATGGCCCGTTCGAGGGCCGGGCAAAGTCGTGCAAGATTATCCTTCAGGACGAAGTCCCAAACGCCTTCCTTGAGCAGCTCGACAGCCGTTTCCTCGCCGATGGAACCGGACACCAGGATGATGGGACAGTCCGGAAGGCGGTTGCACAAGAGAGCGAGTGTGTCGCGAAACTTCAGTCTGGGGACGTTGTAATCCGTCAGGATGGCATCCCATTGCATCGTGTCCAACATGTCGGACAATGCGTTCAAATCCTCGACCCGGACGACATTCGCCGCCATGCCCAGTCGCTGCAAGTGGCGGGCCAGTAACTGGAAGTCTGCGAGGTCGTCTTCAATATGCAGAATATTGATCATCTGTCATCCATGCGGCGGGTGGTTGGTAGCCAGCCAGTAGATACCCAGCCGCGCCACCGTTTCGGCGAACTCGGCAAAGTCAAGCGGCTTGCGTACGAAACTGTTGGCGCCGCTCTCGTAGCTTTTCAGCCGGTCGCGCTCCTCGTCAGAAGAGGTCAGTATCACCACAGGCAACAGCCGGGTACGCGGGTCGGCGCGCACCCGTGCCAGAACCTCCAGCCCGGACAGGCGCGGCAAGCCGATATCGAGCAGCATCACGGTCGGCAATTCGCTGCCCGCTCGCGCAGCGAATTCACCTTCGACGAACAGGTAATCGACGGCCTGCTGACCATCGCGCACCACGTCTACTGTGTTGGCCAGGTTGATTTTCTTCAGCACCCGCAGAATCAGCATTTCGTCCTGAGTGTTGTCTTCAACCAGCAAAATGGTTTTTCTATTCATGATGATCCTCCATTACTGCCGTGACTTGCGGCAGCGAAAAACAGACTGTCGCGCCCGCACCCGGCGCGGCCACTGCGTGAATCTCGCCGCCATGACGACGGACAATGCGCTGCACTGTGGCCAGGCCAATACCGAGGCCCGGGAACTCGTCCTGCCGGTGCAGGCGCTGAAAAGGCTGGAACAAGCGTTCGGCATGCGCCATGTCGAACCCGGCGCCGTTATCGGCGACGCAGATGCCCGGCTGGCCATCGACCTCGCCCGAATACACGCGGATCACCGCTGCCGGTGTCCTGGCCGTGTATTTCCAGGCGTTGCCCAGCAGATTGCGCATGACGGCCTCGATCATGCGGGCATCGCCGCAGACTTTCAGTCCCGGCTCGATGTCGGTGCTTACCTCTCGGCCGGGCTCGGTGCGCGCCAACGCGGCGACCAGCGTGGCGGCCAGCACCGACAAGTCGACCACGTCGTGCCGCAGGTCGCCGCGCGTGCAGCGGGAAAGGGCGAGAATGCCGTCGATCAGGTCGGCCATCTTGCGGCTGGCGATGTCGATCTGGTCGAGGTCGTTCTTTGCCTCGCCTTCGAGCCTGTCGCCATAGTCCTCGATCAGTGCCCGCGAAAAGCCGCTCATGGCGCGTAGCGGCGCCCGCAGGTCGTGCGAGACGGCATAGGCGAAGCTATCCAGCTCCTGGTTTGCGGCCGTCAGCTCGGCGGTACGCAGCACGACGCGCTGTTCCAGGTTGGCGTTGAGTTCGAGCAGTGCTTTCGCCGCCTGTTTGCGCTCGGTGATGTCCTGCACCGTGCCATGAAGCTCCATCACCGTGCCATCGGAATCGTGCGTGGCTTCGCCTCGGGCGGTGATCCAGCGGCGGGCACCATCGGCACGTACGACCTCGGCATCAAATTCGTAGGGCGCGCCCTGCGCCAGGCAGGTTTCCACGGCAGCGGCAAGGCAGGCCCAGCTGTCGGGCGTGAAATATTTCTGCACTTCCGGATAAACCGCCGGCGGCAAGCTGGGGTCGCGGCCGTAGATGCGATAGATTTCTTCCGACCAGGCATGGCGGTCGCTCCGCAGGTCCCAACTCCAGTTACCGATACCGGCCAGCCGCTGCGCCTCCTTCAATGTGGCCTCTCTGGCCTGGAGCGCGGCCTCGGCTTCCTTGCGGCGCTGGATATTCTCGATCACGGCGATGAAATAGTCGGGGCTGCCGTCAGGGTGCCGCACCAGGGCGACGGTGAGGTTGATCCAGACAATGGCGCCGCCTTTGCTGAGGTAACGCCTCTCCATCGAGTAGGTCCCGATCTCGCCAGCCAGCATCTGCCGCACGCAAGCCAGGTCAGCGTCGAGGTCATCCGGATGCGTGATGTCCTGAAAGGTCCTGGTCAGCAATTCGTCGCGATCGTAGGCGACGATGTCGCACAGCTTCTGGTTCGCCAGCAGCCAGCGGCCATCCGGGGCGATCAGGGCGAGCCCCACCGCAGCCGACTCGAAGGTGGCGCGAAAGCGCTGCTCGCTCTCGTGTCGTGCCGCTTCGGCGGCCTCGTGCCTTTCCGCCGATTCATCGAGCAGGCGGCGCACGGCGGCGATTTCAGTGATGTACGGTGCCGGTACCGTGGGGTCCGGCACATCCGCCAGCAACCCCACCGATCTTCCGAGCCGGCGGCTAGCCAGCATGCCACCAAGGGCACCTGTCAGGGTCACGCCCAAAAGAGCGGCCGCCAGCGCCACGGCGGCCTTCACCAGCGGCGCACGATAGACGTCATGCGGAATCTCAAGCGCCACCGACCACGGCGATACCGTCGACCTGGCGACGAAGCGCGCAGCAGTAGCGTCGTCGACAGCAGGATTCTGGCCCGACGGCATACGGCGGGCGATTGCCGCGCCCTTGCTATCGAGCAGGGCGAGGGACCAGCCGGAAGGCAGTATCACCCGGTCGAGGCGATCCTGAAATTGACGGGTCTCGAAGATGGTAAGCAGAAGAAAGGCAGTCTTGCCTTCGCGCTGGGCCGGAACGGCGATCGCCACTAGCGGTTCCCTGGCGATAGGGCCGGGGAAGATATCGCCGACCGCAGGTTTGCCGGTTGCCATTGCGGTCGGTACCGCGGCGTGGCCCTTGGGCCGCGGCAGCATGGGGAGGATCGTACCGAAGGGCACGCGCGTGTTGAACAGCATGTGCATCTCCAGGTCGGCGAAGATGACGTGGCTGCCAAAACTTTGGCGAAAGCCTTGCGCTTCCTGGTAAAACTCGTTCCAGCGCGAGGCATGGTCGGCCAGCGGCGACATGGCCAGCATGTGCAGGGCGCCGATGCGCGCATTCAGGTCCTGGTCGATCGCGGTGGCGAAATTTTGCGCGAGATTGGCGGCCTTGATATCGCGTTCCATCTGGGTGGTCCGGACGCTATCGATGGCCAGATAGGCCGCCAGCAATACCAGTGGCAATATGCAAAGCCAGATCAGTCGTGTCAGGAATCTATGCAGCGACATGCGTGACCCGGTAGTGGTACCGTCGCCCGCGCATACGGTCGCAGTGTCCCTCATGATGGCCATCCATGACGGCCATGTCCGGGCGGAGGACACCGTACCCGGCATACGCCGCCTCGCCACGACCTGCTTCCTGCAGCCCCGCTAACGCAGGATCGGAATCGATCATGGCGCACGGACCGGCACGCGGCGCCAGGAGATCATCGATCCAATGGCAGCGACTCATGCGGCTGCTTGCATCGCAAGGGATATCGGTCATATCAGTATGCCTCCACTATGGTGTCCGCAGGTGGTTGCTCCCCGAGATCATTCACTGAATGCGGAGGCATCCGGATAGCCATACTCCGGATGTCTCTCGACGACATTTTTCTGTTGCGCCATTCTATCCCGACATGAGTATCATGGCACATCGTCAAGAAGCCGCATCAAAATAACTTGACTTATTTTTGCGCGGACTGACCGAAAGAAATGCGGAAGATGCAATCAAGACGCATCGAATTGATTCGAAATACCGTATGGCCGTACCGCCGACGGAGAAGCGTGCACACAGATTAGGGATGGCGACGGAAGCACCCGTGCATGGATGGGGAGGCTTATGCATGGCAAGCTGCGCGATCGGGAATCGGGATATCGCCGGATGCGATCCATGAGGAATTGTCCGCATTGGCAGAGCGGGTGCGCCATCCCGAGCTCAAATATGCGATACGTTCGCGCAGGGTAGATGGGAGTGAGTTATCCAAGGCAAGCTCCCGGTGGCAAAAGCAATTGATGTTAAAAACAAAGATTAAAAAACAGGGAGTATATTAAAAAAAGCACGATATTCGGAATGATTACGTGCCAATTTAAAAATACATGCGGCAGTATAAATTCACCCTACCTATGCCTCGCCACAACGATTTTCCTCAAAACTGCCCGTCAACCGGTAGCGGTTATTCGGATGTCGCATGGTAACGACCGAGGCAGCCTGCATCCAGGAATCGTCAGGAAACAAGCTGGCCATGCGTCGCGCGGCTGGATGCGCCGGCACCGCATCTCGTCATCCGAGGCCCGCTCGCCAGTCTCGTTGTCGCCCCGCTGAAGCACCACCTTCACGCGCAGTCCGGTAGCCGTTCCGGTGCCTTCGATGTAGCGGTCACGGTATCAAACGAGCGCAGCGGCACGCCCATGCACGGCACAGGGAACAGGGCAAGTCCCGAAGTTAAAGAAGCCATCGGCAACTCGTATTCCTCTGCGACTCGGAGAAAAGCGCCTCTATTGCATTGCCCGGAACAATATACCTTCGCAAGAATCCACAAAGTGAACCAAACGACAATTTCCATAGTCGGAAAAAGACTGTGCAAGGGTTTTCCGTCATGTCCAGGGAGCACAAGGTGCCTTGGTTTACCGGATACCGGTCCTGTCCTCTTGTGAATCGCTCCCCTCCGGTAATTCGCCTTGCATCAGCTTGCCGTGTCTGTCCTTTGGCGTGCACGTACTTAACCTGGAGGAAATTTACATGTTGAACAGAATCGTTGCCATTGCTGCGCTTGCGGCGGGTGGAATCCTACTTTCCAAGCAGCTCAAAAAATCCCGCGGTTCGGGTATGCGGTCTTCAACTGAAGAATCGATCGAAGTCGATGTCCCGGTCAGCACCGCCTACAATCAGTGGACCCAATTTGAAGATTTTCCGAAATTCATGGAGAGCGTGCGCGAAGTACAACAGCTTGACGACACGCATTTGCGCTGGCGTGCCGAGATCGGTGGAAAAGAAGAGCAATGGGACGCCGAAATCACGGAGCAAATTCCGGATAAGCGAATCGCTTGGCGCAGCATCGGCGGAGTCAAAAATGCGGGCGCGGTTACCTTCCATAAAATTTCAGATTCGAAAACGCGCATCATGTTGCAGATGGATTACGAGCCCCGGAACGTGAGCGAAGGCATCGGCGATGCATTTGGCGTAGTGAAGATGCAGCTGAAAGGAAATTTGAAGCGATTCAAGGAATTGCTCGAAAGCCGCGGAAAGGAAACCGGCGCGTGGCGCGGATCGGTGGCCCAGCACTGACGCATGCAAGCACCTATGCCGGTGTAACGGGAAATTTCCCGGGCGGTATGGATTCTGCTTTTGCTTGTACGTGATTTCTGCATGTTGCAACACAAACCGTCTTCTCAGCGCATCCGCATTGCAGCAATGATCCGATCCAGCGCATTACCGTGATCATTCATGCGCCGAGATCAGGCCAATGCGCTCCTGCGCACTGAAGAGAACATCCCGCGAGAGGCAGGTGCGGTGCATGTCGGCAATCCTCCGCAAAAAGGATAGGGTCGGCATGCACCGTACTCACATGCCCGCCAGAAGCATGCCGCAGCAACATACGGTACTCCTAAAAAAATCAATGCGAAAACAGGTCTGTACTCCCGGAATATTTTTATCGAGGACCGTCACATTTCGATACAAAAATAGCATTGAACTTTTGATAGCGAGAACTTCTAACCTGATTCAGCAAGTGCCTGGTAATCCGGATAGCTGGATGAATCATCTCTTGCCCGGCAATATCAATCACCCGGTTTAACGATGGAGGTAGCTCATGAAAAAGCTTTTGATCACGGTTCTTGTTTCAGCACTCGGCACCGGCATTGCCCTTGCCCAAAGCGCCACTACCAGCGGCAGTACCAGTTCGCCCGACTCATCCGGCAGCAGCGGAGTGACCAACCCGACAGGGACCTCCGACAGCACCAGCATGTCCGGAACGACTGATTCCTCTGGCTCGTCAGGAACAACATCCACTGATGAAAGCAAGACAAAGAAGAAACCGCATTCGACCAGCAGCGGCAGTTCGGGCAGTAGCGACTCTTCAGGAAGCAGCACTGATTCTTCCTCGAAGAGTAGCGACGATTCCAGTTCTTCCGGCACATCCGGAATGAGTGGCAGCGGATCGTCTGGTGCGTCCAGCCCTGGCGGCTCCGATAGTTCCGGTGGATCGACCAGTTCCGGCTCAACGGGCGATAGCAGTAGCGGTTCCTCCGGCTCATCGGGAGCGGGCAGCAGCGGATACCCCGACTCCGGTAGTTCCGATAGTTCGAGCGGCACTAATCCGAGCGGCACGGGTACCGGTCAATAGCCACAAGGCGCACAGCACTCTGCCAGGTTGCTTGATTAACCGACCTTGAGCACCAGGCGTACTTTTCCACAGCAGAGTTTGCTCCCCAAAATCGTTCTCCACCTCCACCGTTCAGGCGCAGGGTAGCAATGCCCTGCGCGATTTGGGATTGGGGGAAAGCCGGTATGTGCGCCGCTGCGGAAACCACTACGCGTCGCAAAGCTGAAATGCAGAACCCCTCTCCCACCTGCGCGAGCGGAGTGCATTATTGATTCGGCACGATTAAATCCTGATTTAATCGCGTCCATTTCTCACCATCTCCCGTGGGCGGGAGAGGGTTGGGGTGAGGGGATCCGGTTCAATACTTCTTCATTCCGGATCAATAACCTCCCTGAAGCATGTTCTTCAGTGGTTCCCACACCATCCCGGCCGAGATATCCCGCATGCATTGATGATGTCCCAGCGGGCATTCGCGCTGTCTGCACGGGGCACAGTCAATCCCCAGGAACAGCGACTGCGCCACATCCGAAAACGGCGGCGCATGATTCGGATCGGTAGGGCCGTAGATGGCGACAATCGGCCGGTTCAGCGCCGAGGCAATATGCAGCAGGCCCGAGTCGTTGCTGACCATCGCATCGGCACGCGCAATCAGCGCCACCGCCTGGTCCAGCGCCGTGACGCCGGCCAGATTGCGCACGCCGGGCGCCAGGGCGGCAATTTCGCCGCACACCTCCTTGTCCTTGCCCGAACCCAGCAACGCAATCTGCGTATCCGCACGCTCACGCTGAATAATCTTCGCCAGTTCGGCAAAATGCGTGGTCGGCCAGCGTTTGGCTGAGCCGAATTCCGCACCCGGTGCAAACAGGACCAGCGGGCTGTCCGCTTGCAGTCCGACATGCGCCATTACTGCCGCAATCGTCTCCGGCGGCACTGACAGGCGCGGCCGTGGCAACGCGCCAGGTGCGGCTACGGATCGTGCCGGCGCATCCGCCAGCGCCGCGTAAAACGACACCATCGGCCGCGGCGCGGCGCGGTCGTCATGATGCATGATGTTCAACAGGCCGTAACGCATTTCACCCCGGTAGCCAACCCGCTTCGGGATGCCGGCCAGCCAGGGAATCAACGCAAACTTGAGCGTGTTGGGCAGCACATAGGCCTCCGCATAGCCGCGCTGCCGTAACTGTTGCGCAAAATGCCAGCGCTCGCGCAACTGCAGCGCACCATGCCGGAACGGCGCTTCGATCACGCGATCCGTTTCGCGCATGGCGCGCCACACGGGCGCGACCCAGGCCGGGGCCAGCACATCGATCGGCCTGTCCGGGCGCTTGTCATGCAACAATCGCAGCAGCGGCTGCGCCATCACGGCATCACCGATCCAGTTGGGCGAGATGACCAGCGTGCGCGGCATGGTGTCCGTCATGTGCGCGGCACCCGTCCCATCAGGAAGAATTCCGCGTTCGGGCGCATCGCAATCACATTCGCCATCCGGTTCGACAAGCCGAAAAACGCGGTGATCGCGGCAATGTCCCAGATATCCTCATTGTCGAAGCCGTAGCCCTCCAGCACCGCGTAATCGTCATTGCCGACGTCCTGCGAATCAAGGCAGACCTTGATTGCGAAATCGAGCATCGCCTTCTGGCGCGGCGTGATATCGGCTTTCAGGTAATTGACCGCAACCTGATCGGCGACCAGCGGCTGCTTCGCATAAATGCGCAGCAGCGCACCGTGCGCGACCACGCAGTACAGGCACTGGTTCCTGGCGCTGGTGGCGGTGACGATCATTTCACGGTCGGCCTTGCTGAGGTTGCCGGTTTCTTTCAGCATCAAGGCATCGTGATAGGCAAAGAAGGCACGGAACTCTGCCGGGCGATGCGCAAGCGTCAGGAACACGTTGGGCACGAAGCCGGCCTTTTCCTGCACTGCCAGGATCATTTGCCGGATATCGTCCGGCAAGTCATCCAGCGCCGGCACGGGAAAGCGTGAAATCGGATAGGGATCGGACATCATGCAGCCTCCTTTTTGAATTGAAGGTAGTACAGGTTGGCATAAGCGCCGTTGCGCGCCAGCAGTTCCTCATGCGAACCGGTTTCGATGATGCGGCCGCTGTCGAGCACCACGATGCGATCGGCGCGCTCGATGGTGGACAGGCGATGCGCAATCACCAGCGTGGTGCGGCCCTGCATCAACCGATCCAGCGCCGACTGCACCGCGCGCTCCGATTCGGAATCAAGCGCGGAAGTGGCCTCGTCGAGAATCAGGATCGGCGCATCCTTGTAGATCGCGCGCGCAATCGCCAGGCGCTGGCGCTGGCCGCCCGACAACCGGTTGCCGTTATCGCCGATAGTGGTTTCCAGCCCTTCGGGCAGATGGGCGATCACATCATCCAGATGCGCGGCCCGCGCTGCCGCTTCGATACGCTGCCGGTCCGGGCTTTCGTCGCCATACGCGATATTGGCCGCCACCGTATCGTCGAACAGCACCACTTGCTGGCTCACCATGGCGATTTGCGCGCGCAGGCTGGCCAGCGTGATGCCTTCGATCGGCGCGCCATCCAGCCGGATCTCGCCCCGCTCGACCGAATGGAAATCCGGCACCAGGCTAACCAGCGTCGACTTGCCGCCGCCCGACATGCCGACGAATGCCACCGTTTCACCCGGCATGATGGACAGGTCGATATGCGATAGCGCATCCTGGGTCTGTCCGGGATACGCGAAACTCACATCATCGAAATCCAGCCGCCCGGCGGCGCGCTGCGCCAGTGGCGTACCGCTGGTACGCTCCGCCGGCGCATCGATCAGGCCGAATACCACCTCGGCGGCGGCCAAGCCGCGCTGCAGCGGGCCGTTGACTTCGGCCAGGTGCTTCAACGGTGTCAGCAGCATCAGCATCGCGGTAATGAAGGAGACAAAGCTGCCGACCGTGGCCTCGCCCTGGCTTGACTGATGCAAGGCAATCACGATCACGATCGATACCGCGCAAGCGGTAATGATTTGCGTGATCGGCGCCGTGGCGGCAAACGTGCTGGCCATGCGCATCAGATAACTGCGCTGCTGTGCGGCGCGTTGCTCGAACCGCCTGGTTTCATATTGCTGGCCGCCGAAAATCTTGATAACCTGGTTGGCGCGCGTAGTTTCTTCGATCACCTGCGTCAGTTGCGCATTGATCGCCAGATAGTCCCGGCTCAGTTTTCTCAGGCGCTTTCCGGTCAGCCGGACCACGATCGCGATCAGCGGGATCAGCGCCAGCGTGATCAGGGTCAGGCGCCAGTTGAGCCACAGCAGATAGCCCATCAGTCCGACCACGGTCAGCGAATCGCGGATCAGCGAGGTCAGCACATTCTTGATCATGTCGATGATCTGCTCGACTTCGAACATCATCGAATTGATGACGCGACCAACGGAATGCGTCACATAGAATCCGAGCGGCACATCGAGAATGCGATCGAATGCCTGTTGCCGCAACTGGCTCAGCAACCGTGTCGAGACCCACGTCATCATGTAGGTGGTCAGAAAGGTCGAGACGCCGCGCAGCGCGAAAATCCCGATCACGAAAATCGGCACCGACCATATCGGAAATGCCGGCTTGCCGCCGAAACCCTTATCCAGCAGGATTTTCATCAATGCCGACAGGGTTGGCTCGGTCGTCGCCGTCAGGATCATGCCGACGAACGCCAGCGCCAGACGCCCTTTGTAAGGCGGCAGCATTCGGGCGACCCGCATCAGGAGCGGTGGAAATATCATGGTTCAGTATGCAGCATGGTTAGAAAGTTGGATGACGGAATGGATACCGCCTGCTTCTGTAGCCTGGATGCAGCATAGCCCTTGCAGGGCGCATCTCCGCGTGTAAGCGGAGATCGTTCCGCAGGCGTGGGGCAAGCCCCGCGCAACCCCTGCTGCACCCTCCGGGATGCGCCCTGGCTACGGCCGCATTCCCCTGCAAAATCGGGCACCGTCGTTGCCTGGATGAGCGCAGCGTAATCCGGGGCCTTGCTTGGGATTATAGAGGATACGATATACTGCGCTTCACCATTGCAGTCCCGCAAGGTCCTCAAGGCTGCTGGCCAATCATTTTCTGAATGCGTCGCAGACCGCCAGGAAATTTGTCATTCCGGCGCAAGCCGGAACCCAGCGCCGTTTTAGATACTCATGCACATCAGCCGCGACCGCTTCGCCGAACCTGTTGTCCTGTGGGCATTGAGCCTGCTTCCCCTCACCTTCGTCTTTCCGTCACGCCTGACCGCCCTGCCCTATATCGTATTGCTGATGGTCGCAACGCATGCGCTCTTCAGTCACGCCGGGGCACGCCGGCGCTACGCTGCATTCGCTCCGGTTGCGCTTGCATTCGGCATGTATTTTCCTTATTCGCTGGCAAGCATCTGGCTGCAGCATGGCACGCTGAAGGCAGCCGATAACGGCCTGCATTTCCTGTTTTTCCTTGTCATCGCAATCTGCTTTGCCGAATTGCGTTCGCAGCGGCTGTTCTGGCGCGGGCTCAGCGCCGCGGCGTGGGCGACCTGCGCGCTGGCGCTCTACCAGCGTTTCGGGCTGCACATCGACCGGCCTTACGGCATGTACGGCATCAATGCGCTGCGTCTGTCCGGCTCCATCAAGTTCGGCATGGTCGCCACGGTGTTTACCCTGCTGGCGCTGCTGGCCGCGCTGGACCGGCGAATCGCCGTGCCGGACAGAGTCTGGCACGGCAGTGCGGCACTGGCAGGATATGCCGGATGCCTTGCCATCGGCAGCCGCGGCCCCTTGCTGGCACTGCTGATCATCAGCATGGGCCTGGCCGCCGGCAAGATATCCCGGCTGCACAAAAAACAGCGCGGGCGGGCTACCTTGGCCGCATTGCTGGGCGCGGCATTGCTCGCGGCACTATTCCATGCTGAAATTGTTGAATTGATCACCCTCACCGGGGCAGATATTTCCACCATGCGCTCCGGCAATCTGGAAACATCGATCGGCCAGCGCCTGGTGATGTGGAAAGCCGCCCTGACGATGTTTGCCGCCCATCCGTGGTTCGGCGTCGGCATGAACCAGTTCGGCAGCCATCTCCACGTCCTGATCGCAGCCGGCCAGGCGCCCGCCTATGTCGCTGTCTTCGGCCATACCCACAACGAATATCTCGAAGCCCTGGCGACCGGCGGCATCATCGGCCTGGCTTACCTGCTGTGGCTGTTCGGCGCACCGCTCGCCTTCTTCTTGCGGCACCTGGCGCACCGGCCGGCAGATGGCGATCCCATTGCGGCACTGGGCGGGCTGATCACGGTACTCTGCTTTGCATTTTTTGCCATCGGCGACAATATCTTCGACCGGCAGATGACCACCTCGCTGCTCGCATTCCTGACGCTGGGATTTGCCGTCATGACGACAAACCCCCAAGCAGAGCCGTGACCCGGCAGCCTCTATAATTCAACATTCTGCTGCGAGAAAGAAATCACCGGTATGTCAGGTCAACCCACGGAAAAGAACATTCTGCTTTCGGTCATCGTGATCACGAAAAACGAGGAATCCAACATCCAGGCCTGCCTGGATGGCGTGCGCTTTGCCGATGAAATCATCGTGGTCGATTCCGGCAGCACCGACCAGACGGTGCGGCTGGCACGCGCGGCCGGGGCGGTCGTGATTGAAACGGCGGACTGGCCCGGCTTCGGCCCGCAAAAAAGCCGCGCGCTGGCCGCCGCGACTGGCGAATGGGTGCTGTCGCTCGATGCCGACGAACGGATCACGCCGGCGCTGGCGCAGGAGATCCGCGACGTCATCCGCCATCCGTCCGCCGATGCCTACGAGATTTCCCGCAGTTCCTGGTATTGCGGCCGCTTCATCAGGCATGCGGGCTGGTCGCCGGATTACGTGACCCGCCTGTTCCGGCGCGGCACGGCGCGGTTTTCCGAGCATATCGTGCATGAACGCCTGATCCCGGAAGGCGCCGTAAAACGGCTGCGGGCGCCGATGCTGCATTACAGCTTCCTGAATTTTTCCCAGGTGCTGCACAAGGTCGACAGCTATTCGACGCTGTCGGCGCGCCAGGCCCATGCCGCAGGCAAGCGGGCCGGCGTCGGTACGGCGTTGCTGCATGGTTTCTGGGCCTTCATGCGCACCTACTTTTTCCGGCTCGGCCTGCTGGACGGCGCGCATGGCCTGGCGCTGGCAATTTCCAACGCGGAAGGCAGCTATTACCGCTATCTGAAGATCTGGCTGCTGGAGCAGGAAGCGACCGGCAGCCGCAATCCGGCCATCGATGCAAAGGAACAGCCTTGAACGACATGCTGATCTCCGTCATCGTCAGCACCTATAACCGGCCGGATGCGCTGCACGCCGTACTGGAAGGCCTGATGCGGCAAACCGACCGCCATTATGAAATCATCGTCGCCGA
>DATEZO010000166.1:0-19475 GCA_035255485.1 Burkholderiaceae bacterium
AATCAAAAAAGTGGATTGCGCGCTCGCCGCTGTTGCCCGGGGAAGAGCAATGAGGTTGGTTTGCTCAACCCTTGGCGTGGCGCGCAGCCATCTCGTGGCACTGCAGAACCGTCCTGCTGACTGGGCTGACCGCCGTACCGCGCGCAGTCGCGGTGATGACGAGTCACTTCTGGACGACATTCGTCAGGTTGTTCATGGCCAGGCCACCTATGGCTATCGCCGAGTGTGGGCGGTACTGCGACACCAACTCGGATGTGGCGCAAATCATAAGGCTGTCTATCGCGTCATGCGCGACCACGGATTGCTGCTGTACCGGCATGGAAGGCGGCCCGTATCGACTCGCAAGCATGACGGCAAGGTGGCTGTCGATGCCAGCAACAAGCGTTGGTGCTCGGATGGCTTTGAAGTCGCCTGTGACAATGGCGAGCGGGTGCGCGTAGCCTTTGCACTGGATTGCTGCGACCGGGAAGTGATGAGTTGGGTGGCGACCACCAAGGGTATTGATGCCAGACTCGTTGGTGACTTGATGATGCAGGCCGTCGAATACCGGTTTGGCGCCAACAGCACGGCGCCGACCGAAATCGAATGGCTGTCCGATAACGGCAGTTGTTATACCGCTGCCGAAACCCGTTCATTTGCCCGTAGCTTGGGACTCAAGCCGGTGACAACGCCAGTTCATAGTCCGCAGAGTAATGGCGTGGCCGAGAGTTTCGTGAAGACCATCAAGCGTGACTATGCCAGCCTGGCACTGCGCCCGGACGCCAGAGCAGTCATACGGCAACTGCATGACTGGTTTGAACATTACAATACGAGGCATCGCACAGCGCATTGAAGTATCTGCCGCCAGGGATGTTTCGAGAGAAACAGGCTTTAAATAACTAATGCCGGCGGTACGGGAATACGGGGGCGAAACCAGCTTTTGATCAATGCAAACAAGGAATATGATCGACAACGAATTGCATGAGCGACTTCTGCTAGCCGTTAGCCAGCGGCATCCTACTCACATAGAGTGCGGTAAAGATTTAGATTGGAAAGAGGCAGAACAAAGAATTGCTACTGACGTGATTCCTTGTCTTGAACAGCTCTTGGGATATTCACTTTACCTTGATAAGAACTACCAAGATATGTTCTTGTGGTGTTGCATATACGATCTGCGTCGTCTTGGAGGAGCGTATACCATCGAAGGATTTCAGATAACGGTCCTGTTCTCAACGTACGCAAACCTTGCTGGTGTTGTCGTGGATCGGGAGCATCATAAATTAGATGCAGTAGAAAAATACTCTTCAGAAATCGGCAAATGCCTGCAGGTTGCAGGATTTATTCCGATTGATAGCGAGAAACTAGAGCAAATGTCGTACGATGGTCCTGAGCAATATTTCTTAGATGAAGGCGCAACATGGTATGACCGTTTTTTCGGTTACACGTAATGCTCTGGCACAGCACGTTCCGCTTGGCTCCGCAGGCATGCACCAGATCAGCTACAGCTATGGCGCGCCGGCAACCGGCGTGCTCTCAGGTTTTGCAAGGCACGACTGCCAGACCGTGTCCTTGGTGGCGATGCGCCAGATGAATTTAACGGAGCCTTTTCTCAAAGGACTCATTTAATTTTACATAATACAAAGTGTCGGACATTGCTGCTAATTTTTAGTCTGTTGTCACCAGGCAGGGGATAACCCCGTGCCCGAATTAGCGCGTGGCAACAGCGTGCGAAAACCCTCAAAAATAGTCTGCCATAAGGCGCGAGTTTCGGGCGTCTGTGCGCGCTCCCGGTGCATGTCGAGCACGACAATGCCAGGATGAATGCCGAGAATTTCGGCAACCCGGCGCGCTACGTCATCGTTAAATCCACACACACCTTTACTCCACTGGCCTGCTGCCTGCTTGCTTACGCCTAACGCTTTTGCAAGCGCGTAATCGGTGGTGATGCCTAGCTTGGTGCGAACGGCGTCAAGGTACTCTTGCGTGTTCATTTCAACCCCTTCTGTGAAATACGGAATTCCGTAGCGAATGAGGGAATTATAGTCAATACCTGATTGGCGACAATAGACAAGTTCTATTGTCTTGCGAAAAAGCCATAGGCAATATTCATTGTCCAAGGCAACAGCTATTGTCTATTATCCCTGTGTCCGCGCTGCAACTTGCTTCACCTCAACCCGGCAAGGGGCCGCGAATCCCATTGTGGCGCGGACTGTTTTACTTCAATTCGTAGGGTTGAGCAAAAAGGGGTAAGGGGCAATGAACACCAATCAAGAAACCGTTTTCACGGTAACAACTAGTAACAAAAAAGTCTCGTTTGAACTCACAGCCGCGCAGCGGGCAGAAGCGTCCTTTGCGCTAAGACAGCGCATTGAATGGCTGGAGCGGAGACAGGGCGGCTATTATGAAAACGCGAGCTGGCTTCAGGATGCCAGAAACGCCGAGGCGATCATCGACGGTGCCGACAAATGAGCACCGTTCTTTCCTCCGTCCGTCCTTCCGAATGGCTCATCAAGTGCAATGATGCCTTCCTGAAGGACAAGGACATCCATACAGTCACCATTACATCAAAGCGGGAACGCGCGCTGCCGATGACCTTTGACGGTGCAAACCGTCTGATGGTGCAACTCAATAACGTGTATCCGTCCATGCAGTGGGCGGCGGTGCCGGCGCAACGCGCGGAGGGCTGATCATGCGCTACACAATGGTTCAGAACATCAAGCGTGCGGTCTGCTTGATTCGAGGGCACTCCTACAACACGCCGGAATTCAGAGGTAATAGCCTGTATTTTTGCTCCAGGTGCGGTCGCGAAATGTTCGGCAGGACGTTCGCAGACATAGAGCCGATGTCCGACGATGAGATCGAAATGATGCATCGTTTCGATCACGCGCGGGAATGATCGCCATGGGCGCCACATCCTACCGCGAGCAGCACGCGCTGAAGCTCCATCGCCAAATGCAAGGAATGCCGGTGATGGATCCGACAAACCATTTGCAGCGGCTCCAGGTGCAAAAGTCGGACCGTTCAACCGCGGCTAAATTTCTTGAGCAACTGAAACGGGAATGCTCGCCGGCTGCACGGTCGGGCGGCGCGCAAGATCCTGAGCTCATGCATATCACTTGCTGGCACAACACACCGGCACTGTACAGGAAGCACATCGCGCACATGGCCGGCCTGCCTGCTGAGGTGGTCGGCAAGATGGACCGCGATTTGACGGAGCGCGAGAAAGCGATGCTGCGCGCGGCGATCCGTGATTTTCTCGGGTACTGCAATTCACTGATTCATCTGTAACTCGCAACTTCACAACAGGAGGATGTATGTCTGACGACTTGATGAGCGCTGGCGTTCGGTTTGCGCTTGAATACGCAGTTCAATCTGTCGCGCGCGTGGCGCACGAGGTCAACCGTGCTTATTGCCAGGCAACGGGGGATAACTCGCAACCGGAATGGAATGATGCGCCGGACTGGCAAAAGCAAAGTGCAACTGCCGGTGTACGCGCGCACCTTAACAGCGGGTTCGCGCTGACGCCAAAGCAATCGCATGAATCCTGGATGAAGCAAAAGGCGGATGAGGGATGGAAGTATGGACCGGTGAAAGACCCGGAAACAAAAGAGCATCCGTGCTTCGTGCCGTACGATCAATTGCCTCAGGAGCAGCGCGTCAAGGATTATCTGTTCCGCGCGGTGGTGCATTCGATGCTGAGGGTGACCGAGTCCGTCTGATGCTCCAGCGCTCCCAACATCCCGCTTATCAAGAATGGGCCGCGCGGCTGGTCGGTGATCTGCCGCGCCGCTGGCAAAAGCGGCTCGTCAGTCGCTGGCAAAAGACGCGTGACGCCTTCGACGGCGCGACACTCGGCGCGGAGGGTGAGGCAACACGCCAGGCGGCGCGCTGGCTGCAAGACATGCTTGATGGCCTGCGCACCGTCAATATTCCATTGGATGCCTCGGACGATGACATTTGCGCGCGTGCTGAGGTCATGGCGGATCACTGTGCGAAGCTGGCAGAAGTGTTTCACGACCGGAAATCACTGCGCGCGGCCATGGAGCACGCTGTGCGGAAAAATCATCTGGAGCCGTGGCAAGGGGAAGCCGACCGCATTGAGGCCAAAGGCAACGCCTGCGCAACGCGCGAATGCCGGGATCAAACAGATTCGGCGGCGATCGCGCGCATGGTCGACGCCTACTGGTGGCGCCGGCAGTTGCGCAAGCTGCACGCGAAAGCGGTAGAGGGCGCGGCAATCAGCATTGGCTACGTCAACAAGACGCGTGACGTGTACGTGAGCAATGAAAGCGTGGTGCGCCGGCTGCAACAGAACCGGCGCAACGCGGCAACGCTGGAAGCGACGATCGCGCGCAATGAAAACGGCCAGGAATACACGCTTGCGGAACTGGCCGCGAAAAGCACTTCCAACAAGGCCATCAAGCGCGGGGAGTTGATGACACGCATCGCCGGCTTTGAGCGCATCGCGCGGGATTGCGAGCATGTGGGGCTGTTCTTCACCATGACCTGTCCGAGTCGCATGCACAAGTGGAAAACCGTCGAAGGCGGCAAGGTGGTCGAGAACAAAAGGTATGACGGCACGCTCCCGCGCGACGCACAAAAATATCTGTCGAAAGTGTGGGCGCGCATTCGCGCCAAGCTGGACCGCGAGGGGTTCCGCTGGTACGGATTTAGGATCGCGGAGCCAAATCACGATGGCACGCCACATTGGCATTTGCTCGTGTTCTTTGCTTCGGTGTGGCCGGGGTGTGAGCGAGCGGCGGCAATGCCGCGTGTCTGCGCGCTGGTGCGCCGCTATGCGTTGATGGACTCACCAAACGAGAAGGGCGCGAAAAAACACCGCGTCGACTTTGAGCCGATCGATTGGAGCAAGGGCAGTGCGGCCGGATACATCGCCAAGTATGTGAGCAAGAACATCGACGGGTATCGAGTCGAAAAGGATCTCTATGGGAATGATGCAATTACCACGTCCGTACGTGTTGAGAGTTGGGCGGCGACTTGGGGAATTCGACAATTCCAGCAAGTGGGCGGGGCGCCGGTCACGGTATGGCGTGAAATGCGCCGAGTTAAAACGCTGCCTGATGGTGCGCCGGAACACCTTGTTACTGCGCATAGAGCGGTCAACAAGGTCGCTCAGATCGAGGGTGAAAACGCGTCGGTGGCGTGGGACCGGTACACGCGCGCGCAGGGTGGCGTGTTCTGCGGTCGATCGTATCGTATCAAGCTCGCCGTGGAAGAAAGCGCGGGCACTGGCCGCTATGGCGAACCGTTGGGGGCGCGTCCGGTTGGTGTCGAAACGGTGGTGGTTGAAAGTTATCGTGATGGAATCGTTACCGGAAAGCGCAATGTCAATTGGCTGGTGCGGTCGGTCCGCTATGTATGGGAAATCATCCGCAAGCGGTCGCGCGACGCGCACGCGGGCGTAGCCCGCGCTTGGACTCGTGTCAATAACTGTACGCGAAGCAATTTCAACCAGTTGCGAAAAGACTTCGATAGCGTGCCTTTGCTGATGGGGCCGATGCCTTTTTCCGAAAAATGGGGTGCCTCGGGCTCCTTTTTTGAATTCTGCGGGCCGCTGGATATTCCGAAATTAAACAAGGACGTGGAGGGATAGGGACATGAACGAATCGGGAAGTCGCCTGGGGCTCGGCATGCGCCTGCGCCTGCTGAGAATCAGCAAGCGGATGGAAATTCAGGAATTGGCGCGGCGGTCAGGCGTCAGCAAAAGCACCTTGAGCCGGATCGAAAACCGCAAGGCGTGCGTGAAGCTGGACAATTTCATCGCCATTTGTCAGGCACTTGAGGCAAATCCGATCAACCTAATTTGTGGAGGGGATACATGGAATCCAGCGGAAGTGCAATTGTGAGCGGCCAGGCGGAAACGAAGCCGTTGACGCAGGCTGAAAAGTGGCTGCAAACGCTCAAGGATCGAACGGCACACATCACCGGCTTTGAAACGCAGGGCGCCGTGGCAGACATCGTGGCGCGGATCGATATCGACTTCCCGAATGGATTGTTCAAGCTGGTCGACTCGCGCACGCGGCAATGGGTAGGAATGCGGCGCCTGTTCGGGGATCGATCGGTTGCGGATGCACTGTTCGCGGATGGGTCGATCGGCAAAATTACCTGCGACGTTCTGTCGGACGGCATGGTCGGCGCCGCGCAGAACGGGCGAATCATCACAAATCTGAACTGAGTTCCACCATGAACGCACCAGGTTAAAAGTCAGTTGCTGCACCTTTGCAGGCTTCGGCCTGCTTTTTTTGCACCAAAAATAAGTGAGTTTCATAAGCTTTTTCTTATTTTTTCATAAGAAAAAATAAGGTTCAAATAACCCTGAGATAAGGAATCAATATGGAAACGACACAACAAGGCGGCGCGGGCATGGCTCCAATCGACTTTGGAAGCGAGGAAACCCGGCTGATTCACAACGATGAAACCGAAGATGAGGCGTTGGCCGGCGTGCTGGCGACCCTGGGCGAAGATGCGGACGCGTCGGTCTGCATCTACCGTCAAGGGCCGGGTGGGTATCGTGATGTGATGTATCTGACCGAATGCCTGCCGGCTGAATTCTCGCTGTCGCGACTGCAAGAAGAGTTTGAGGGTGGTGCCTTTCGGATCCATGTGCGCAGCGGCGGGCGCCTGATTGCCAACAAGGCGGTCAAGGTGGCGCCGAAAGTGAACGCGCGCCGTGCGGCGCCGGATCCAGGGCTGGCGGCGGTGCAAGCGCAGATTGCCGGACTGGTGCAGGTGGTTGAGCGGCTGGCGCAACCGCGCGAAAACCCGCAACAGTCGCGCATGGAATGGCTCAAGGAATTGCAGATGATGCGCGAGATTTTCAGTGGCGGGCAGGCGGCGCCGCGTCAATCTGATCCGATCGAGCTACTCGGGAAAATGCTTGCGCTTCAAAAGGATCTTGGCGGGCTCGTCGGCGCGGCGAGTGGAGATAGCGAGCCGGGAACAATGACGGTGCTCATGAAGGCGATGGAAACATTCGCGCCAGTGCTTCAGCAAGCGGCGGCAAGCAAAACGCCGGACCTTGCCGGCTATCACGCAAACCCGGCAATGCGTCCGGCCATTGAAGGCGCGGCGCCGGCTGTGCACATTGAGGCGGCGGCGCCAGGTGCAGCGCCGATCGAATCGACTCCAACAAACGACCAGGAATCCCAAATGCTCAAAATGTACATCCGAATGTTGATCGGCGAGGCGGAACAAAACATCGATCCAGAAGGGTATGCGCTACTGATCACGCAAAAGCTCGAACGCGAGCAGATTGAGCAGTTGCTCAAGCCGGAAAATTGGTTTGAAACGCTAGCTGCATTTGAGCCGGCTGTAAGTCCGTATCGGGAATGGTTCTCTGATCTGCGCGATATCGTGTTTGAAATATTGACCGCGCCAGGTGCGGACGATACAACCGGGGAAAGTCAATCCGGTGATCATCATCATGCATCTGCGGGAACCGCAAACACAAACACTCCAGGCAATTCCTGACGGCGTCGCGGGCATTGAAGCCACACTCGCGCACATGATGGACTATGTGCGCGAGTATAAAAAAGACCCTCAAGTGCGCGGGCTCGCGCGTGAACTGACTCTCTCCCTTCCGCAAAAACACTTTTCCGGCGAAGTCGAAGCGCTGTTTGAATTCGTGCGCGACGAGATCCGCTATCTGTGGGACATCGCGGATGTCGAAACGCTTCAAACGCCGGTCGTCACGCTGGAAAACCAGTCCGGCGACTGTGACGACAAGGCCACATTATTGGCCGCGCTGCTGGAATCCATCGGACATAAAACGCGTTTTGTCGCTGCCGGCTTTCAGCCTGGGCAGTACGAACACGTCTTTCTGGAAACAAAAATAGGAAACAACTGGATCGCACTCGATCCGACTGAGCCGGTGCCCATGGGCTGGACACCGCCAGGCATGCGGGCGCGCATGGTGCGGCACAACTAAAGGAAACGATCGTGAACAATTTGCAGGGATTTTGGGATGACAACCTGGACACGCCGACCGTCTATCTTGACGATACGTCCGGTGTCTACGATGCGCGCGACGCATGGGCGCAGGGAACGGGCGTCATGCCGGTGGATACCAGCATCCTGGACGCCAATGACGCGATCGCGCAAGGATACGGCACGGTGCCGGACATCGTGACATCGACAAGCGGTTCCGGATGGAGTCTGCACGATCTGTTGAGTACAGGAACAAGTCTGATTCACGATGTGATGCAGTACCGGGCATCGACGCTGCCGACCGGGCAACGCATCTACACACGATTCGATCCGGCAACTGGTCAGTATGTAACAGGGGGCCGCACGGTGACGTTACCGGGTAGCGGCGCGATGAATTTTATTCAGCAAAACGCGCCGTTGTTGATCGGCGGCGCGTTGCTGTTGGTTTTGGCGATGAATCGCCAGGGGAGCAAATAATGCATTTGGGATCAATGGGTGACGCAACGTCAGACGCAACCGCACTCTTTACGCAACTTTATGAAACGGGGCTGCATCGGGCGCCGGATCAGGCCGGCTTGGATTGGTGGGTGAGTACCTCCGTCGCTGCCGGCCTGACGCCGCTGCAGATGCAGGAACAGTTCATCGCTGGCGCGCAACCGGAGGTTCAATGGCGCCAGGCGGATTTGACAAATCAGGCCACGCCGCAAGCTACCGATTATCAAAGGCAAGTGTGGAGTGCCGCGGATGAATTGCTTCGCGCTGCGCAACAGCCGCGACAAGCGACCACCACTGCGCCGACTGTGGCGCGGCCGGCTTACACGCCAGTGCAGACGATGGCGCCGGCAACGGTGCCGACCATGGCCACGCAATTGCAACCGGGCAGTGTGCAAACAACTGCGGCGGCGCCGGCATCGGATAACAAAATGCTGTGGATTGCTGCCGGCGTGGGCGGTCTGTTCCTCCTGATGCGTAAAAAAGCCTAAATCATGGATTTCTCGGCAATGCGTTGGAGCGCGTTGATGGAGCAAGCGCACCGCGATTGGTCAGTTCAAGTCGATCTTGGCGCAAGCCAATTGAGCGGCGCGAACATGACAGCGATCGTGCCAGGGGCGCAGATTTATCTATTTCCAATTGATCCAATCGTTTCCGGTGCGCCTGAATTGATTGACCCATACAGCGATCTTGCGCATCGAATGCAGACAAGCGATGCAGCGTCGTGGGGATATCCAGGTTATGACGTTGCGTTGAATGGCGCCGATCCAAATCCGCCGCCTGGGCTGAATGTGCAACTCACGCGAGGTGAAAATGACACCGTGCATGTCGGTTATTACCAGGTTGAAAACGGAATTCCCGCTGGTCTGCTGATGGTGCTCGCAGCGCCATTTGCTGCTGCGCTTCTCGGGCCGGCGCTTGGCGCTGCGGAGGGCGCTGTAGAGGGTGCGGCTTGGACATCTGGATACGACTTGGCAATGGGATCTGACTTGTTGAGCATGACCGGGGTGCAAGCGGCAACGGCGGCATCTGTCGCCGAAAGTGCGTCATCAGCGGGCGGCTGGACATCGGGCTACGATTTACCGATGGGCGGCGACTTACTGAGCACGACCGGTGCGGGCGCAGCGCCGACTGTCGCGGCTGACGAATTCGCAAACGAAACCGCAAAGCTGCTACAGCAGCAGGCGCTGTCAGACGGTGGTGTGAATCTGCTTTCGACCAGTTTGCCGACCATCGATCTATCGAACGGGGCATGGTCGTTTTCCGATCTGCTGCCGTCAGGGGTTTCGCCTTCGTCGGTGCAAACGGCGATTTCGACCGCGCGCAGTGCCTTGGGTATCGCAACGGGTGTTCGTGCGTTGACATCGCGGACAGCGACGAGAACAGGGTCAGGGGCGGGACTCACGGTCTTGCCTGGATATGATCCGACCTATGGAACGCCATTGCCGCCGCAAGACAATTCCAAACTATTCATGACGCTCGGTGTGCTCGGTGCGGGTGCGCTGGTGTTGGTTCTACTTTCGAGGGGGAAAAAATGATTCTCAATGGTGCAAATTTCGCGTCGGGCCGTATTGCAAACCGCCGACCGTTTCACATGGCTGGCATGGGCGATTACACGCCGACATCGACCGGGGGCGACACAACGACGCAAGACATCACGCAAATGGTGCATGATCTGGCAGCGCTGTATAACCAGCAACAGATTTTGGAAACCAATCTTGAGTTGGCGCGGCTCGGTCGCCCGCCGATCAATACGGCGGCGATCGCGCCGACTTACAACGTGGGGCTCTCGCCGGACGCAAAGAATCTGCTGTTGATCGGTGGCGCCGCCTTGCTGTTCGTGATGCTGATGAACGGGAACCGCAGGGGCCGGCGATGAGCAAGAATTTGCAGGGATGGTTCGACTCTCCGATTGAATCGTTTCGCAATGCCTACAACGAAGCGGCGGATAACTGGCGCAACGCCATGGCGATGTTGGATGCTGCCTACAACGAATTCCAGGCAAACCGGGAATATGCGCTGTCGGATGATGAGCTGGCGGGCCAGTATGGCGACTTGGATAGTCGCGTGTCGCTGCTGCAATCGACCATCCAGGGCGTGGAAAGCGCGATCAGCACGATTACGAATTTCTTTTCCAGTGTCGGGCAGGCGATCGGATTATCGGGAAGTCAGACCATACAGGGGCTCGGCGTGCTGCCGGCCATTCCGTGGGCACTGGTGACGCTGATCACGGCGGGTATTGCGGGCGTGTGGGCGGTAATCAATTCGCTGCGCGAATTCAACACGACCGTTGCGAACAAGAAGATCGCGGAACAGAACATCATCAATTCGCAGAACGGCGCACCGCTGATTCCCTATCTCGATCTTGGTCCACCAGGCGGGCCGGGTGGTGGGTTGCTGTCGGGCGTGTCGGGAACGGTCAAATGGGCGGCAATCGGCCTGCTCGGCTTCATGCTGCTCTCCATGTACAAGGAACGTCGAACATGAAAAAGGTCGTCAAGAAAACGGCGAAGCGTGCCACGCCAAAGAAGCTGGCGGCAAAGCGTGCACCGAAACAGAAAGGCGTTCTGCTGCTGATCAATCGCAGTAGTGCGACGGTCGCACCGAAAAAAGCGGCGTCGAAAGCACGCAAGGCGGCGCCGGCACCGGCGCGGGTGAAGCAATACAAACACTGTATCGAGGTACGCAAGACGGCTGCGGGAAAGTGGGCGCCGGTCGGCATGGCGGGCAATGATGTCGAGGGACTGAAAAAGGTCGCGCGCATGTATGCCAGCAATTACCCGTCCTACGCTTTCAGGGTGATCTGATGGTAAAGCGCACAACCAAGCGCAAGGCGGGCCAGGTTCCCCTGCAGTTGCGCGCCAAAGTCAACAGTGCAAACAAGTTGTTTTCAGAATTTACGGGTCACAATGGGGAATGCTTCTCTGTTGAGAAACCCGATATGCCAAATGTCGCGCTAGTTGTGGGATATTTGGACGGCGTGATGTATGAGACGATCCGCGACGGAAAAACGGAAAAGTATCTGCATCGCTTCAAGAAAAAATCCCGGCCACTCCTATGCAGTTCTTCAGACGGGAAACAGTTGATTGTGCTCGGTGGAGCCTACGACTTTACTGATCGCGGCATCGTTGACAAGAAATGATGCGCGCCATGTGTAAAGGGGTATCACACCATGTCTGGAGAACTGCTTCTCATCAATCCGCGCAAGCGTAAAACTGCTCGCAAGTCCGCAACCCGCAAGACCAAGACCAAGCGCCATGCAAAGCGCCGTTCGTCGTCGGTCGTCGTGATGGCGAACCCGGCGCCGCGCCGCCGTCGCTCGCGCCTGTCCGCACTGCGCACCAAAGTCAAGCGCGCATCGCGCAAGTATCGTCGCAACCCGGCGCCCAAACTGAGCATCAATTCGATTACCGCGATGGCAAAAGACGCGGCAATCGGTGCCGCTGGTGCGCTCGCGGTTGACGTGGCTTTCGGATACGCCAAAACCGCACTGCCGGCCAGCATGCAGGAGCCGACCGCAACCGATGGCTCAATCAATCCGATGTATTTCGCCGCCAAGGGCGGGCTGGCCGTGCTGGTCGGCGTGCTCGGTGCAAAGTTGACGAAACACGCCGGCCACATGGCGGCGGGATCGTTGACGGTATCCGCTTATGAGGTCATGCGGACCTTCGTTCCGCTGACGGTCGCGCTCGGCGGCTATCGCGGGCCGCGCGTTGCCGCCCCGCGTCGTCAGGCGTCGCGCGTCAATGGCATGGGTCAGTACGTGAGCGGTGCGCGCAGTGGCTACACGCCGCCGTCTGCCCGTCCGTACCTGGGCGAATTCGTCAGCTAATACGCTGACCGCTGAAACACGACGAACACAACATCACTTTTCAGATTAACGAATTAGGAGAAAAAAATGGCTGGTCCCACTCTGCAAGACTTGCAAGCTTACTCGGTCAATCGTGCCGGTCAGATGGAACGCATCAAGTCCAAGCTGTATGACACGGTGGTTTATGCAACCGCAGGCGCAACGAACATTGCGTTCTTTTCGACACCGATCGGTCAAGGCGCATCCGCTGCGCCGGGCAATGCCGGCAATGTCAAGACGCTGGCTGACACCAATATGACCTTGGCGGGCCAACTGCCTGCCGGTCAAAACTTCCTTGTCGAAAGCATTGAAGTGGATTTCAAACCGGGCTCCAGCGCGGCGACTACGACCACATTTGCGCTGGTCGCGCCGCTGGTGTTCAATGCTGCCGCGTCTGCCGGCACGGTGATGGCGGCAATCAGCGACGTGGCCGCGATCTACAACACTGGCTATCTCACCTTTACGGTGGGATCGAAAAACTACGTGCAAGAAGGCCCGCTCGGCAACTTCCCGCCGATGACGCACTTGAACGTCAATGCGGCGGTCGCGTCGACCTCTGCGACGGTCGGTCAAACGCTGGTTGGCCTGGCACGCGCTGAGGGAAAGCCCTGCAACATCGATCCGGTCACGCTGGTGGCGGCGCAAAACTTCAGCGTCACGGCAAGCTGGCCGGTCGTGGTTGCAACGCCGTCCGGCTTCAATGGTTCGATGCGCGTCAACCTGGGCGGCTATCTGTTCCGCAACTCGCAGTAAAACGAATTGCCCGCGTCTCCGGGCATCTGCGGCCTTCCCGAGTTTGAGCCCTAAATCAAACTCGGACCAATTACACATCCATCATTAAAGGCCAGCTATGGACATGATGAATCAAGGCGAACTGCGCGCACTATACAACGCTGTGCCTCAGACGCAGGACAATGCCAATCTGTTGCAGATGATCGAGGGGCTGATGCGTTCAAAGAACGTGATCAAGAAGCCCTTTACCTATTCGACCAATTTTGCTGCCGCCAATCTGACGGCGGGCGCGACGGTCACCAATCAACTGGCGATCCAATCGGATGCGCCGTTCTTGGTGCAGGCGCAAGCTTATACCGCTGACGTGGCGGCGGCGGGTCAAACCGCGTCGAGCTCTACTTATCCGCTGGTGAATGTGCTGATGACCAATACCGGCTCGGGCATGCAGTTGATGAACCAAGCGGTGCCGGTGACACAAATTTTCGGCAACGGTCAATTCCCGTTCGTGCTGCCGGAACCGCTGCTGCTGGATGCGCGGACAAATTTGCAAATCGCGGCAACCAATCGCGACGCGGCGCAGGCATATAACCTGTTCCTGTCATTCATCGGCGTCAAGCTGTTCGCCTTCAACGGATAACCGCCATGCGTCGGCCTGTCTACAATCTGCCGGACGCACTCAGGCCGGCAACAGCGCATTCGCCGGTATCGGAAACGCGTCGTTACAACGCTGACGGCGCCGGGGATGCGCAACGGGCGGCAAACTATCAACCGCGTTTTGATCCGCGCACGCTCACGCCGTTGCGTGAAGTCGCGCGCGAAGATCTGTCCTATGTCGCGGACACGATGCGATATGGCGACTTCTCGCACATTCAAATCAATGTCGGCGCAAATGGGTTGAGTGAACCCATTCTCACGCGGCCATCGACAAAGCGGACATTCCTGATGATTCAGAACACGCATGCGGGGAATTCGCTCTACATCGGGTTCGGATCACAGCCATCGGCAACCCTTGGCATCGCGATTGCGCCGGGTGGATCCTTGTTGCTTGATGCGGTCGTTGCGCAAAACGATGTGTATGTGTCGGGCAGCGGGGCCGGGACGACGGGTCTGCTGACTTACTGTAACCAGGCATTTGGGCAAGCGTGATGCGAGGTGTGGCGCTACTCGTCGGCGTTGGAATTGGCGCCTATTTCCTTCTGCGCAGTCGGGACGTGCTGGCGCAGGATGCCTATGGCGGCATCTACGATGCGCGCGACGCGTGGGCGGCGGGAGACAGCGCGCCACCTGTGGACACAACGATTCTCGATGCATTCGACGCCTGGGCGGTGGGTGGTAGCGGGTCGGTGCCGGTGCTGGACTTGTGGGGCAATGACGCGGTAGACGATGCGAGCACGTCAATCGAAAACATCAGTTATGACCAGATGGGCAACGTCATTAATGTGGGCTTCAATTGGGGGGATGGTGTCGTGTGGAGTGAGTCTGTAATCCCGCAACAATATCTGCAGGCGATCCGTGACGCAGAGGCGCGCTATCGACTGCCGCGCAATCTGTTGGCGCGCTTGCTGTGGCAGGAAAGCCGGTATCGGCCGGACATCATCAGCGGCGCCACGCGCAGCGCGGCGGGTGCGCTTGGCATCGCGCAGTTCATGCCGGAACGCATATCCGGCGTTCCGGCGTCCATCGCACTCGATCCATTCCAGGCAATTCCGGCTGCGGCGGACATGCTCGCGCGCCTCTATCGAAGATTCAATCAGTGGTCTTACGCGCTCGCCGCTTACAACTGGGGCGAGGGCAACGTCAGTTCATGGATCCGGACGGGGCGCGGTGTGAACGGTCAGTTGATGCCGACCGAAACGCGAAACTATTTCAATCAGGTCATGGCTGATATCGGCATGCCTGTCACGATGGCCTAACACCATGATCAAGAACATCAAGAACTTCGCCGCGTACCTGCTGCTTTCTGTGCTGCTGGTCGTTGCGCCGCAAGTTGGCGCCGGTGGCGTTACGGCGCCGGCAAATTCCGGCGATATCAAAACAGTAGGAAGTCAGACCGGCGCGTCGGACATCGTGCTCACTGCCAGCGCGGCGCAGTATCAGTCGATCGCCATGACGGCGATGGGGAAAAGTGTCTGGCTGGAGGATGCAAGACAGGTCATCAATGGTGTGGGCGGGCCGCGCCGGATCATTCGCAATATAGGGGGCTATCCGTTCGGCATTCGGGACAGCGGTGGCACGCTGCTTACTGTCGTTGCGCCAGGCGGAATAGCCTATCTCACCCTTGAAAGCAAGGGCACGGCGGCGGGCGCATGGGGGGTGGCGGGAACTGGTCTTGAGCCGGGACTTGTTACGATCGATCAGACATTAAACAGCACATATACAAGCACCGTGCTGGCTCCATTCGTGGCGTTGGATGATGACACCAGCATCCACTTTGCTGCAATGTCGTCAGGCTTTGCTGCCTTTGTAGTAGACGGCAAGGGAAAGGTGGTAAGCAATCCAGTGCCGGTCAGTTCGACGGCGTCGAGCGCGCCGAAGATGGCGTTCAAGGTATCGTCTGCGAGCGCGATTGTATTTTTCGGATCGAGCACAACCGATCATCAGGCGGCAATCCTGACCCTTACTGGAGCAACGCCATCGCTATCATTGTCCGTAGGCGCACCGAAGTCACTGACGGCGACCATGGGGACTCCATGGGATGGGGAGAATGCATTAAATGCTCCGAAGATTGCACAGCTTTCAAGCACGCTCTATGTGGCAAGTTATTACACGAGCACGGGTGTAACGACTGGGATTCATGCGGTTGCGATAGCCGTATCGGGCGCGGACGTTTCAATCGGAAGCCCGGTGCGCATCGATGCAAACGCCTCTGCGGCAAGCACTACTACCTATGCGCTCACGGCTACGACAGCGTTGGTTCTGTATAAGGGGACAAGTCCGGCTCCGTACCAAAACAATGCCGCGCTAATCACGGTCAGCGGCACAACGAGCGCAGCAGGTACGCCGGTCGCCCTCGGATGTGTCAGCACGCATGCTGCAGCGCCATTCAGCACAATCGTATCTTCAACAAAAGTGATCGTGTCGGATGATCATAACCAGAACGGCGCGCTTATCGATGCATGCGCGATCACTGTCTCGGGGGCGTCTCTCACAGCAGGGGCCGCGGCAACAATCGAAGGTGGAGCAACCGCGATTCCTACTAGCTATATCGCGAACTCGGCCACTCGCTACAATCCGCACCTTTGGGCGCTGGCGTCGGGGGCTACGAACACAATCGGGTTGTGGTATGTCGATAACAGCGGGGTTTCACGCGCGGTGGTTCTATCGGAAACGGCCGGAACCATTGCCAGCGGAACGATTCTGTACAACTCGATCAGCCCGGCAAGCAGCTCTCCTGGAATTCCACTTCCACAAGGGACTGCCGACTTCCTTGTCCATGGAAGCGCGACGATAGCGGCCAACCAATACACCCACAGGCTTATTGCGCATTCGATCAGCGGGACGGTGGTAGCGCCGGGAGCAGTGCTTCCGCTAGAGGAAGAGGCGATCAACTTGAGCCCGATTTCCAGCGGATATGCGCGCCTTATATCCGGCGATTACTGTGTGTTAGCGGGCAGCAGCTTGATGGTCTATCGGTCGAATGGATTGACATTGCACAAGCGCGGACGTATTGCGCTCCCGATCGCAAATAGCGGGGGCGTCAAGCCGATAATCGGCGCGCGCCGCATGGTGATCCCTTCACCCTCCGTAGGAACTACGGTGGGCGCGTCGACCAATCAGTTGCGCATCGTCTCCGTGGAGTTTGCCCAATGACATCCGACCTGGACAAAGAAACTCAAAAGCGCCTCATGAAAGAGGCGATTCAGGAGTGGCTTGATAAGAAGGTGCGGGACTTTGGCTGGTGGTCGATCAAGACAATGGGCGCGGCGCTGCTGGTCGGTGCGCTGACGATCTACATCAAAACCGGGGGATTCAAATGAACAAACTCTCTGCACTATGGGCGCTGTTCCGCCAGGGTGAAGAGGTGGTCGACCCGGCCAAGTGGAAGCGCCACCAGGTCACCGCCACCGTGCTGGGTGCGCTGATCCTCGCCGCCATCAAAGTGATAAAGGCATTCGGATATGACATCCCAATCGATCAGGCTGCGGCAAACGATATCGGCATTGGCGTTCTCGCTGTCGTCAATGTCGTGCTCACCATTACCACTAGCAAGCGCGCCGGCCTCCCTGCCAGGGATGACTTGCCGCCCACTGCTGGAACCGATCCGGACGCCGGCAAGGATTACATCGGCTGAGGGTTTCCAAGGTGTCGTGCAGGGATATATCGAATCACTGAACGGCTTATTCGTAGGTGTGAAGTGCAAGAACTAGGGGAGTCTCAACATGGAAAAGCTGATTGCCATCGTCAAAATCGTATTTCAACTGATGCCGGTCATTGATGCCGGCATTCGTGCCGTCGAACAGATCATGCCGCAAGGCGGGCAGGGCGCTGCCAAGCTGGAACTGGTGCGCGGGACCATTGAGGCCGCGTTCAAAGGACTGGAGGATGTTTCTGTGTCGTTTCAGGATGCATGGCCGGCGATACAGAACGTGATCGCCAAGCTGGTCAGCGTCTACAACGCGATCGGCGAATTCAAGAAAGCTGCGGCGTAAATCATGAACTGGGCGCCTGTCATTGAATTCGGCGCTGCGGTGCTTGCGGTGCTGCTCGGCGTGCTCTGCGGGATTGTCGCTATTGTTGCTGCTGCCGATCCAGAAGGGCGCGGCGCCGGGATCGCGATCAGGCTACTCGCATGCGGTGGCGTGCTCGTCGTTGGCGGCATCGGTGCGGCGCTGTATATCGTTTTCTCATAACCCATCACAAAGGAAAAACCATGTTTGCAACCGTGCGTATCGGAATGGAAGATGACGGCCAAAACGAATTGAAGGTGATCGATGCTGGCGGTGTTGAACACACCATGACAGCGGAAGCCGGATTGGGGTCGCTGCACATCGGCGCGGGGGAATTCATCATCCTGGGCGCGGATCCGCGCGTTGTGTTGGCCGGCCAGGTCGACGCGCTTACGGCGGACAAGGCTGCATTGGCCGGCCAGGTCGACGCGCTGGCGGCGGACAAGGCTGCATTGGCTGGTCAGGTCGACGCGCTTACGGCGGACAATGCCGCGTTGATTAAGCAGGTGCAGGATCTGCAGGCGCAACTCGCGGCGGCAACGGCGCCGGCTGGCGCCTAATCAATCAAGCGACATATCTCAAGAATGGCGGTGCTCGAGCAATCGATCATCGCCATTTTTATTGGTGCGGCCAGGTGTAAAATTGCCGGAAAATAACACTGGAGGTTCCATGAAACTGCGAAACATCATCATCGGTGCAGCGGTGGCCGCGTCCTTGCAAGGATGCTTGGTGTTCATCCCGGGCAAGGTCATTGACTCGGTGACGGACGGAATAACCGGCGCGGAGGGCTCGCACTGCGTGAGTGAAAGCGCAAAAATCGGGGACCGCGTGCGCATGCCATACAACGGCGTGGGCGTGATCAAGTCGCTTTCCGGAACCTCGATCCGCTGCACGTCGCCGGACATGCCGATTCGGGCAATGATCGTGATGGAGGGTGCCGGCCGCACGGCGCCGGTCGACAGCATGCCGGATGAGGGAAACGACTGCCTGCCGGCGTCCTACAAGGTTGGTGACCGGGTTCATGTGGGTGGCAAGGATTGGGGAACGGTCAAGGCCGTGTACGGCACATCCTCAAAGTGCCCATATGCCGACATGCCCATGCGCGTGAAAGTCGCAATGGATGATGAAAAGCTGACGATGGCGCCGGATGAAGGCAACGCCTGCGTGCCGGCGGGATTCAGGATCGGAACGGGCGAGGATCTCGGCGGCGGGCGGCACGGCGTGGTAAGAGCGCTTTTTGGTCCCTCGGCAAAATGTCCATATGCCGATCGACCGGTACGCGCATTGATCGTGCCGAACTAGATAATCGCACTCATGGCAAGACGCGCATGCCAGGGCGTGCGCGGTCTGCTGGTGATCTCGTGAAATGTGCCGGCAAGCTTGGCGGCGCGGATTTTGGCGGGCACGTTGTAATCTCTCACATAGCCGAGAAATGATCTTTCCGGCGTCAACCATCGCGGCGCCACTGCCGCAACCCAGTCAAAGATTTCTTCCTCGGTTACTGGGATCTCTCCAAATAAATCGTAAGGCATGGAAATGGCTACGGCGGAACGCGCGCCGGCTGCATACCGCGTTTATGGGATATTAAGCCGGGAAAAGAAGGGTAGAATGCGCGCTGTTTTCGATTGAAAAAGATCAAAAACTATGATTTACGTTGACTAGCAGCAATTTGACATAATACAAAGTGTCGGACATTGCTGCTAATTTTTAGTCTGTTGTCACCAGGCAGGGGATAACCCCGTGCCCGAATTAGCGCGTGGCAACAGCGTGCGAAAACCCTCAAAAATAGTCTGCCATAAGGCGCGAGT
>DATEZO010000167.1:0-84144 GCA_035255485.1 Burkholderiaceae bacterium
TCAATACGCTCGACATGGGACTGTCGGGCATGATGACGCTGGCGCTATGCGGCTTGCTGCTGGCGCAGCGCAATGATGCGACGGCCAGCGAGGAGCGCAACTGGATGCTGGCCTGCTGGGCTGGCATGGCGCTGTCCGTCATGTCCAAGGGACTGATCGGCATCGTGCTGCCGGGCGCGGTGCTGGTGCTGTACACGCTGGTTTCACGCGACTGGGCCATCTGGAAACGGTTGCATTTCGGCGCCGGATTATGCCTGTTCCTGGCGATCAGCGCACCATGGTTTGTGCTGGTATCGCTCAGGAATCCGGAATTTGCGCGCTTTTTCTTCATCCATGAGCATTTCGAACGTTTTACCAGCAAGGTGCATCATCGGGAAGGGCCGTGGTATTACTTCATTCCCATCCTGCTGGCCGGTATCCTGCCGTGGCTCGGCATGCTGGCGCAGAGCCTGTGGCAGGGTTGGCGCGAGGAGCATCGACGCTTCCAGCCGCAAAAAATGCTGCTGGCCTGGAGTGCATTCATTTTTTTATTTTTCAGCATTTCCAGCTCCAAGCTGCCGTCGTACATCCTGCCGATTTTTCCGGCATTGGCCTTGCTGATCGCACTGTACCTGCAAAAAGCATCCGCCAAAAGCTGGATCACCGCAGCCGGCATAATGGCAGCTATCGGCGCAGGTGGATTGGCGCTCGCCATCAGACTGCCCTACATGAAGGTCGATCCGCTGGAAAGCGCCCAGTATCAGGCAGCGCAGCCGTGGGTCATCGGTGCATGCATCGTGATGGTGACGGGCGCGCTCGTCCTGATCTGGCAGGCAAGGCGGCATCGCACCGCCGATCTGGCCATATCGGGAACGATCATGCTGGCGACGGCCAGTTTCATCGCAAGCCAGCTCTTGTTGATCGGGTCGGAACCTTATGGCCGCTACCGCTCCGGCCTGGCGCTGGTGCCGGCAATCGAGACGGTTCTTGGACCTGAAACGAAACTGTATGCGGTAGGCCTCTACGATCAGACATTACCGTTCTATCTGCGCCGCACCATGATTCTGGTCGCGCATCCGGATGAACTGGAATTCGGATTGGAGCAGGAACCGCATCTCTGGCTGCCGACGCTCGATGCATTCATCGAGCAATGGCGCAAAGGGCCGAAAGCAGTGGCGCTCACCCGTCCGGAAATATTTGCCGAATTGAAAAACCAAGGCGTGCCGATGCGCATCGTCGCGCAAGATTCGCGCCGCATCGTCATCACCAATGATCTGAACACGCCCTCCGGCTTACGGACCGACCATCCATGAATCTGACCACCTTCGCCTTCCTTTTTACCGGCATCTGCCTGAATGCGCTGGCGCAGTTGCTGCTCAAGGCCGGCACCAATGCAGTGGGCGCGATCCATCTTACTGCTGATAACTGGTTTGCGACTGGCTTGAAACTTGCAACGCAGTTACCCATCATCGGCGGCCTGGGTTGCTATGTGGTGTCGGTGCTGGTCTGGATCATTGGCCTGTCGCGGGTCGATGTAACGATAGCCTATCCGCTGTTATCGCTGGGCTATGTAATCAATGCAATCGGCGCATGGTACTTTCTCGGCGAGCCGGTTTCAACACAGCGCCTGCTGGCCATCGGAGTCATCATCGCAGGCGTGGCGTTACTGACGCGTAGCTGAATTGCCGCAGGTCACTTGTTGCTTGTATCATTGCCAGCAATTTAATGGATCTTCATTACCAATAGCCAGCCCATCCCGCTCCGGCCAGTCGGGCTGGCGGATTTTTCATAGAGATATTCTGCCTAAACCATGAGTGAACCGTTCCTGCCTTTTACCAGACCGACCATTGATGAAAACACCATTGCGGCGGTTGCGGATGTATTGCGCTCCGGCTGGATGACCAGCGGCCCCAAAGTGCAACAATTTGAAGCTGTTCTGTCGGAATATTTTGGCGGCCGTTCAGTCCGGACCTTCAACTCCGGCACCTGCACCATGGAAATCGCGCTACGGATTGCCGGCATTGGTGTCGGCGATGAAGTCATCACAACCCCGAATTCATGGGTGGCCACCTCGAATGTCGTGATCGAAACAGGCGCAACTCCGGTATTCGTCGACATCGATGCCGCGACCCGCAACATTGATCTGAACCTGGTTGAAGCCGCCATCACGCCGCGCACCAAAGCAATCATTCCGGTTCATATGGCGGGGCTGCCGGTCAACATCGATCATTTGTATGCGATTGCAAGAAAACATGGTTTGCGGGTGGTCGAGGATGCGGCGCAAGCAATCGGATCGACATGGAAAGGCCAGCTGATTGGCAGCTTCGGCGATTTCGTTTCCTTCAGCTTTCAGGTCAACAAGAACATCACCACCTCCGAAGGCGGCTGCCTCGTGGTCAATGACGCCGATGAAGCACGTCTCGCGGAAAAATACCGGCTGCAGGGTGTTACCCGCAGCGGTTTCGACGGCATCGATGTGGACGTTCTGGGCGGTAAATTCAACATGACCGATATTGCCGCCGCCATCGGACTTGGGCAGTTTGTCCATCTGAAAGAATTCAACGCCAGGCGCAAGGTGCTGGCACGGCATTACTTTTCCGCATTCGGCACAGATTTCGAAAGCGGCTATGGCGCCAGGCTGCCGATTGCCGATTTTGAAAATTCCAACTGGCACATGTTCCAGGTTGAGCTTCCGGATCGCATCAGGCGTGCCGATTTCATGGCAAAAATGATGGAACGCAACATCGGTATCGGCTATCACTATGCGCCGATTCACTTGTTCACGCTGTATCGCAAGCGCGGCTTCAGGGAAGGCATGTTCCCGATCGCCGAGCGGGTCGGCCGACAAATCGTGACATTGCCGCTATTTGCCGCGATGAAGGAGAGCGATGTGGAACGCGTGGTCGACGCGGTAAAATCCGTGCTCCAAAAGTAAAGCTATCAATGTAAAGCTGCCAATTGATGAAACCAGATCTCTCCATTGTCATTCCTGTTTACAACGAGGAAGCCGGCCTCGCCAAGTTATTCGCGCGGCTGTATCCGGCGCTTGATGCGCTCGGCATATCCTATGAAATCGTGTTCATCAACGATGGCAGTCGCGATAATACCGCGCTGATTCTTGCCGATCAGTTCAGGGCACGCCCGGAAGTAACGCGCGTGGTGCTGCTCAACGGCAATTACGGCCAGCACATGGCGATCCTCGCCGGCTTTGAGGCAACGCGCGGCGATATTGTCGTCACCCTGGATGCCGACTTGCAAAATCCGCCGGAAGAAATCGGCAATCTGATCGCCAGGATTCGCGAGGGTCATGACTATGTCGGATCGATACGGCGCGAACGGCAGGATGCGGCATGGCGCACGCATGCATCCAGGCTGATGAACCGCCTGCGCGAGAAAATCACCCATATCAAGATGACCGACCAGGGCAACATGCTGCGCGCCTATGGCCGCAACGTGATCGACCTGATCAATCAATGCAGCGAAGTCAATACCTTCGTTCCCGCGCTCGCCTATACTTTTGCGCGTAAACCGACCGAGATCATCGTCGAGCATGAGGAGCGTGCCGCCGGTGAATCCAAATATTCGCTGTATAGCCTGATCCGTCTCAATTTCGACCTCATTACCGGATTCTCGCTGGTGCCGCTGCAGCTCTTTTCGATTTTCGGCATCGGACTGTCCCTCTTGTCAGGCGCGCTGTTCATCCTGCTGCTGATCCGACGCTTCCTGCTCGGCGCCGAAGTGGAAGGCGTTTTCACGCTGCTGGCATTCAACTTTTTCCTCATGGGCGTGATCCTGTTCGGCATCGGCCTGGTGGGTGAATACGTCGGACGGATCTATCAGCAGGTAAGAGGCCGGCCACGCTATGTGGTGCAGACAATCCTGCAGCAAAGCCCGGAGCAGACTCCTTCCGGGCAACCGGCAAAAGAAAGCCAACCCTGATGCGCGCAGTCGTCTTTGCCTATCACAATGTCGGGGTTCGATGCATTCAGGTGCTGCTGGCGCGCGGCATCGAGATCGCACTGGTTGTCACGCATGAAGACAATCCCGCCGAAACCATCTGGTTCGAGTCCGTCGCAGCACTTTGCAAGGAACACGATATTCCATTCGTGACGCCCGCCGATCCAAAATCACCGGAATTATTTGCCAGGGTACAGGCGGAACAGCCGGATTTCATATTCAGCTTTTATTACCGCCACATGCTGCCGGTTGAGTTGCTGGCGCTTGCAAAACACGGCGCGTTCAATATGCACGGCTCGCTGTTGCCGAAATACCGCGGCCGCGTGCCGGTCAATTGGGCAGTGCTGCACGGCGAGACCGAAACCGGCGTGACATTGCATGAAATGACTGCCAAGCCCGATGCCGGAGCGATCGTTGCGCAAACATCGGTACCGATTCTGCCGGATGACACGGCATATGATGTATTTGGCAAACTGACGGTGGCAGCCGAACAGACTTTGTGGAGTGTACTACCCGCGATATTGGCGGGAAATACGCCCAGGTTGCCGAATGATTTATCCAAAGGCAGTTATTTTGGTGGACGCAAGCCGGAAGATGGTCGCATCGATTGGTCACAGCCGGCGAAAACCATATACAACTTGCATCGCGCGGTTGCCCCGCCCTATCCCGGTGCATGGACCATGATTGCCGGCAAAGTATTCACGATCGGCAAGGCGCGTCTGTCCACAACACCGGCAACCAATTTGCCGCCAGGTCTGGCTGTGGTGGATAATTGCATCTTTGGCGTGTGCGGCGATGGCCGTACGATCCGGATCCATGCATTGCTGATGGACGGGTCGCCCGTTTCACCAACGGCACTACAACAAATCCTGACATCAATCACATTGCGTTGATGTCACTTAACGTCATGTTACCCGGATAGAAAATCCATATTGCATCAGCAATGCCACCATACTCAACGACATCCTTATGAAAAAAGTCCTGATTCTCGGCGTCAATGGTTTTATCGGCCACCATCTTTCCAAGCGGATTCTGGAAACCACTGACTGGCATGTCTATGGAATGGACATGATGACGGATCGCATCACCGACATTCTTGAAAACGATGCCTATAAGTCGCGCATGCACTTTTTCGAGGGCGACATTACCATCAACAAGGAGTGGGTTGAATACCACGTCAAGAAATGCGACGTGATCCTGCCACTGGTGGCGATTGCAACGCCATCGACCTATGTAAAGCAGCCATTGCGCGTATTCGAGCTCGACTTCGAGGCCAACCTGCCAATCGTGCGCTCCGCCGCAAAATACAAAAAACATCTGGTGTTCCCGTCTACATCGGAAGTGTACGGTATGTGCCACGATGAGGAATTCGACCCGGAACAATCGGAACTGATCTGCGGCCCGATCAACAAGCCACGCTGGATTTATTCCTGCGCCAAGCAATTGATGGATCGTGTAATCTGGGGTTATGGCATGGAAGAAGGCTTGAACTTCACCTTGTTCCGCCCATTCAACTGGATCGGTGCGGGGCTCGATTCGATCCACACGCCGAAGGAAGGCTCATCGCGTGTCGTAACCCAGTTTTTTGGCCATATCGTCCGCGGCGAGAATATTTCGCTGGTCGACGGCGGCCATCAGAAGCGTGCCTTCACATATATCGACGATGGGATCGACGCACTGATGAAGATCATCGACAACAAGGACAGTATTGCATCGGGCAAGATCTATAACATCGGGAATCCAACCAACAATTATTCGATTCGCGACCTGGCCGCCATGATGCTGCAACTGGCGGCGGAATACCCGGAATACGCCGAATCTGCAAAAAAAGTGCAACTGACGGAAACCACCTCGACCGCCTATTACGGCAAGGGCTATCAGGATGTCCAGAACCGCGTGCCGAAGATTACCAATACCTGCGATGAGCTGAACTGGAAGCCGCGCACATCGATGGCCGATACGCTGCGGAACATCTTCGACGCCTATCGCAGCCATGTAATAGAGGCGCGAGCATTGATGGATTAAGCAGGATCAGGTGTTAACCGGCATCTGCCGGCGAGACTGTTCCCATTCAAGCATAAAACTTACCGTTGCCGCTTCTCACTCTAAAAATCGACGTCGATACTTATCGAGGCACCCGTCAAGGCGTGCCGAACCTGGTGCGCCTGCTACAGCGGCATGAGGCAAACGCGAGCTTCCTGTTCTCGCTCGGCCCGGATCATACGGGCCGGGCATTGCGCCGGGCCTTCCGCCCGGGGTTTTTCCAAAAGGTATCGCGCACTTCCGTGATTGAGCACTATGGCCTGAAGACGCTCATGTATGGCGTATTGCTGCCCGGCCCCGACATCGGCAAAGTCTGCGCCAACGAAATGCGTGCAGTGCGCCATGCGGGTTTTGAGTGCGGCATCCATACCTGGGACCACGTTGCATGGCAAGACCATGTGCGCCAGCGCGATGCCGCATGGACCGAACGGCAGATGCAGCGTGCATTCGATCGTTTTATCGATATCTTCGGTACGCCGCCGCAAACCCACGGCGCAGCGGGCTGGCAAATGAACCCGCATGCATTCGCACAGCTCGATGCTTTCGGCTTCACTTATGCATCCGACAGTCGCGCGCAGTTAATGGAAAATGGCGCCTTGTCGAATCCCGACATCGGCCCCTATCGATTAAGCGCTTCAGGCAAAATATTTTCCTGCATTCAATTACCTACCACGTTACCGACGCTGGATGAATTGCTTGGCCGGACAGTTGAAGGCACTGTTATTGACCTGGCGAATATCGCTGCGGCCATTCTGCGTCTGACAGCGCAGCCACGCAATCACGTATTCACGCTGCATGCGGAGCTTGAAGGCCAAAAACTTGCCCCTATCTTTGAAAAATTACTAAAAGGTTGGCGTGCGCAAGGATATGATCTTGGGTCAATGGCTGATTATTACCGCATAGTAAAAAATTCCGTCTTGCCTGCCTATCCCATCCATTGGGGAGAATTACCGGGCAGGTCCGGCAAATTGATTACACTGGCGGCATGATCCGCCAGAAATTTACCGCCACAGGCTGGCAGAGGCCTTTCCAGGCGTCATCTATCAGATCTGTATAGCACCTGAACCAACTCAAAAAAATCAACAGGGAGGTGAGCATGGTAGAAAGTCCTTTTGCTCTTGACATGATGGTGCCCGACTTTTCTGCGGCAATGACTACAGGCCGGACATTCAGATTATCCGACCACAAGGGAAAAAAACTGGTATTGTATTTTTACCCGAAAGACAATACGCCCGGCTGCACAACCGAAAGCATGGCATTCCGCGATGCGCATGAGGATTTCAAACATGCCAATGCCGAAATCTTCGGCATCAGTCGTGACACTATTCGTTCCCACGAAGGATTCAAGAATAAACTGGCATTGAATTTTGAATTGATTTCCGACCCTGAAGAAGCGCTATGCAGCATGTTCAAGGTAATGAAGAACAAAATGATGTATGGCAAGCAGGTGCGCGGCATAGAACGTTCCACTTTTATCATTGACGGAAGCGGCAAATTGGTGAAAGAATGGCGAGGACTGAAAGTGCCTGGACACGTCAATGAAGTACTGGAGTATGTTAAGGCTCTTCCCTGAATTTGCAGAATTCATTGAATACAAATTATCTTTTCCTGGAAAAAGCCGTTTGCGGAAGTGGCAGCATGCCTTCCCGAACGGCTTTTTTGTTTTCCGATATGCCCTGTTTTGCCATCCATCCTCTTTCATGCCTGGCCTGTTTTATGCTGTACCGTATATGCGATGCTTTCCAAAAATTAATTAGACTGAGGTCCTGATGCCCTTGCCAAAATTGCCGACCAAACCTGCAGCATTGCTTTCCCCAAGCGACTATCCGAAAGTAGAAAAAGGCAAACCAGCCAAACCTGTCATGGCGCTGGTGGATTCTGTGCCGGATAAGACCGGGCCGGCACCTGCGACGCGGGCCAAGGCTCCCGCAAAAACATCCCTGGAAAAATCACAAGCTGCCAAGCCCAAAGCGGTTGAGATGCACATCAAGTCGAATGTCAGTCGCGCCGCCGACAAGCTGGGTGTGACCAAGCTGTTCGTGCTCGATACCAATGTATTGATGCATGATCCGACCTCGCTGTTCCGCTTCGAAGAGCACGATGTCTATCTACCAATGGTAACGTTGGAGGAATTGGACAATCACAAAAAAGGCATGTCCGAAGTTGCCCGCAACGCGCGCCAGGTATCGCGCTCGCTGGATGCGCTAATCGCCGGCATCGAGGAACATGCCATTGAAGATGGCATTGCATTATCCAAACTCGGAAACAAGGAGGCAAAAGGCCGCCTCTTCTTCCAGACACGATTGCAGAATGTCGCGTTACCGGAAGGCCTGCCGATCGGCAAGGCGGATAACCAGATACTTGGCGTCGTACGCGCACTGGAAGCGCAGCATCCGGACCGCCCCATCGTGCTGGTGTCGAAAGACATCAACATACGCATCAAGGCCCGTGCAATGGGCCTTCCGGCGGAAGAGTATTTCAACGATCATGTACTTGAGGATACCGACCTGCTGTATTCTGGCATCATGCAATTACCGGATGACTTCTGGAACAAGCATGGCAAAGGCATTGAATCCTGGCAGGAAAACAAGAACGGCACCGGCTATACCTATTACCGCCTGACCGGGCCGCTGGTGCCCTCGTTCCTGGTTAACCAGTTCGTATTCATGGAGCCGAAAAGCGGCGAAGCACCATTCTACGGTCAGGTCACGCAGATCAACGGTAAAACTGCAGTGCTGCAGACATTGCGCGATTATGGACATGCGAAAAACAGCGTATGGGGCATTACTGCCCGCAACCGCGAACAGAATTTCGCACTCAATCTGCTGATGAATCCAGAGTGCGATTTCGTGACATTGCTGGGCCAGGCGGGCACTGGCAAGACATTGCTGGCGCTGGCGGCAGGCTTGGCGCAAGTCCTGGAAACCAAGCTTTACAATGAAATCATCGTGACCCGCGTGACCGTACCGGTTGGTGAAGATATCGGTTTCCTGCCTGGCACCGAAGAAGAAAAAATGTCGCCGTGGATGGGAGCATTCGACGACAACCTGGAAGTACTGAACAAATCGGATTCGGATGCCGGGGAATGGGGCCGTGCCGCGACTCAGGATCTGATCCGTTCACGGATCAAGATCAAGTCGCTCAATTTCATGCGCGGGCGTACTTTTGTGAATAAATTCCTGATTATCGATGAAGCGCAAAACCTGACGCCCAAGCAGATAAAGACCCTGGTGACGCGCGCCGGTCCCGGCACGAAGATCCTTTGCCTTGGCAATATTGCGCAGATCGATACGCCTTATCTCACGGAAGGCTCCAGCGGTCTGACCTATGTCGTCGACCGGTTCAAGGGCTGGGCTCATAGCGGACACGTCATGCTCGCGCGTGGCGAACGCTCACGCCTGGCTGACCATGCAAGCGATGTGCTGTAAAACGTAGAAACCCAAAAAGCCTGCTTGCGACAGCAGGTTTTTTGGGATGCTTTCCAGGAGGCCTAAAGAATCTTGGTGCCGATCCACCAGGCAATCGCAGCAACAAACGCGGACGCCGGGATCGTCAATATCCAGGCCCAGACAATGTTGCCGGCGACACCCCAGCGTACCGCAGACATTTTTTGTGCAGATCCCACGCCGACAATTGCACCGGTGATGGTATGCGTAGTTGACACGGGAACGCCAAGCGCCGTCGCAATGAACAGCGTGATTGCACCGCCTGTTTCCGCGCAAAAGCCACCGACCGGTTTCAATTTGGTGATTTTTTGACCCATGGTTTTCACGATGCGCCACCCGCCGAATAAAGTGCCGCAGCTGATTGCTGTGTAGCAGGCGATGACGACCCACCATGGCAACGACGCCTTGTCGCTTGAGTAGCCTGAAGCAATCAGCAGCATCCAGATGATACCCATCGTTTTCTGCGCATCGTTACCGCCATGGCCCAGGCTGTACATCGAAGCAGACAGAAGCTGCATGCGTCGGAACCACTTGTCAACGCGCCTCGGCGTGGCGCGTACGAAAAGCCACGATACCAGCACCATCATGATCGAGCCGAAGATAAAGCCAAGCAAGGGAGAAAGCACGATAAAGGCGATGGTCTTGAAAAGGCCGGCGGAAATCAGGACTCCTGTACCGGACTTGGCTACCGCAGATCCCACCAGGCCGCCGATCAATGCATGCGATGAGGACGACGGAATGCCATAGTGCCAGGTCAGCAAATTCCAGAAAATCGCACCGACCAGAGCGCCAAACACCACGTAATGATCGACTATGCCCGGATCGACCGTGCCCTTGCCAACGGTTGTCGCTACTTTCAGTTGAAATACCATGATGGCGACAAAATTGAATATCGCTGCCATCATGACAGCGGTCTGCGGCTTCAGCACACCGGTCGAGACCACGGTGGCAATGGCATTGGCTGCGTCGTGAAATCCATTCATGAAATCAAACAGCAAAGCCAGCGCAATCAGGAACGCGAGTACGTAAATGCTGATTTGGATGGTATGCATGGTGGTTCTTGGTTCTTATGGAGTTTGGATTACTGCGTACGCGCAGGAACGTGCGCCTGATGCGACTGACGAAGCGGCCGCGGGCAAGCGGCCCGCATTGTTCAATTACATCCGGTAGCCGATCTCACCGGATGTATGCCTCAGGCATTCTCGACAATGATGCCTTCAATGATATTGGCAACATCCTCGCAACGATCCGTGACTGTTTCCAGGATTTCATAAATCGCCTTCAGCTTGATCAGATTACGCACATCCGGCTCATCGCGGAACAACTTCGACATGGCCGCGCGCATCACATGATCTGCGTCCGATTCGAGTCGATCGATCTCGGTGCAGATTGCAAGAATTTCACGCGAATTATCCATGTTGTGCAACAGACCGACTGCCGCCTTGACCTTCTCGGTGCATTCCAGGCATAACTCAGCCAGGCGCTTGGCTTCCGGCGTGATGGCCTTGATGTCATACAGTGAAATCGTTTGTGCGGCGTCTTCGAGCAAATCCAGAATGTCATCCATCCGTGTAATCAGCTGATGGATATCATCCCGATCCAGCGGCGTAATGAAGGTTTTATGCAGCAGTTCAATCGTGTTGTGCGTGACTTTGTCCGCCTGCTTTTCAATGCTTTCGATTGCATGCACACGAATGTCGAGATCGTTGAAATTGGTCATCAGCGCGACCATTTCCTTTGCGCCTTTGACGCACAAGTCGGCATGCTGGATGAAGAATTCGAAAAATTTGCCCTCACTGGGCATCAGTCGTCCAAACATGATTGTTCTTTCTAAAGATTGAAGCGTCGAATCTGTTGAATATTCCGTTCCTGAACTTCGCAACTCGATAGAAGCGAAATTCATCTTTCGCGATCCGCAACTATCGTGCGTTACTCACCGCCAAAGATTGCCTGCCCGCCAGTATAGTTGTCGAACTTGGTATATTGCCCCAGGAATGTCAGCCGCACGGAGCCGATCGGGCCGTTACGCTGCTTGCCAATGATGATTTCGGCAGTGCCTTTATCGGGCGAGTCCGGATTGTAAACCTCATCACGATAAATGAATAGAATCACATCGGCATCCTGTTCGATTGCACCTGACTCGCGCAGATCCGACATGACGGGCCGCTTGTTCGGACGCTGCTCCAATGAACGATTGAGCTGAGACAAGGCGATCACCGGGCAATTCAATTCCTTTGCCAGGCCTTTCAGGTTACGCGAGATTTCCGATATTTCAGTTGCCCGATTTTCACCGGATGCATTGGCTGACATCAATTGCAAATAATCGATGATGATCAGGCCGAGCTTGCCGCACTGACGCGACAGGCGCCGGGAACGCGCGCGCAATTCGATCGAATTGAGCGCTGGCGTTTCATCGATGTACATCTGGGCATCATTCATTTTCTGAATTGCATGCGTCAGGCGCGGCCAGTCTTCATCCGCCAGCCGCCCGGTGCGCAGACGATGCTGATCGAGCCGGCCGACCGAGCCCAGCATGCGCATTGCAAGCTGGGTGCCGCCCATTTCCATCGAGAAGACTGCCACCGGCAATCCGCTTTCGATGGCGACGTGCTCGCCGATGTTGATGCTGAATGCGGTCTTGCCCATCGATGGGCGCCCGGCGACGATAACCAGGTCGCCCGGCTGCAAGCCGGATGTCATGCGATCCAGGTCGACAAAGCCGGTCGGCACACCGGTGATGTCATTTTGATTATCACGATTGTAGAGTTCATCGATTCGTTCGACCACCTGCGTCAGCAACGGCTGGATTTCCTGAAAGCCTTGGACGCCGCGAGCCCCATCCTCCGCAATCGCGAAGATTTTCGATTCGGCTTCATCCAGCAGTTGCTTGACTTCCTTGCCTTGCGGATTGAAAGCCTGTCCGGAGATTTCATCCGATACGGTAATCAACTTGCGCAATATGCCGCGATCACGCACGATTTCGGCATAACGTCGAATATTGGCGGCAGACGGCGTATTTTGCGCCAACGCATTCAGATAAGACAAGCCGCCGATTTCCTCAGCCTTGCCGATACTGCTTAACGACTCGTAGACAGTAATGACGTCAGCGGGTTTGGTATTGTTGATCAGCTTGACGATATGCTGAAAAATAATGCGATGATCATATCGATAGAAATCGTCTTGATGAACGAAATCGGCAATCCGGTCCCACGCTGCATTATCGAGAAGCAGGCCTCCCAGTACCGATTGCTCCGCTTCGATCGAATGAGGCGGGACGCGGAGAGAATCTATTTGCGGATCGGTACGATTATTCATGGCGCGAATTATACCTTCTCGTTTCCGGCAGACAGCATCGAAGATCATGGAATCTGTATTTCCCGCCGCTTGTGTCATTGATTGTCTACAAATATATTTTGGAAAATTTACTGCATTGACAATTACTGCCTAGTCAGTTAAGTTTGCGACAACTCTTATTGCACGCTTCAAAGATCGCCATGCCGCAGCCATACAACCTCAAGAATTACACGCCTGAAGAAAGCATTGGCTACCTGCTCAAGCGGGTCGGCAATCAATTGGCGCTGGCGATTGACCGGGAACTGGCGGAATTCGACATGACACATGCACAACTCGGGATTTTTCTTAAACTGTTGCATGGACACGCCAATACAGCAGCCGACCTCGCGCGCGAAATGATGTCCGATACCGGAGCCATGACGCGCATGCTGGATCGCCTGGAAGAAAAGGAATTTATCGAGCGTACGCGCAGCGCCGAGGATCGCCGTGTGATGCAGGTCGCCTTGACCGCGAAAGGCCAGGCGCTGGCCGACCGGATGACGCATGTGGCAGTTACTGCACTGAACCATCATTTGCGTGGTTTCAACGAGATGGAAATTGCACAGTTCAAGGATTTCTTGCGCCGCATGATCGCCAATGCCTGACTTTCCGCCAGCGCAAAAATAAATCACGAAAAACATATGACCTTGCTTACCCTTGCCTGCCGATGCCTGACACGCGGGACTGCTGTCGCTACCGCGGCGCTGCTGGCGGCCTGCGCCAGTCATCCGGACATCACGCCATCTGCCGTTGTACTCAATCGCGTGACGTTGCCGATACCGGACCAACCGGCCCGATCGCACGATGCATGGCCGCAGGATAATTGGTGGACCGCGTATGGCGATCCGCAATTGAATCAGCTCATCGATCATGCGCTGGCCGCCAGTCCCACTCTTGCAGCAGCGCGGGCGCGCATTGCACGTGCCCAGGCAGCGGCCGACCTTGCAGGCACGGCAACTGTGCCCCAGATCAATGGCGCAATCGATACCAGTTACGGTCGTTTATCCGAGCATTATCAAATACCGAAGCCGCCGCTCGGCAAAGGCGGCCAGTCCGTCAGCCAGGGGCGCGCCGTGCTGGATTTCAGCTACGACCTGGATCTGTGGAACAGGAATGCTGCCTTGATCCGCAGCGCTGATGCACAACGCAAGGCCGCTGCATTCGATCTGGACGCCGCGCGTCTTGCACTCGCCGCATCGATCGCTCGGGCCTATGCGCAACTGGCATCGCAGCATGAGGTACAGGATGTGCTGCTGGCGACGCAGCAGCAACGCGAGCTGATCCGCAAGCTTGCCGGTCAACGCGCAGCCAGCGGCCTCGATACGCAGGTCGAACTGAAACAGGCGGAATCCAGCGTGGCCGCGCTGCACGGCGATCTGGCGCAGCTGGTCGCCGCAATGGATGTCACGCGCCTGCAACTGGCAGTACTGGCTGGCGCCATGCCTTTGGCTGCGCAGGAAATACGCCGTCCTGTGCTGGCAACAGTGCCGTTTGCCATCCCACGTACCTTGCCCTTCGACTTGCTGGGACGACGCCCCGAACTGGCAGCCCAGCGCGCGCGCATTACCGCCGCCATCGGCGAAGCGCAGGCGGCCAAAGCCCAGTTCTACCCGAATATCAATCTGATCGCTCTGATCGGCTTTCAATCAATCGGATTGGGACAGTTGTTCTCGGCCGGCAGTTTGATGACCAGCGCCGGACCGGCAATCCGGATGCCGCTGTTCGACGGCGGCCGCTTGCGCGCCAGCCATGCCTCCCGGATCGCGGATATCGACGCCGCAGTTGCGCAATACAATCAATCGGTGCTGACGGCGGCGCAAGAGGTGGCAGAGCAATTGACGCATGCGGCCGGCCTGACGCATGAAGAAAAGGCGACGCAGGAAGCACTGGCGGCGGCAGAAGAAGCACATCGGCTTGCCATGCTGCGTTATCGCGCCGGCCTGTCGTCTTATCTGACGGTGCTGTCGGTCGAAACCCAGTTATTGGGTCAACGGCGCGCCGCCGCAGAGCTGAAAGCAAAGCTGCGGGATAGTCAAATTGTTCTGATGCGCGCCCTGGGCGGAGGATTCATGGACACTGCTCCAGTCACAGCAGTCAGCGCACGGCAATGAAACAGCAATAGCAATGGCAACTCATCGGAAATTGCAAAAAAAATCATGACAGCATCCAACAACACAACCAATAACGTGCCAGGCACCCCGGCTCCGGCCAACGCGTCAAATGGCTCGCCCAGGCGCAAGAAACTCATGCTGAGCATTGGCGGCATCTTCGCTGCCGCTGCCATTGCCTATGCTGCATATTGGATGCTGGTAGCACGTTTTTTCGAGGATACCGACAATGCTTATGTGCAGGGCAATGTCGTACAGATCACGCCACAAGTTGCCGGGACCGTCGCCCGTATCCATGCGGACGACACCAACCTGGTGCAGGCGGGGCAGATCCTGCTGAGTCTTGACACCGCCGACGCCGATGTGGCGCTAACGCAAGCCGAAGCGCAACTTGCGCAAACCGTACGCGAAGTGCGCACGCTATACACATCGCAAGCACAGTCCAGCGCTACGCTTGCATTGCGTGCAGCGGAGCTGTCGCGCGCCAGGAACGATCTGGCGCGGCGCAAGATGCTGGCGGGCTCCGGTGCAGTCTCCAGTGAGGAAATCCAGCATGCGGAAAATGCGGTTGCCACTGCCCAGGCGGCGGTCGATGTGGCAAGGGAACAGTTGGCATCCGGCCGCGCATTGACCGAAGGCACCAGCGTCGCACGGCATCCGAACGTGCAGCGCGCTGCCGCCCGGGTACAGGAAGCCATGCTGGCGCAATCGCGTGCAACGCTCTATGCACCGGTTGGCGGTGAAATCGCCAAGCGCAATGTACAAGTGGGTCAGCGCATTAATCCGGGTGTGCCTGTCATGGCGATCGTCCCGCTCGATCAGCTGTGGGTGGATGCCAATTTCAAGGAATCGCAATTGCGCGCCATGCACGTCGGCCAGCCAGTCAAGCTGACTGCCGATCTGTATGGCGGCAAGGTCGAATATGATGGCCGGATCGTCGGGATGGCGGCAGGCACCGGTTCCGCATTTGCCCTGCTGCCTGCACAGAATGCAACTGGCAACTGGATCAAGGTGGTGCAGCGCATCCCCACACGGATCGCACTGGATCCGAAACAGCTGGCGAAGCACCCTTTACGGATCGGCCTGTCAATGCATGCGGAAGTCGATATGCATGACGCAAGCGACGCGCCCGTCAGCGGCAACACCGGCAATGCCAATCTGATGACGGCTTCCAGCGCAGCCACAGCCCAGTTCGAGGCCAAAGCCAGGGCAAGGATCAATGTCATCATCGCCGCCAATCTGAAGTAAGAAACCAGCATGCAGACGCCATCCGCACCAACGCATGCGCCTGCCGCGCCCGCTCCGCTCAGGGGACCGGCCCTGGCATTGCTGACCGTGGCGGCAGCCTTGTCCACGTTCATGGAAATCCTGGACATCACGATCGCCAATGTGTCGATTCCCACCATTAGTGGCGCGCTTGGCGTATCGACCAGCCAGGGCACATGGATCATCAGCGCGTATTCGGTCGCGGCCGCCATCGCGGTACCACTGACCGGATGGCTTGCGCGCCGTATCGGCGAAGTCAAGCTGTTCGTGATCTCGGTGCTGGCATTTACGCTGATGTCGGCGCTGGCGGCATTCTCCCTCAATCTGAAAATGCTGGTGGCATTCCGCCTGCTGCAGGGGCTGGTGTCGGGGCCGATGGTGCCGCTGTCACAGACGCTCCTGGTGCGCAATTTCCCGCCAGAGAAGCGCGGCGCCGCACTCGGGCTATGGGCAATGACGGTGATCCTTGCGCCCATCTGCGGCCCCCTGCTGGGCGGATACATCAGCGATAATTTCCACTGGTCGTGGATTTTCCTGATCAATATACCGATCGGCCTGTTCGGCGGCATCACGATCTGGACCCTGATGCACAAGCGCGATTCGCCAACGATGAAAGTGCCGCTCGATGCAGTTGGACTTGGCTTGATGGTGGCCGGCATCGGTAGCCTGCAATTGATGCTGGAAATCGGCAAGGATTACGATTGGTTCGCCTCCCCTTTCATCACCTCGCTCGGGCTGATTGCCGTCGTATCCCTGACATTCTTCATTGCCTGGGTGCTGACGTCCGATCATCCGATCGTCGATCTGCACCTGTTCCAGGACGTGAATTTTCGCTACGGCGTGATCCTGTTATCGGTGGGCTTCATGACCTATTTCGGCACCGTCGTGATTTTTCCACTGTGGCTGCAAACGGTGATGGGATATACCGCGACCCAGGCCGGCGTGGCGATGGCGCCGATCGGTATCTTCACGCTGATCCTGTCGCCGATCATCGGCCGGAATATTGCGACGCTCAATCTCCGTGCGCTGGCCACCTTCGCATTCGTCATGATGGGCTCGGTATCGTTGTGGAACAGTTTTCTGTCACTGGATGCCGGCTTTTGGGACATTGTCAATCCGCGTCTGATCCAGGGCATCGGCATGGCCTGCTTTTTCCTGCCAGTGCAAGCCCTGATGTTATCCAATATCACGCCGGATCGAATGGCGGCCGCGTCCGGCCTGTCGAATTTTTTACGCATGCTCGGCGCCGCGATGGGAACAGCGATCAGCGTGACAATGTGGGAACATCTGGCAACCGGCAGCCATGTGCGCCTGGCCGAAAACATCACGCCTTATTCGACTACCAGCAACGAATATCTGAATGCGCTGCAAACCGTCGGTCTGTCACAGGACCAGGCCTATGCGGTCATCGAGCGCACCATCAACGCACAAAGCTACATGCTGGCAACCAATGAATTCTTTCTGTATTGCGCAGTCGCATTCTTTGCGCTGACGGGAATGGTGTGGCTGACCAGACCGAAAAAAGCCGCCAGTGTGGCACTCGGACATTGAATGAATGGCTGCTGCGATGGGATATGGCGTTGTCAATAAACACGGAACATCAAACTTCGTGCTACCGGAAAGCACGTGACTCGGCTCATCGCCATGATTTATAAAATCGGAAAAATCGGAGCCGCAAAGCAAAAAAGCCGGGAAAGCCCGGCTTTTTCCAGCATCCAAAGAAGTCGCTGATTATGCGTGTTCGCCCAGTACGGAAACCACGATATCCGTTACGACGTCCGTATGCAATGCAACGGAGATGGCGTGGTCGCCAACGATCTTGAGCGGGCCTTGCGGCATGCGGATCTGCGCTTTTTCTACCGGGAAGCCCTGTTTGGTCAGCGCTTCAGCGATATCGGAATTGGTAACGGAGCCGAACAGGCGGCCGTCGACGCCGGCTTTTTGTGAAATCTGAACGGTCAGGCCACTCAGTTTTTCGCCTTGTGCCTGAGCCGCGGCCAGTTTTTCAGCGGCGACTTTTTCCAGATCCGCGCGCTTGGCTTCAAATTCGGCAATTGCCGACGTTGTTGCGCGACGTGCTACGCGTTGCGGGATCAGAAAGTTACGCGCATAGCCGTCCTTGACGCGAACCACATCGCCCAGATTGCCGAGATTGACGACTTTTTCCAACAGAATGACTTGCATGTTTTTCTCCTATTCTTCAGTCGTCGATTACGCGGTATGCAGATCGGTATACGGCAGCAGCGCAAGATAGCGCGCGCGCTTGATTGCGGTGTCCACTTGACGCTGATAGTGCGCCTTGGTGCCGGTCAGGCGAGCCGGCATGATTTTGCCGTTTTCCTGAACGAAATCCTTCAGCGTGTCCACATCCTTGTAATCCACTTGTTCCACATGGGCTGCAGTGAAACGGCAGAATTTCTTGCGCTTGAACAGCGGGTTTTGTTGCTGGCGTTTTTGCTTGAGCTTGCTTTTATCGAATTTTTTACCGAATGCCATTTTTGGCTCCTTCTATCATGTTGAGGACAGAGTACCGCTTTGCTTAACCCTGTCCCGCAATTCCTGTCATGTTGAGGACAGAGTACCGCTTCGCTTAACTCTGTCCTGCAATGTCTAAAATCTCGAAATCCGTTACATGAAACACGAGGCTTTTGCTATTGCGGTTCTTGCGCGCCAGGAAACCGGTGAACCGGAAACTCCCGCCCAATTCGGCCTGGTTGAATCGTCCTGAAATTTCGCCTGCGGCTAGCGCAGTCAGTTCAAATTCGACCAGCCTGGGGATGCCTGCTTCCATCTGTTGCGAGCTGTGCAGCAATCGGGCTGACACCATCGGAATACCTGCGGGTGTGTAGCGCAACACGTCGCGCTCAGCGATGCTCGCAATGATCTGAAGCTGGTTCACGCTCCTGTGCGAATGCAATTACGCAGCGGCTGCCTCGGTGCGCGGCGTCCTGGCGGCATCTTCCTTCTGCACCGATTTCATCATCGGCGACGGCGCGGTCTCGGCTTTCTTCATCTTGACGGTCAAGTGGCGCAGGACAGCATCGTTGAACCTGAAGCCGGTTTCGATTTCAGTCAGGGTTTCGTTGTCGCATTCGATGTTCAGGCAGACATAGTGTGCCTTCGCCAGTTTCTGGATCATGTAAGCCATCTGGCGACGACCCCAATCCTCGACGCGGTGCATCTTGCCGCCGCGTGCTGCGACGATGCCTTTGTAGCGCTCGATCATTGCGGGCACTTGCTCGCTCTGATCCGGGTGCACGATAAATACGATTTCATAATGACGCATGTAATCTCCTTTTGGACGGATTGAAAAATCGCCCACCTCGGCGTCAAGACGAGTGTGGGAAGAGGAAAACCCGCAACTATACGCGAAACCCATGGAAAACTCAACGCATTCAAGCATTTATGCCATTTTCCATGAAAGGGAAACACCGCCTCCATACCTGCAAAGAGCACGTGCAGCAGCAAATCCACTTGCATTTACAGTAACGCTGTATAAAAATACAGGCTGTGCATAAAAACAGCATTCGTTTCTCCCCATCAACAAGGCCAAGCCATGATTAAACTGACCGCCCGCCAGGAACAAATCCTCAATTTGATCAGGGATGCCATCGAAAATACCGGCTTTCCACCGACTCGCGCCGAAATCGCTACCGAGCTGGGGTTTCGTTCCGCCAACGCAGCGGAGGAGCATCTGCAAGCCCTGGCGCGCAAGGGGGCGATCGATATCTCGCCCGGCACATCGCGCGGTATTCGCTTGCGCGACCTGCCTGCGGATACCGGCCTCACACGCACTTCAGGCCGACAGCTGGCACTGCCGCATCCGTTACTGATGCAATTGAGCCTGCCCCTGGTAGGAAGGGTCGCGGCCGGCTCGCCAATCCTGGCGCAGGAGCATGTGGAAGCAACCTACAACGTCGACCCTGCCCTGTTCAGCGCCAGGCCGGATTACCTGCTGAAAGTGCGCGGCATGTCGATGCGCGATGCCGGCATTCTGGATGGCGATCTGCTGGCCGTCAAAAAGGTGGATCATGTAAAAAACGGCCAGATTATTGTTGCGCGCCTGGGCGACGATGTTACCGTCAAGCGCTACCGGAAATCCGGCTCGGTGATCGAACTGTTACCGGAAAATCCGGATTTTGAACCGATCCGCGTCGAACCGCAGCGCGACGATTTTGCGCTCGAAGGTCTGGCTGTCGGTCTGTTGCGCGCCTGGGGTTAGCCACGTGGGAGCATTCATCCCATGATTTACGCTAGGAAGGACAATGCACCCAGCCACCCATGCCGTCGATCTGCTTGCCATACGGATCGGGGCTGCCGATCATGCGTAGCAGCAAGGCATTGCACTCGGCCGGGTCCGCAGGCAGGTCGGCGGCATTGAAAAAGACGCCCTTGGAAGCGCCGCCGCACATGTAGAGCGCCGGAATACGTTTCATCATGCAATAAATTATGAGAGTATGTCGTTAAAATACATCAAATGCGCAATGGAATAGAGGCAGTTTAAAAATACACATTCCAGTATATAAAAATGCCCGATATGGTCAGCGCTGTCGTTTTTGCAGGATTTGATGGGCAACGCCGCGCAGGATGTTCACTTCTTCGGTTTCCAGCTGGGCGCGGGAAAACAGACGTTTCAGGCGCGACATCAGCTTTTTCGGATTGCCGGGGTCGAGGAAATCGATGGCGACCAGCGCCTGTTCCAGGTGCGCATACATGCCGTCGATTTGCGCAATGCTGGCGGCTTGCCCGTGAAATCCGATATCGGTCGGCAGCAGCGTATCGCCCGCGGCGGCCATCCGGCATTCATAGGCAAGCACCTGCACCGCCTGCGCCAGGTTAAGCGATGCATATTCCGGATTCGCCGGGATATTGATCAGGACATTGCATTTTTCGACAGCCTCGTTGGGCAGGCCGAAACGCTCGCTGCCGAACAGCAATGCGGCATTCAGCCCGGCATCGGCAGTCAGCCGGCCGGCAAGCGCGCGCGGCGTGACAATCGGGGGTGAAAATTCCCGCAGCCGCGAACTCATGGCGGCGGCAAAATTGCAGCCAGTCAACGCTTCATCGATCGAGCCGACCATGCGCGCCGCTTCCAGTACATCCTGCGCGCCGCTGGCGAAAGCGACCGCTTCATCCTGCCGTACCGCATCCGGGAAGCGCGGATTGACCAGCACGAGCTCCGAAAAACCCATGGTTTTCATGGCACGCGCCACCGCACCGATATTGCCGGGATGACTGGTTTCCACCAGCACGAAGCGCAGGCGGTTGAAAAGAGACGTGTTGATTTCGGGCTGGTTCATTTAAAATAGCGTTATCCGTGGCATGCATGGCGACGACTTTACGTCACGACCGATTCTTGCCGCATCGCTCATTAATTCAATCCATGCGGTTCCGTACGCGGTGCGTCGGCGCCGCCATTTTAACGGAACCTCCATGCATCCCATGCTGAATACGGCCATCAAGGCCGCGCGCCGCGGCGCTTCGATCATCAATCGCGCATCGTTCGACCTAGAACGCATCAAGGTAACAGAAAAACAGCATAACGACTTCGTCACCGAAGTCGATCGCGCGGCGGAGCAGGCAATCATTGAAGTCCTCAAAACCGCTTATCCGGACCACGCCATTCTTGCGGAAGAATCCGGCCCTTCGGAGAATCTGCACGACGAAAACGAAAACGTCTGGATCATCGATCCGCTCGACGGCACCACCAATTTCATTCACGGTTTTCCGCAATACTGCGTATCGATCGGACTGCAACAGCGCGGCCTGATGACCCAGGCCGTCATATACGACCCCACCCGCAACGAATTGTTTACCGCCACCCGAGGCGCTGGCGCCTACCTGAACGACAAGCGGATTCGCGTGACCCGGCGCGACAAGATGGCCGAGGCCCTGATCGGCACCGGTTTCCCGTACCGCGACATGAATGGCCTGGAAGATTACATTCAAATGTTCCGGATCATGACCCAGAAATGCGCCGGCTTGCGCCGCCCGGGTTCTGCGGCGCTGGATCTGGCCTATGTTGCGGCCGGCCGCCTCGATGGCTTTTTTGAAAAAGGCTTGCAGCCATGGGATATGGCGGCCGGCTCGCTGCTGGTGACCGAAGCAGGTGGCATCATGGGTAATTTTTCCGGCGAATCGGATTATCTCTACAAAGGCGACATCCTCTCCGGCACGCCGAAGATATTTGCGCAGATGGTTGCACTGCTCTCTCCATTTGCCAAGTAAATCAACGCAAGCCCCGCATGCCAGCGCCCCGGTAATCGGGGCGATTTCCGGAATCACTGCTATACTGCGGCCACGCGGCACATTGTCCAGTCTCCCTGCCGCTGTCTAATACGACCTTCCGTATCCTGATCCGTTTGCCTGCGACTGGCGCCTTGAGTGGCGACAGGCCGATGTTTTTCTGAAAAAAATTCTTATATGTCTTTTACCAAGCTCGGCTTGTCCGACGCGATAGTGCGCGCCGTTACCGAACACGGCTATACCATCCCTACCCCGATTCAGGCCCAGGCGATCCCTGCCGTGCTGGCCGGAGGCGACCTGCTGGCCGGCGCACAGACCGGCACCGGCAAAACCGCCGGCTTTACCTTGCCGATTTTGCAGCGTCTCTCCAGCGCCGCACCCACCTCGTCCGCCAGCGCCGGGCCACGGCCGATTCGCGCCCTGATCCTGACTCCCACCCGCGAACTGGCGGCACAGGTTGAGGAAAGCGTGCGCACCTATGGCAAATACCTGAAACTCAGCTCCGCCGTGATCTTCGGCGGTGTCAACATCAACCCGCAGATCAAGACGTTAAAGCACGGCATCGACATCCTGGTCGCCACGCCTGGCCGCCTGCTGGACCACATGCAGCAAGGCACGATCAACCTGAGCCGGATTGAAATCCTGGTACTCGATGAAGCGGATCGCATGCTTGACATGGGCTTCATCCGCGATATTCGCCGCGTCCTTGCGGCCCTGCCGAAAAAGCGCCAGAACCTGCTGTTTTCCGCAACTTTTTCCGATGAAATCAAGGCGCTGGCCGATAGTTTGCTAGACGCGCCCGCCATGATCGAAGTAGCACGCCGCAATTCGACAGTAGAAGTGATTGCGCAAAAAATCCATCCGGTCGACCGCGACCGCAAGCATCCGCTGCTGGCGCACCTGATCAAGAGCAACCAGTGGTCGCAAGTGCTGGTGTTCACCCGCACCAAGCATGGCGCCAACAAGCTGGTCGAACAGTTGGGAAAGGACGGCATCAGCGGCATGGCGATCCATGGCAACAAGAGCCAGGCAGCCCGCACCCGCGCCCTGTCCGAATTCAAGGACGGCGATTTGCAGGTGCTGGTTGCGACTGACATCGCCGCACGCGGCATCGACATCGACCAGTTGCCGCATGTCGTGAACTACGACCTGCCAAATGTACCGGAAGATTATATCCATCGCATCGGCCGCACCGGCCGCGCCGGTGCCAGCGGCGAAGCGGTGTCGCTGGTTTGCGTCGATGAGCATGTCATGCTCAGGGATATCGAAAGGCTGATCAAGCGCGCCCTGCCGAAGGAAGTCATTCCCGGCTTTGAACCGGACCTTAGCGCCAAGCCGCAGCCAATCCAGCTGCGCAGTGCAAACGGCGGTGGCGGTGGCGGCGGCCGTGGTCGTTCGCAAGGCAGGGCGGACGCCGGAAAACCACGCACGGCGGCGCCGTCACGCGGGCAATCTGCCGCCGGCAAACCGGGAAACGGCAATGCTGCCAGCCAATCGCGCGCGCCACGCCGCAGCGACAATCGGGGCCGCTTGCTGGGTAGCTGAAACACCGCCCGCATACATGGACAAGCGCAAAAGCCCGGCTTTATCTGATGGCCGAGCGGAGAGCATGCCGTAACCTGTCATCGGTGAAGCGCCGCCAGCCGGCGGTGTGCTTGGCAATCTATTGTGGGCACCTTATAATAAGCATTGCTTACTAAATTAGGGTGTTTGCCGTGGCATCACACCAGGAAAGCCTGGGTTTCCTGCTTGCCGATCTTTCGCGCCTCATGCGCCGGGCTTTCGAACAGCGCCTGCAAGGCAGTTCCCTGACCCTGGCTCAGGGAAGAGCCCTGGTATACCTGTCTCGCCGCGAGGGAATACGCCAGGGCGAACTGGCGGGATTGCTGGAAGTTCAGCCGATCACGCTGGCCCGCCTGGTCGATCAGCTGGCTGAAGCCGGCTTGGTCGAACGGCGACCGGACCTGGCGGACCGGCGCGCCTACCGCCTGCATCTCACGGCCGCCGCCGCACCGCATCTGTCCGCCATTGCCCAGGTGGCCGAAACGATCCGTACCGACGCCCTGCGCGACATGACCGAACAGCAGATCAACGCTCTCTTTTCCGCCCTGCACACGATACACAGCAATCTGACGCATCCCTCCTGCCTTTCCTCCGGAGAAGAAGAACAATGACGCAAGCCCCAAACAGCCATGCGCTGCCGTCCGAAGGAGCGGCGCGCCCGCCCCGCCAGCGAACGAAGCGGCTGGCACTGCTGGTCGCGGTGCCGCTGATTGCGGGGCTGGCCGTTCTATTCCTGTACCTGAAGGGCGGACGCTATGTCGACACCGACAACGCCTATGTCAAGGCCGACAAGGTGCCGGTCAGTGCCGAAGTGGCAGGCGCCATCCAGGAAGTGCTGGTGCGGGAAAACCAGGCGGTTACGGCAGGACAACTGCTGTTCCGGCTCGATCCGGCGCCGTTCCAGGTGGCGGTAGCAAAGTCCGAAGCCAGGCTGGCGCAAGTCCGTACCGATCTGGCTGCGCTCAAGGCCGGTTATCGCGAAAAACAGGCGGAAATCACGCTGGCGCGCACCAAATACGCTTTCGTATTGAAAGAGCAGAGACGCCAGGCCGATCTGGCGGCGAAAAACTTCATTTCCGCTGCCAGGCTGGATGAAGCCAGGCAAAACACCGAGCTTGCCGCGCAAGAGATCGTGACGCGCGAACAGGACTTGAAGCGTATCGCCGAAACCCTGGGCGGCAGCGTTGATACCCCGGTCGAACGGCATCCGGGTTATCTGGTCGCGCTGGCTGAACTGCAGCAGGCCAGGCTCGATCTGTCACGTGTGGAAGTGCGCGCCGCGCTGCCCGGGACGGTCAGCAAGCCCCCCAAACCGGGACAGTATGTGGCGGCGGGCGCAACCGCCATGGCGCTGGTGGTCAACGGCAACCTCTGGATCGAGGCCAATTTCACCGAAACTGACCTGACCTACGTGGTTCCCGGGCAACTGGTCGCGATTCATGTCGATACTTACCCGGATGCGCAGTGGACCGGCGTGGTGGAAAGCCTGAGTCCGGCCACGGGCGCGGAATTTTCCGTGATTCCGGCCCAGAATGCGACCGGCAACTGGGTCAAGATCGCCCAGCGCGTGCCGCTTCGCATCAAGCTGGAAGCCAGGCCGGGCATGCCGCAACTGCGCGCCGGCCTCAGCAGTTCCGTCGAAATCGACACTGGCCACCGCCGCCGCCTGCTCGGCTTTACGCTGTAAGGCAAGAACATGAGCGCCGCTCCGGCAAGCGCCGGACATGCCGTTAACGCCCATCGCGGCTTCATCACCCTGTCGGTGATGCTGGCCACCATCATGCAGGCGCTGGACACCACTATCGCCAACGTGGCGCTGCCGCACATGCAGGGTTCGATGAGCGCCACCCAGGATCAGATTTCCTGGGTGCTCACGTCCTATATCGTGGCGGCGGCGATTTTCATGCCGCTGACCGGCTTTCTGACCGCCCGGTTCGGGCGCAAGCGTATTTTCATGTGGGCAGTAGTTGGCTTCACGGTCGCATCGATGCTGTGCGGTGCGGCGCAAAGCCTGACGCAGATCGTGCTGTTCCGCCTGCTGCAGGGCGTGTTCGGCGCCAGCCTGGTGCCGCTATCGCAATCGGTGCTACTCGACACCTATCCGCGCGAACAGCACGGTTCGGCGATGGCGATGTGGGGCGTCGGCGTGATGGTCGGCCCGATCCTGGGTCCGACGCTGGGCGGCTGGCTGACCGAGTATTACAACTGGCGCTGGGTGTTCTATATCAATCTGCCGTTCGGCCTGCTGGCATGGTTCGGCCTGGCCGCCTTTGTGCCGGAGACCGAGATCGACCGCTTGCGCCGCTTCGACCTGTTCGGCTTCGCCATGCTCAGCATCAGCATCGGTACATTGCAGATGATGCTCGACCGCGGGGAATCGCTCGACTGGTTCGCCAATGCGGAAGTCATCACCGAAGCGATCCTGGCCGGATTGTGCTTCTACCTGTTCATTGCGCATATCTTCACCCATGCGCATCCGTTCATCGAACCGGGTCTGTTCAAGGATCGCAACTTCAGCGTCGGCCTGATCTTCATCTTCATCGTCGGCATCATCCTGCTGGCAACCATGGCCTTGCTGCCACCCTTCCTGCAAAACCTGATGGGGTTTCCAGTGATCGACGTCGGCTACCTGCTTGCACCGCGTGGCGTGGGCACCATGATCGCGATGGTCGCGGTCGGCAAGCTGTCCGGCAAGGTGGACGTGCGTTACAAAATATTCCTGGGGCTCATGCTGACCAGTCTGTCGCTGTGGGAGATGACGCATTTCAATACCGACATCAACGGGTGGGCCATCGTGCGCACCGGCATCGTGCAGGGGCTGGGGCTGGGCTTCATCTTTGTGCCGTTGTCCACCATCACGTTTTCGTCGCTGGCGCCGCGTTATCGCAACGAAGGCGCCGCACTTTTCAGCCTGATGCGCAATATCGGCAGCAGTATCGGCATCTCGGTCGTCATTACCAAGCTGTCGCAGAATATCCAGGCCAATCATGCGGCGCTTGCCGACTATATCAATCCCTTCAGCCTGGCGCTCAAGCAGGCCGTCGAGGCCGGCGCCTACGACCTGAGTTCGCCGCAGGGGCTGGCCGCCATCAACGCCGAAGTCACCCGGCAGGCGGCCACGCTCGCCTATTTGCAGGATTTCCGGTTGATGATGTGGGTCACGCTCGCTGCCCTACCGCTGATCCTGCTGCTGCGCTCGCCGGCAAAACAAGCACCGGCCCGGTGATCGTCAACCAAGGCAAGCAGCGCATTGTCGCACCCGCTTCCGGCAGGAATTAGTCTCTGGCCGGCATCAGCGCCCGCCATGCCTGGCTGCTACAACTTGCCGGTTCGGCCAAGTTCAAACAGCGTCTCGCCTTGCCGTAGCGCATGTGCCGCATCCCGGATCACTTCGGCTATGGCGGCATCTTCGGAGATTTCAGCCAGTGCGGTGAACTTGTCTGCGGTGCTCCGTGAATCCTGGGTGGTATCGGCCAGCAATGCCAGCGCCTGTGCCAGCGCTTGCGCAGATGCCCTGTCCGTTCCGGGCCGGCCGGACAGGGCATGCATGTCAACGATGGCATTACCCAGATTCAGCGTCGCCAGCAAGCCTTTCGGCGCCTTCCTGCGCAGATCGTCCGCCCGCCCCAGATGCAGCATCAGCCTTAATATCTGGCGCAAGGCATGCGGTTGCCAGTCGCCGCTTTCATGCATGCGCGTTTCCAGGACCAGCCGCCGCAGATCGTTCAGGATCCGGCAAGCGGCATCCGACGCCAGCGAAGCCGGGCTGCGGGGCAGCAGGATGAAGCCGCCGGTTACCATGGCGGCCGCCAGCAGCAAGGCAAACGCGCCGCCGAGAATCCTGGAAGGATCGGTCACTGCCGGCAGCACCGCCTGGCTCGCCAGCAGGAAGCACATGTTGGCATCCAGCGCCGGCATGGTCGTCCTGCGATTGGCTCGGGCGAACGCACCGATCAGCATGAAGGGCGCGACCGACAGGACCAGCTCAGGCACCGTAGCGACATGCGGCTGCACCACGAAACGATAGAAGATCGCAAACACTACGCCGGCGCTCACGCCCTTGAGCATGGCAGGCGCAATCGCCTGGGGCTTCGGCATGCTGCCCAGGATCATCGAGAAAATGCACACGCCCAATGCCGCCAGCTCGCCCTCCGGCCAGCCGGAGCCGATGCCCAGCGCGGCTCCGGCAAAAGTCACGCCGCCGGAAACAAGCGCCGTGCGCCGCGCAAGTGTCCATTCGCGGTGTGGCGCAAGCCGGATCGTCTTTGTGCCGGACTGTCCGGTTTGCGCATCCCTCTCTTCTGAAAACAGGGCATCCTCGGCAGCGATAAGCTGCTCCAGCGCGAAAGCCAGGCGCGTATTGGCGAGCCGCGCGCTGGCAATCAGCTCCTGCAGATCGTGGAGGACGGCGTCCGGCAGGCGGCCAGTGCGCAACCGCTCCGCAAAGCCGGACAGCATGCCCGGCAAGGGGTCTGCCGCCCATGCCGTTCCGGAGCGGCGCCGCTGCAGCGCCTGTCCGGCCGCCATCATGGCGAGGGAAGCCGCAATGAATGCCGTCACATGCCGCATGCGGCGATAGCCGTCGAGCGAGCCCGCTGCGACCATCGTCGCCATCGCTTCGACCTCCGATATTTCGGTCAGGATGCGCCGCTCCAGCCCTTCCTGAGGGCCGTTTTGCAGTAGATCGGCGGCATAAGCCACGGCATCGCCGGCAAGTTTGCGGACCCGCATATAAAAAGCATGCCGTCGCGCATCCCGGGTGAAGAGCCCGGTTACCAGCGTCACCACGACGACGCCGATCAGCGTGCATTCAACGCGTGCCAGCGCAATAGCCAGCGACTGGCCAGGAGACAGCAAGGAAGGCAGCACCACCACGGCGGCCGTGATGCCAGCCATCAGGGCGCCATAGGAGTGAACGCCGCGCAGGAGATGCGTAAGCCCGGAGTTCAGCGCAATCCAGGCCGCCAGGATCGCAAGCGCGAGATACGGCTGATTGAATGCCTGCAGGATGCCAAAGCCGGCGGCTGCGCCGATCAGAGTGCCGGATACCCGGAAGAAGGCTCTTTCCAGCATGAGCCCGCGGCGCGTCTGGGCGATCGCCCAGACCGGCATCACGGCCCAGTATGCATTTTGGACGTGAAAGAGAGAGGCGATGGCAAATGCCGAGATGGCAGCCACGAACAACGCCAGCGCGTGGCTGACGGTGGTGCGGTCCGGGGCCAGCCAGCCGACTGCGGCGCGCATCATGCGTTATCGGAGGCGGATGCGCCTGCTGGTTCTGTAGCCATTGCTTTATTCCTGGATTCTGTAACGAGGCAAGCGGACGGCAACAGGCGCAAAACCTGCCATTTTGTTCACGAACTTGTGCGCGAACAGACATGTCGATTTCCCTGCGCCTCGGCATGGCTTGCCTCTCATGCCGTCAAACGGGCCTCATTTTAACCAGATCGACCGGCATAAGACAGGTTTTCAAATCATTATGGGTAATGCACCGGCTTGTCAGGCATATCGGGCAGCGGGATGAAATCGACTTCCCCCGGCACCGTCGGGAATCGCTGATTGCGCCAATCCGCCTTTGCCTGTTCAATGCGCTCCGCCGAGCTTGATACGAAATTCCAGACGAGATAACGCGGCCCATCCACCGGCTCGCCGCCCAGCAGCATGCACCTGAGCGGTGTCGGGCCGGAGCAGCCGAGCGTCACACGCACTCCCGGCTTCACCACCAGCAACTGGCCCGCATCGAATTCGCCATCCTTGCCGAGATCGAGCCGGCCTTGCGCCACATAGATTGCCTGCTCCGGATACTCGGCCGGAACCGCCAGCCGCGTGCCCGGCTGCAACTGCACATCGGCATAAAACAGCGCGGACAAGATCGGTACCGGCGAGCTGCGGCCCAGGAAGCTGCCGGCAATGATGCGTGCCGAAACACCCTCGCCTTCCTCGACCGGCAGCCCGGCGCTGCCGATGTGCCGGAAAACCGGTGCGCATTCTTCCTGCGCACGCGGCAAGGCAACCCAGCATTGCAAACCGGACAGGGAAGATCCGTGTTGCCGGAATTCCGGCGCAGTCCGTTCCGAATGGACGATGCCGCGTCCGGCCGTCATCCAGTTGACATCGCCGGGCCGAATCGGCTGCACGCTGCCCAGGCTGTCGCGATGCAGGATTTCACCGTCAAACAGATAGGTGACGGTCGCCAGTCCGATATGCGGATGCGGACGGACGTCCAGCCCCCGGCCGGCAGAAAACACATGAGGCCCCATCTGATCGAGAAACACGAACGGTCCGACCATGCGCCGCTGGGCTGACGGCAACGCGCGTCGCACCTCGAAATTGTCGCCCAGGTCATGGCTGCGCGGCACGACCACGAGATCCAGCGCACTGTCAGCCGGCAATGCATTCGGCATGGATTCTTCCTTTCCTAACCAATCCGCCCTGCCGATTTTCCTTGTAGATTCTTGAAGTCTGCGGCGTGCGTTCCGGCTTTCTCGTCAATGCTCGGCTGGCCCGCGCCGTATCGGACAAACATCAGCAATCCACCGGTAATGGCGAGATTTTTCATGAAATGGATGGTTTGCATGTGATTGGCGAAATCGCGGTGGAAAATCAATGCCGCCGCCAAGGTGAATAACGCCAGCGCGGCTGCCGCCCAGCGCGCCTTGAATCCGAACAGCAATGCCAGGCTGCCGCCCAGCTCGACCAGGATGACCAGGGGAAGCAATGCGCCGGGAACGCCCATCGAAGCCATGTATCCCTGGGTGGCGCCATAGCCTGTAATTTTGCCGATGCCGGAAATGATGAAGATCTGCGCCATCAGCAGGCGTGCAGCCAGATTCAGCAATTTGTCCATGGTTTTCTCCTGGTTGATGAAGCAATCCAGCGGCCCGATATCGCACGGCCCTTCGCGCATCCCGGGCAAGATAGCGCCTTGGTTATCCGGGTGATTTCGTGGCCAGCTTAAAGGGTGACATCGGTATCCGAGACTTCCCTGGCACCGGCAGCGATCGCTTCCGCCATTGTGCAGAGTGTCGGTACATGCCTGTCATTGCCATATGGCCTCCGGTTGGTGGCAATGAATATTATTTTGTACAGAAATACAAGAAAAGGTTCTTTGTTTTCCTTGCACTTTCTTGCGCTATGTCTGGCCTGCCGCCGAAGATTGCAGAATATCCGGGATCAGGATGAATTTTGCTTGATATTTATATTTACATGGGAGTATATGTAAATATGCATTAATATGCGCAATGATTATGCTGTAATTTAAAAATACTCGTATCAGTATAGAAACAGGCAAAATATCTTGTTGATGTCATTTTGCAACTGTTTCGACTGCGCACGATGCCCGCAGCAGCCTGCTCCCGCCATCGGAAAATGGGGACGCGCATGCTAAAATGCGCGCAAACATGAAGGGTGTAAATGCTTGATTTGCATGACAAAAAACAAAACGGGGAAGTGCAGCCCGAGCAGGGCCGCGATTTTGCCAACCACACGCCGGTGATGCAGCAATTTCTCCGCATCAAGGCGGCGCATCCGGACATCCTGCTGTTTTACCGGATGGGAGATTTTTACGAACTGTTTTTCGAAGATGCGGAAAAAGCGTCGCGCCTGCTCGGGATCACGCTGACCCAACGCGGCGCATCGAACGGCTCCCCCATCAAGATGGCCGGTGTACCGTATCATTCGGCCGAACAATACCTGGCCAGGCTGATCAAGCTCGGCGAATCGGTTGCCATTTGCGAACAGATCGGCGACCCGGCAACCAGCAAGGGGCCAGTAGAACGCAAGGTACAGCGCATCATCACGCCCGGCACGCTGACCGACGCCGACCTGCTGCCGGAAAAGTCCGAGCGCCCGCTGCTCGCATTATGCAAAATCACCCAGCGCAAGAACGTCACTGTTGGCCTGGCATGGCTGTCGATGGCCAGCGGCGCACTGAAACTGATGGAATTCGGCGACGATGCGAAATCCTCCGAGGCGCGCCTGAAGCAGGAGCTGGAGCGCATCGGCCCGGCTGAAATGCTGGTTGCCGATGGCATGGCCGATCTGCCGATCGGCGCGGCGCTGGCCAGGCCAGTCAGGGTGCCCGACTGGCATTTCGATGTCGGCCATGGCGAACAGGCCCTGCGCGACCAATTGGGTGTGGCGACGCTATCCGGTCATGGTGCGGATAGCCTGGGCGCCGCACTCGGCGCCGTGGGCGCACTGCTGCGTTATGCGCAATCGACCCAGGGCAAGGGATTGCAGCATGTGCGCACGCTGGGCGTGGAAACCGAAAGTGACTTCATCGGCCTTGATGCCGCTACCCGCCGCAACCTGGAGCTGACCGAGACGTTGCGCAACCAGGATACCGGCGCAGTGGGCCCTACCCTGTTTTCCATCCTGGATCATTGCCGCACCACAATGGGCTCGCGCCTGTTGCGCCATTGGCTGCATCATCCGCTGCGCGACCGCGCCACAGCCAGGTCGCGCCATGCGGCGATCCATGCGCTGCTGCGCGCCGATGCCGGCGCCAGCCTGTTTGCCACCCTGGCCGCGGTACCCGACATCGAGCGCATCACGACCCGCATCGCCTTGTTGTCGGCGCGCCCGCGCGACCTGGCAGGCCTGCGTACCGGCCTGGCGCAATTGCCCTCGCTGCGAGATTGTGTCGCAATGTGCGCGCAGGATGCCGATACGCCGCTGCTGCAGATGCTGCATGACGCCCTCGCCACGCCGGCTGCATGCCGGGACCTGCTGGAGCGCGCCATTGCACCGGAGCCGGCCGCGATGGTGCGCGACGGCGGCGTGATCGCGCGCGGCTTCGATGCCGGACTGGATGAATTGCGCGGGCTGTCGGAAAACGCCGGCCAGTTCCTGCTGGACCTGGAAACCCGCGAGCGCGCCCGCACCGGAATCGGCAATCTGCGGGTTGAGTACAACAAGGTGCACGGCTTTTACATCGAGGTCACGCACGGCCAGACCGACAAGGTGCCGGACGAGTATCGCCGCCGCCAGACGCTGAAAAATGCGGAACGCTACATTACGCCGGAACTCAAGGCTTTCGAGGACAAGGCGTTGTCGGCACAGGAACGTGCGCTGGCGCGGGAAAAATATCTCTATGAAAAACTGCTGAACGATCTGGCTCCGCATATCGGCGCACTGCAGACGATCGCGCGGGCAGTTGCGCAGCTGGACACGCTGGCGGCATTGGCAGACCATGCGGTGCGCAACAGCTGGTGCGCACCGCAACTGGTCGCCGAACCCGTGATATCGATTGAACAGGGGCGCCATCCGGTAGTGGAAAACACGATCGAACGTTTCATCGCCAACGATTGCGCGCTGTCCGCCGAGCGGAGATTGCTGTTCATCACCGGCCCCAACATGGGCGGCAAATCGACCTATATGCGCCAGGTTGCATTGATCACGCTGCTGGCCTATGTCGGCAGTTTCGTGCCGGCGTCCAGCGCTACGATCGGCCCGGTCGATCGCATTTTTACCCGGATCGGCGCGGCCGACGACCTGGCCGGCGGACGCTCGACCTTCATGGTGGAAATGACGGAATCGGCAGCGATCCTGAACGGCGCGACCGAACATTCGCTGGTGCTGATGGATGAAGTCGGGCGCGGCACCTCGACCTTCGATGGCCTTGCACTGGCGTGGGCGATCGCACGCCATTTGATCGAGCATACCCGCAGCTTCACGCTATTCGCGACCCACTATTTCGAACTGACGCAATTACCCGATACCCATCCGGGCGCCGCCAACGTGCATCTGTCGGCGGTCGAGCACAAGGACAGCATCGTATTCCTGCATGCGGTGCAGGCCGGGCCGGCATCGCAAAGCTACGGCTTGCAGGTGGCCCAACTGGCCGGCGTGCCGCAAACAGTCATCCGCGCCGCACGCAAGCATCTGGCTGTACTGGAGGCGCAATCGGTGCAGGCAACACCGCAACTCGATCTGTTTGCACATTCCGTGGCCGATACAGCGCAAGCCGAAATGCAGGACGACAGTCCGGAAGATGTCCCGCTGGCGGCCATCACGCAGGCACTTGCCGACATCGATCCGGACGCACTATCGCCGCGACAAGCGCTGGATGCGCTCTACCGCCTGAAGCAATTGGCAAATCAATGAAGGTGCTCTTCACGGCAAGACTTGCGCACTGGCTGCTGGCCGCCAGCGCATCCCTGCTGGCATGGCCCGCGGCGGCGCAGTCGGATGCATTCAGCTTCGGCGTGATTGCGCATTCGTTCAAGGGAACGCCGGATGAATCGATATTGCGCGATGCGATTGCCGAAAGCGATGCCGACAACCTTGCCTTCGTGGTTGCCAATGGCATCAAGGCGAGCGTGGAGCCGTGTAGCGATGCGGTATACCTGCGCCGCAAAACGGTGCTCAATAGCGCGCAAAACGGGCTGGTCGTCTCGCTGGCGGGCAGCGACTGGACCGATTGCAAAAACAGGCACGGCAAGTCGGCAGCGATGGAACGCCTGAACCGCATTCGGGAATTGTTCTTCAGCGACGATTTTTCGTTCGGCAGCAGCCGGATTCCACTAGTGCGTCAATCGATGGCTGCCAAATTCCACAGCTACGCAGAAAATGCGCGCTGGGAAATCGGCAACATCATGTTTGCCACGGTCGATCTGCCCACCGGCAATAACCACTATCGTCCCGAAGCAGGCCGCAACAGCGAGTTCGAAGACCGGTTGATTGCCAATCGTGACTGGCTGCAGCGGATATTCACGATTGCCGCACACAAAAAAATGGCTGCGATCGTATTGTTTTGCGATGGCAATCCACTAAGTCAACCCGGGGTGGCGCAAAAATTCGACATGGGCGTGAAACGCGATGGCTTTGCCGAAGTGCGTCAATTCATCAACGCCATGTCGGCAAAGTTTCCGGGCAAGGTATTAGTGGTACATGGCCAGGCCGCGAACCGGCCGGCCATCGAAGGCATTCGCTGGCGCAACAATCTGGGCAATCTCGGCATCAGCGCCGGATGGGTGAAATTGACGGTGACTCCAGCCAGTCCGGGGTTGTTCAGCATCACCAGTCAGCCGACCGAGGCAAAAAAATCCCGGGCGCAGCCCACTGCACTGCAGCCTTGACTGCAGCGCGCTCCATTGCCCTTCCGAAAGGAAGGGATGCGGCGCTTTATTTATTTGCCGCATCAGGGAGCGGCGCTTGCCGGATGCCGAGGCGCATCCGTTTTCGCAACAGGTTTTACTGGATCGGGACGCTGCGGAATTCATCCCCCTCGTCATCATCCATGTCGTCATGATGATGACCGTGAGTGCCATGGGCATGGCCATGCGCGGTTTCTTCCTCGGTCGCTACGCGCACATCAGCCACATTCAATTGGAAACGCAGCGAAATACCGGCTAGCGGATGGTTTCCATCCAGTACTACCTTGTCATCCGCAATATCGGTCACCGTAAAGATCATTGCCTGTTCCTGATCACTTTCAGGCGCACCTTCGAATTGCATGCCGACCTCGATCGGCGTCGGCAGATGACTACGCGGCTCAACCTTCACCAGGCTCGCATCATATTCGCCAAATGCATCGTTCGGCTCGACCTGAATCGTTATTTCATAGCCGACGCCCTTGCCTTCCAGCGCCTCTTCGATCTTCGGCAGCGTATTCTCATAACCGCCATGCAGATACACCATCGGCTCCTGACTTTCTTCAATCAGATTGCCCTGCGCATCTGATAACTTGTATTGGACCGACACAACTGTATTTTTGGCAATCTTCATCATCATCCTTTCGTTTGGCAATCCGATAATTATACCTGTGCGGCGTCGGCTGTCCTGTACAACTTCCCTGCGCATCGGCCGGAAGACAGCCACTATCACTATAATGGCGGCATGAAAAAACTGGAACTTCTCGGCGGATTGCCGCCGGCCCGATTCCTGCGTGAATACTGGCACAAAAAGCCATTGCTGATTCGGCAGGCGTTTCCCGGATTGACACCGCCACTGTCGCGCGATGCGCTATTCGCGCTGGCAACCGGAGGCGATGCAAAGTCGCAGCTGATTACGCATTTCGGACAACAGTGGCACACTCAAAGCGGTCCGTTCGGGCAGTTGCCTTCTCCGAGAAAAAAAGAATGGGCGCTACAGGTGCATGACGTGAATCTGCACGACGACGGCGCAGACGCGCTCGTGCGGAAATTTCGTTTTCTACCCGATGCCCGGCTGGATGGCCTGCTGATCAGCTATGCGACAGATGCTGGCGGCATCGGCCCGCATATCGATTCCGGCGATATATTCCTGTTGCAGGCGCAAGGGCAGCAGCGCTGGCGCATCGGTGCACAAAAGGATTTGACGCTGGTCGACGGCGTACCGCTGAAAATCCTGCAGGATTTTCAGCCCGACCGGGAATTCGTCCTGGAGCCAGGCGACATGCTGTATCTGCCGCCGCATTACGCCCACGAAGGCGTCGCGCTGGGTGAAAGCATGACCTGTTCAATCGGATTTTGCGCACCGTTGTGGCAGGAACTGGGCGAAGCCTTCTTGCAGTTCATGGCCGGCTCGGTCGCTCTTCCCGGCCGCTATGCGGACCCTGACCTGGCAACGGGCCGCGCCCCTGCAGAAATCAGTCGAATCATGCTGACGCGCGTTTCGACAGAGATGAACAAGATGCAATTTACGGCGGATGATGTTGCCATCTTCCTTGGCGAACATCTGACGACACCGAAACCAGCCATTTTTTTCGATCTGCCCGCGGCACCGTTGACCGCGGCGCGTTTCCTGCAAGGTGCGAAAAAGCGCGGCGTCGCCTTATCGCGAAAGACCCGGATGCTGTATCGCGGCAAGCATGTTTTCATTAACGGCGAATCGTTCGCAGCGCAAGCGGCCGACAAGGTTTCGCTCCATGGATTGGCAAACATGCGTGTTCTGGAGGGTGAAATGGTCGCTAATGCTTCGCCAGATGTCATGGAAGCGCTTTATAACTGGTATCTGGATGGGTGGCTTGACATTGGTGATGCACAGCAAGCTGGTCCAGCCCGGCCATTAGCCAGTTAAATGGAAAGAAGCACTCTGTCATGCTCGAAAGCGCTTTCAAAAACAGGTCGATCTTCTTGCAAAACTGTAATAAAGACTTACAAATTCCATACTTAAAAGCAAAACACTCATGCAATAATGAAAAAAAAACAGCTATAATTGTGAGTTAGGAAGCTTTCGTTGTGTGGCACTGCATCAGTTAATGTGACAACCTGCGAAGAGGCCTATAGAGCGATAATTACCGGTAATTATTCATCGCAAAATTTTACTAATTTTTGAAGGAAAACTCATGAAAAAAACTCTGTTGATCGCTGCCCTTCTGGCTGTTTCCCTGGCTGCTTGCGGCAAGAAAGAAGAAGCTGCTGCTCCTGCACCGGCACCTGCTGCTGAAGCACCGGCTCCGGCTGCTGCTCCTGCACCGGCACCTGCTGCTGAAGCTCCGGCTGCCCCGGCTGCTTCCGCACCGGCTGCTGATGCTGCACCGGCTGCTTCCGCACCGGCTGCCGATGCTGCTCCGGCTGCTGCTGCTGGCGCCTCTGCATCCAAGTAATCTGCGATTATTTGCGGAGAAGTCCGGTTCCGGTTTTAGGCAGGCAATCGAGCCTTAACCCGTTGCAATCGGCAATCAAGACGGATTCACAAGTATGTGAATCCGTTTTTTTTTGTATGTAGCATCAATGAAATGACTTGGCAGAGGGGGCATCGGCACAGCGGCACATCCACATCAGCGACTCAAGCGGTTTCTACAAAAGAGAGAGATGATACGGCAAGGTGATACGGCAGCCCGACGGACCGTCCGGCGAGAGAACTCGAATGGAGTTCTTCCCGTCATTTCTGCCAATATTGTTGATGCGTTGGTGGTGCGGCTGGCCGGAATCGAACCGGCACGGTGTTGCCACCGAGGGATTTTAAGTCCCTTACGTCTACCTGTTTCGTCACAGCCGCATTATTGTTGGCAAGCGCCAAATAGTTTCACACCTACTTTATTCCGCCAGTGTTACTGCTCTGGCATGGAATCTGCGTTCGTGCTTCGTCTTGCATCGCAGAAGCAAATTGCATGCGTCTGTCCTCGCAACGCTGAGGCCGGATTTTAACACTCAACGTCTTGCATGGCTTGCTATAACACCAAAAACTCTCCAGATTCTTTGCCGTCACCCGATACATGTACTGTAGTTGGCGTCATTTCTGCATATTCACCCAACCAAATCCCTCTTCCTGACAGGCAATCATGATCTCCGTTGAACGGGCAGCAAGCACATTGCTCAATGCCGTCCGCGCCAGCGCAGGCGTATTATTCTGACGGCTCAGATGCGCTCCGATGACTGTTTTGAGATGGGATTGATTGAGCGCAGCCAGAATACCCGCAGCCGTATCGTTCGACAGGTGCCCATAGGCGCCGCCGATACGATGTTTCAATGAGGGAGGATAGGCGGAATTGGTCAGCATCTTGCAATCATGATTGCATTCCAGCATCAATGCATCGCAACCGTCCAGCGCCTGAATCAGATGCGATGTCGCATGACCCGCATCCGTCAATATGCCAAGCCGAACGTGGCCGTCGCTTGCGACATACTGTATCGGTTCGCGCGCATCATGCGGCACGGTGTAGGGAAAAAGTTCCAGGTCACCGATTGCCAGCCGGTCGCCGTCCCGGCAAAAATGCAGCGCCACGCCTTCGCAGTCCTGCCGTACGACGCTGTATGTACCGTGCGAGAGCCAGACTGGAATCCGATGACGCCTGGCGAATTTGAAAACGCCGCCGACATGATCCTGATGCTCATGCGTCACAACGATGCCGGTGATATCAGCAGGCGTCATGTCGAATTTTGCCAGCCTGCGTTCGGTTTCGCGCATGCCGAAGCCACAATCCAGCATGACGGTGCTGCGCGTTGTACCAGATGCGGCGGAAATCAATAATGCATTTCCCTCGCTACCGCTTCCCAGACTGGCAAATTTCAATGGCGAACCCGCTGACTACGATTGAATGAGGTCAGGTTACATGCAAGCCGGTAACTTGAACAACGGAGAACCATCGCGTCCCCTTCATCTTCAAGACGAAAGGGTACGGATGATCTCACCGTTACTTTTTTGACTTCTGCGTATTGTTGCGCTTTTACTTGAGCTGTTCATTCAGCAGCGACAAAATCCTCTCGCCGGTAGCGGATGCCTCCGGGCGTCCGTCATTGTTGAGAACGGTGATCTGGCTGGCTGCGCCGGAACCTTTAACGGAAATCCGATAACGCTGTGCGGTTTTCGCCTTGTCGTCGCTGCCGGAAAATAACCGTGACAGAAAGCCCTTTTCTGCCGATTTGCTTTGCGCGTCCGTTTTCTGATCCACGTAGCGCACAAAATACAGACCTTGTGCGCGATCGCGGTCTTCCACCGTGAAGCCGACTCGGTCGAGCGCCAAGCCGACACGGCGCCATGCGCGATCGAAGCCTTCATCGACGTCCACATGACCGCCATTGCTTCCCTTGACCAGCTTGGCGTGCGCCGGCTGCGGCACTGCATTGGCAACCACTGCCTTCGCCTGCACGCTTTCCATGCCGAGCCGGTTCATCAAGCGTGACAAAAATTCGGCTTCAAGCTCCGGATCAGATGGGCGTGGCGTCCAGACGGTGCTTTCCTTTTCCGACCCGGTCAGCACTTCCTGCGCGCCGCGATGGCTGATATAAATTTCAGTCGTTCCATCCGGTCCGCGCTCCAGGCGCGTGCGGAACTTGTCGCGCTCTCCGGTGGAATACAGTGAATCGAGCGCCTTGCCCAGGATATCGCGAATAATGTCCTGCGGAATTTTTGCGCGGTTCTCCGCCCAATCGGTTTCCATTACGCCGGTTTGCGGCGATTCGGTGTTGAGCAGGAAACCCGCATCCTGCCAGAAGTCCTTGATTTGCGGCCAGAGCGCTTCCGGCGTCTGTTTGACAACCAGCCAGCGTTGTTTGCCATCGCGCTCGATCCGCATGTCCGGGACGGTTTTAGGCGCAACGGCAGTTGTCTCTGCAACGGCGGGGCGTGTGCCCTGCTGCAGGCTGTATCCGGAAGCAGTCGCGGTGCCGTTATTTGCTTCCGGAATGGCATATCGGTTATCGCGCTGCAACTGCGTCAGATCCGGCGGAACTTCCAGCGTCGAGATAGATTCCTTACTGGCGCTTTTGTAATCGAGCCGGCCGGATTCCATCATGGAATTCAATGAACCGCAGCCTGCAAGGCTGGTCAGCGCGATTGCGCAAAAGAGTCCGCGTCCGGCGGTGCTGCATTGAGCCATGTAAGAGTTCTTCCGATTAGTCATGTCGATACCGAATAGGGTCATGTCAGGATACGCGCCGCGGGTCGGGCCGTTGGCGGCGCTATTGTAATACACCGGACTCGCGCAATGCTGCACGCACGGTGTCGTGATAGCCTGCCCCCAGTGACACCAGCGGCAGGCGGATACCGGCTTCGATCAGGCCCATCTGCGCCAGGGCCCACTTGACCGGCACCGGGTTCGGCTCAACGAAGAGTTTGTTATGCAAGGGTAAAAGCTTGTTGTTGATGGCGACTGCTTCTGCCACTTTTCCGTCCATCGCCGCTGCGCACAGATCGTGCATGCCGCGCGGCGCAACGTTGGCGGTCACGGAAATATTGCCCCTGGCGCCGCAAAACATCAGTGCCATTGCTGTCGGGTCGTCTCCGGAATACACTGCGAACGATGCTGGTGCAAGGCGAATCAGATCGCTGCCGCGGCCGATGTTTCCGGTCGCATCCTTGACACCGGCGATACCCGGCACCTGCGCGAGCCGCAATATGGTGTCATTCGACATGTCCGCCACGGTGCGGCCCGGCACGTTGTAAAGAATCGCGGGCAGATCGACCGACTCCGCAATCTTTCTGAAGTGCTGGTACATCCCTTCCTGGGTCGGGCGGTTGTAGTACGGCACCACCAGCAGCGATGCATCGGCGCCAGCCTGTTTGGCAAAGCCGGTCAGCTCGATCGCTTCCGTCGTCGAATTGCCGCCGGTGCCGGCGATGACCGGAATCCGTTTGGCAGCATGATCGACCGCGACCTTGATCAGCGTGCAATGCTCTTCGACCGAAACGGTCGGCGATTCACCTGTGGTACCGACGATCACGATGCCGTCGGTGCCTTCGGCGATATGCCAGTCAATCAGCTTGCGCAGTCCTGGCAGATCGAGGCTGCCGTCCGCGTGCATGGGAGTGACAATTGCAACTATGCTGCCCTGGATCATGATGATGTGCAAAGGTAAGTATGGAAATAGGGGATTGTAGCGGATAGGCCGCTTCCGTGGGGCATCTTGCGGGAATCCGGTGTCAAAAGAGGCGCAGCTGCCCGGGCGCGGCGTCCTGCACTTGCTTGATCGCGCAGATGCGCTGCACCATGGCGGGCTTGGGCTGATCGGTCCAGCCATCCTCGAAAGCAATTACGCGCAACGGATACGGTGCGCTGGCACGCGCCATCTCCAGCAGTTCGCCGGTGCGCAACAGGAAATCCGGATTTGAGGGTTTTCCAAACTGCGCATTTCCCTGTGCAAAGGTTTCATAAATCAGCACGCCTCCCGGCGCCAGGCTCGATACGATATGTGGAAACAAGGGGCGATGCAGATAATTGGTGACGACAATGCCGGCAAAACGGCCTGGCTGAAATGTCCAGCAGATGCCGTCCGCTTCAAGGTCGATCGGCAGCGTATCGATGCCGTGCGCCGCCAGTGCCGCCAGCGCATCGGCATTACGGTCGACTGCCACGACACGGTGGCCGCCCCCGGCCAGGAGCCGCGCGTGCCGGCCGCCGCCGCACGCCAGATCGAGCACTTCGCCAGCGGGTATCAGCGGCATGAACCGGATGACCCACAACGATGGTCGCTCGACGGCAGAAGATGAGGTCATGGTTTCGGGCACGTGAGAGGAAACATCAGTTGTAGCTCAACCCCATCGCCTCGCGCACGTCGCGCATCGTTTCCTGCGCCAGCTTGCGCGCCTTGTCGCAACCGTCGGCAACAATGGCGCGCACCAGGGACGGATCGTCCAGATATTGCTGCGCGCGCTCGTGCATCGGCTCCTGTTCTTTCAGGATGGCATCGATCACCGGCTGCTTGCATTCGAGGCAACCGATACCGGCGGTAGTGCAGCCTTGCCACACCCAATCCCGGATCGCCTGATCGGAATACACTTTGTGGAATTGCCAGACCGGGCATTTTTCCGGATTGCCAGGGTCGGTGCGGCGCACGCGTGCCGGATCGGTTTGCATGGTGCGAATCTTCCTGGTTACCGATTCCTTGTCCTCGCGCAGCGCAATCGAATTGCCGTAGCTCTTGGACATTTTCTGTCCGTCGAGCCCTGGCAGACGCGCGGCCTCGGTCAGGCGTACCTGCGGCTCCAGCAGTATCAGCTTGCGGCTGCCTTCCAGATAGCCGAACAGGCGCTCGCGGTCGATCATCGACAGGTTTTGCGCATCGTCCAGCATGGCCCTGGCCTGCTCCAGCGCATCCCCCTTGCCCTGTTCCTGATAGGCCGTGCGCAATTCGTTGTAGAGCTTGGCGCGCTTGCTGCCCAACTTCTTCACCGCTTCGCGGGCCTTTTCCTCGAAGCCTTTTTCCTTGCCGTAAATATGATTGAAGCGTCGCGCCAGCTCGCGCATGATTTCAACGTGCGGCACCTGGTCCTCGCCAACCGGCACCAGGCTGGCGCGGTAGATCAGCACGTCGGCTGCCATCATCAAGGGATAGCCGAGGAAACCGTAAGTCGACAGATCGCGGTCTGCCAGTTTTTCCTGCTGGTCCTTGTAAGTCGGCACGCGCTCCAGCCAGCCGAGCGGCGTCGCCATCGACATCAGCAGATGCAGTTCGGCATGCTCGGGAATTTTGGACTGGATGAACAGCGTGGCTTGCGACGGATCGACGCCGGCGGCCAGCCAGTCGATCAGCATGTCCCAGGTACTGCCTTCGATGATGCTCGGATCGTCGTAATGCGTCGTGAGCGCATGCCAGTCCGCGACAAAGAACAGGCACGGCAGTTCGGATTGCAGTTTCACCCAGTTGACGAGGGCGCCATGGTAATGGCCGAGGTGCATCGCGCCGGTGGGGCGCATGCCGGAAACAACGCGATCAGGATACATAGTCATTCAGCTTAAAAGAAAATTGAGAGGGGAAACCAGCAGCCGCAATACCGCGCCGGCGGCAACCATGACCGGCGTCATCCAGAAGTACAGCACTTTCAGTATCACCATCAGCATTACGATGAAAAAGCCGTACGGCTCGATTTGCGCGAATTTGTATGCGTACCGGTGCGGCAGCACGCTGGTCAATATGCGACCGCCGTCGAGCGGTGGAATCGGAAACAGGTTGAAAGCAAACATCACCAGGTTGGTCAGCACGCCCGCCCTGGCCATTTCCTGGAAAAATGCTTCATCGATCTGCGCTGCCACTAGAAACATCGAAAACACCAGCCACATCAGCGCCATTACAAAATTGGCACCGGGCCCGGCCAATGCTACCCAGGCCATGTCGCGCTTCGGCTTGCGCAGCTTGCCGAAATCGATCGGTACCGGTTTGGCGTAGCCGAACAGGAATGCGCCGCCAGTGGCGACATATAGCAGTATCGGGATCACGATGGTGCCGAATGGATCGATATGCTTGACCGGATTGAGACTCATGCGTCCCTGCGCATACGCGGTCGAATCGCCAAAGTATCTGGCGGCGTAGGCATGGGCGGCTTCGTGAAGAGTGATCGCGAAAAGTACCGGTAACGCATACACCGCGATTGTCTGGATAAGATCGTTCATTCAGGGGATTTTAGCAGAGTGAACCCGGTCGCCTGCGGCTGAATGCAATCATCAATGCCGGCGAACATGGTTTACCGGTTGAATGAATATTTCTAATTCACAACGATAATAGGGAGTATAAGTAAAAATAAGCCTTTTTACGCAATGAATTCGGCGCAGTTTAAAAATACCCGTAATAGTATAGAGAAAGCCTGATCACAGGCCGAATAACCCGGCAGCGCCGCGCCCCTGCCGCACCAGTACTGTCTCCTCACCGGTCAAATCGACCACGGTGGTGGGCTCCAGACTGCATGCGCCGCCGTCGACGATCAGGTCGATCTGTTTTTCCAGGCCATCGCGTATGGCCTCGGCATCGGACAAGGGTTGATCGTCGCCCGGCAAGATCAGGGTCGTACCCAGCAACGGCTGGCCCAATTCTGCCAGCAGCGCCTGCGCGATCTGGTTTTCCGGCACGCGCAATCCGATAGTCTTGCGCGATGGATGACTCAAGCGGCGCGGCACTTCCCTGGTCGCTTCCAGGATGAAGGTGTACGGACCCGGCGTCGCAGTCTTGAGCAACCGGTACTGCCGGTTATCGACGCGTGCATATTGCGCAATTTCAGCCAGATCACGGCATAGCAGCGTCAGATGATGCTTCTCATCTACCTCCCGGATCCGCCTCAGGCGCTCCACCGCGCTCTTGTCATCAAGATGGCAGACCAGCGCATAGCAGGAGTCGGTCGGCAAGGCGACGATCCCGCCGGAATGGATGATCTGGGCTGCCTGCTTGATCAGGCGTAATTGGGGGTTATCCGGATGTATCTGAAAAAATTGCGCCATTGGAGACCGATTCAGCGCATGCCGCGTAACGCGGCAATCCGCCGCTCGATCGGCGGATGAGTCGAAAACAGCGCCATGAAGCCTGGCGAACTGCTAATGCCCAGCGTGGCGACCGCTTGCGGCAAGTCGCCCGGCTGCAAGCCGCCCAGCCGCGCCAGCGCATGCATCATGGGTTGCGGGCTACCGAGCAGCTGCGCCGAGCCGGCGTCGGCACGGAACTCGCGATGCCGTGAAAACCACGCCACGATCATCGATGCGCCGATGCCGAAAATGATTTGCGACACGATGACCGCGACAGTGTAGCCGATGCCCGGGCCCTCATTGTTGTCGCGTGACAGCGCGCGATCGACCGCATAACCCACCACGCGCGACAGGAACACGACGAACGTATTCACCACGCCCTGGATCAGGGTCATGGTTACCATGTCGCCATTCGCCACGTGCGCGATTTCATGGCCCAGCACCGCTTCGATTTCTTCCTTGTTCATGGTTTCGATCAATCCGGTCGAAACCGCTACCAGCGCCGAATTCCTGAATGCACCGGTGGCGAATGCATTCGCTTCGCCATCGTAGATTGCTACTTCCGGCATCGCAATGCCAGCGCGGTCAGCCAGCCGCTTGATGGTGTCGACCAGCCAGAACTCGGTCGAGGAAGACGGCGCATCGATTACGCGCGCACCGGTCGACCATTTCGCCATCTGCTTGCTGATCAGCAGCGAAAAAATCGCACCGGTAAAACCGACCACCAGCGAAAACACCATCAGCATCGGCAAATTCAATCCGCTACCGGTCAAAAAACGGTTCACGCCCAACAGCGACAACACAATACTCATCACCGCGATCACCGCGATGTTGGTTGCGACAAAGAGGAAAATTCGTTTCATTTTTCAGCAAGCTCCCTGATTAATTCCATTTTCAACATGCGGTTATTTCTTCAGAATTCAATAGAATCCCGCCGCCGGCGCGGTGGATTGCGGCAAGACAGCGTACACAAGGTAATTTACAGATTCCAATCGTGCCAGATGGGTACGACCCTGCCAGGCAACGGCGGCAGCATGCCCAGATCGATGGAAGATTCGCCCGGCCCGTGAAAATCAGAGCCACGCGAAGCGAGGAAATCATACCGGCGGGCTATTTTTGCGTAATACTCATATTGATCGACGGTATGACTTCCCGTCGTTACTTCGATTCCGGCACCGCCCAATTGCTTGAATTCAGCGAAGAATGCGTCGAACCCCAGCTCGGTGAAATCATAACGCCCCGGATGGGCAATCACCGCAACGCCGCCGGCGCCGCGTATCCATGCAACGGCGTTCTTCAGCGTCGCCCAGCGATGCGGCACATAGCCCGGTTTGCCTTCCGTCAGATAATGGCGGAATACCTGGCCGATTTCCTTCTCGATTCCCAGTTCAAGGATATAGCGTGCGAAATGCGTACGCGAGATCAGGTCCGGATTGCCGACGAATTTCAACGCGCCTTCATAGGCATCGGGAATTCCGGCTGTCGCCAGTTGATCGGCAATTTCGTGCGCGCGCGCTTGGCGGCCGGAGCGGGTAGCAGACAGTCCTTTTACCAGGGTCTCATTGGTCTCGTCGATTTGCAGCCCGACGATGTGCACTGTTTCCCCCGCCCATGTCACCGAAATTTCCACGCCCGGCACAAATGTCAGGCCAAGCCCGGAAGCCGCCGCCCGCGCTTCCGCAATTCCATCGATTTCATCGTGATCGGTCAACGCCCATACCGCAACGCCGTTGGCCTTGGCGCGCGCAGCCACTTTCGCCGGCGTCAGCACGCCGTCGGAAACGGTGGAATGGCAATGCAAATCGACATTAAGCATGCAAGCCCTGGATCATTGATGTGATAGTTGAAAGATTAGAATAATTGTACGCTGCTTGGTTCGATTTTGTTGCAGTTGCACATTGGAGTATTTTCCCTAAGCCGGACAAATTTCTTCGGACACATTGCAGTGAAGAAGCATTATCCTGCTGGCGCAGCACACGGATTCCATAGCGGGAAGGAATAGATCATCCCTGCAGGAATCCTTCGATCAATTGCGCCAACGCCTCGGGCTGATCGTGATGCAACATATGCCCGGCATCCCGAATGATCGCGGTTGTGACATGGGGAATGTGCTGTATACGGCGATCCGTCTCGGCGCGCGCTTCCGACTTCGAACCCATCCAGCGCCAAGCATCGGTATCGTCTGCTTCCACCCACAGCACCGGGGCGACAATTGCGTTCCAGCATGCCAGCACCTCTTCCACATGGTACAACTGGGGATTGGATAATTTGTGCGCCGGATCGGCCAGGATTTCCCATTCGCCACGATCATTGCGTGCGGCCCAGTGGCCGGACAGGAAAGCGGCCTGCTCATCGGTCAGGCGCGGATTGTTTTTTTGCAGACGAGCAGCGACATCCTCTTGTGTTGCATAGGTACGCAAACGGGGCGGCTCGCGCAATTCATCCAGCCATTTCGCATAGCGCCCCGGCGCCTGCCCGGCTTGTACGGCAGGCAAGCCAAAGCCTTCCAGATTGATTAGTTTTGCGACCCGCTGCGGGCGCACTCCGGCATACAGGCACACCACGTTGCCGCCCATGCTGTGGCCGATCAGGTTGACTGGCATATCCGGCGAGTAATACCGCAGGATCGCGTCCAGATCGCCAAAATAATCCGGAAACCAGTACGCATCGATGCCCGGAATATTCCGCGTCAGGCCGAAGCCGCGCCAGTCCGGCGCGATCACATGCCAGTCGTGCTGCAGGCAATCGACCACGAACTGAAAGGACGCCGACACATCCATCCAGCCATGCGTCATGAACAGCTTGGGTGCATCTTTTCGTCCCCAGTGGCGAATATGATACCGAAGGCCGCGGACCGTGATAAATTCGGAATGGGAAGGCTTCATGCATGGATCCTGTTGCGAAAGTGGATGCAATTGATTTCTGCGCTCATGGGCATCGCAATGTAATGGCTGAAGTATAATAGAACGATCGTTCGATAATTATACCGGAGGTTATGTGACAACCGCTATCGATTCGAAGACGGATAATTATTCCGCACTTTACAATGCGTTTCGCTGGCATGTGCCGGACAAGTTTAATATTGCCGAAGTCTGCTGCGCCCGCTGGGCCAGCGACAAATCGCGGGTCGCGCTGCATTACGAAGACGAGTCGGGCCATACTGCCACCATGACTTACGCGACGCTGCAAGCGCAAGCCAATCGGATCTCGAATGTATTGCGCAATCTTGGCGTCCGGCGCGGCGAGCGAATCGCCATTATTCTGCCGCAGCGGCCTGAAACGGCGGTGGCGCACATGGCATGCTTCCAGATCGGTGCGGTCTCCATGCCGACGTCGATCCTGTTCGGACCGGATGCGCTCGAATACCGGTTGCAAAATAGCGAGGCCGTAGTCGCCATCGCGGATCATGCAGCGCTGGCCAACCTGAATGCGATCCGGGCCAAATGCCCATCGCTACTGCATGTCATTGCCGTCGATTGCGATGGGCCGAATACCCTGGATTGGTACGCGGAAAGCGCGCATGCCTCTGGCAGTTTCATTCCCGTCAAAACACAAGCAACCGATCCGGCCATCCTGATTTACACCAGCGGCACGACCGGCGCACCCAAAGGCGCATTGATTCCGCACTCGGCAGTGATCGGCAACCTGACCGGTTTTGTCGCCTCGCAAAACTGGTTTCCGAAAGAAGACGATGTGTTCTGGTCGCCTGCCGACTGGGCATGGACCGGTGGATTAATGGATGCGCTGCTACCCACGCTATATTTCGGAAAGCCGATCGTCGGCTATCGCGGCCGATTTTCCGCCGAAAATGCATTCTATTTATTGGAGAAATACGGCATCACCAATACCTTCCTGTTTCCGACCGCACTCAAGATGATGATGAAGGCATTTCCAGCGCCGCGTCATCGTTTCAGGCTGAAACTGCGTGCGATCATGAGCGCAGGCGAAGCCGTCGGCGATACCGTATTCAACTGGGGGCGCTCGGCGCTCGGGATCACGATCAACGAAATGTTCGGCCAGACCGAGATGAATTACATCGTCGGCAACAGCGCGGAGCAATGGCCCGCGAAACCTGGCAGCATGGGCCGCCCCTATCCCGGCCATCGGGTCGCGGTAATCGATGATGAAGGCAATATCGTGAAACCTGGCGAAACCGGTGAAGTGGCGCTCAACCGCACAGATATTCATGGTTTCCCCGATCCGATTTTCTTCATCGAATACTGGAAGAATCCGGAAGCGACGCGCGCCAAATATACCGGCGACTGGTGCCGCACCGGCGACCTGGCATCAACCGATGAAGAGGGCTATCTCTGGTATCAGGGACGAGCAGACGACATGTTCAAGGCAGCCGGCTATCGCATCGGCCCTTCCGAGATCGAAAACTGTCTGCTCAAGCATCGGGCCGTTGCCAATGCCGCCGTAGTGCCAAAGCCGGACGCCGAGCGCGGCAATATCGTCAAGGCCTTCGTCGTGCTTACACCCGGTGCCAGACGCAGCCGCGCCGCAGATGACAAGCTGATCGCCGAATTGCAGGCGCATGTGCGCGGCCAGCTTGCCCCTTATGAATATCCGAAGGAAATTGAATTCGTCGAGGAATTACCGCTGACCACCACCGGCAAGCTCCAGCGGCGCGTGCTGCGGCTGCTGGAGGAAGAGCGGGCGAAGGAGCTGCGGATTCCGCCGGCTGCATGATCGCCTGGCCTGCTCAACCTTTTAACCAAATCCGCGTCTATCGCTGTCAGCCAAGGATAGCGATAAAATACCGCTTTGGCACGTTTCGGAAGCGGCATGCAGCATCGTTGCTTTCCGGCAGTCGATGCAACCGTCAAGAAGCGCAACACGCTCCTCCAATCGTTCAACCTTTCACTCCACCGACTCATGGCCATTTATCAGTTGGGCGAACATGCGCCCGAAATCGACTCCTCCGCATTCATCGCCGACTCCGCGAACATCATCGGAAACGTCAACGTCCGGGCGAATGCCAGCATCTGGTTCGGAACGACCATTCGCGGCGACAATGAACCGATCACGATCGGCGAGAACAGCAACGTGCAGGAAAGCTGTGTCCTGCATACCGACCCCGGATTTCCGCTGACCATCGGCAGCAATGTGACGGTCGGCCACCAGGCGATGCTGCATGGCTGCACCATCGGCGAAGGCTCGCTGGTGGGCATCCAGGCGGTGATCCTGAATGGCGCGAAAATCGGTAAAAACTGCCTGGTCGGCGCGGGTGCGCTGGTCACCGAAGGCAAGGAATTTCCGGACAATTCGCTGATCCTCGGCTCGCCGGCCAAGGTGGCGCGCACATTGACCGAGGACGATACCGCGCGCCTGCAGGTCAACGCCGCCGCTTACGTGGCGCGCGGCCAGCTCTTCAAGACGGATTTGAAACGAATCAAATGATGACCGATACGCTGCAAAAATTCATGTTCGAAGACGCGCCGGTGCGCGGCGAACTGGTCGAAATCTCGGAAACCTGGACCCAGGTGCAGGCGCGCCACGATTACCCGACGCCGGTCAAGACGCTGCTCGGCGAAATGCTCGCTGCCGCCGCGCTGCTGTCGGCCAACCTGAAATTCCAGGGCGCGATCATCATGCAAATCCACGGCGACGGACCGGTCAAGCTGCTGGTGGTCGAATGCGATGCGGACTTGAAGATGCGCGCCACCGCCAAGCTGGCGCCCAACGCGGCCATCGACGAGCAGGCATCCTTGCCGCAACTCGTCAACCTGCATGGGCAAGGCCGCTTCGTGATCACGCTCGATCCGAAGGAAAAAGTACCCGGCAGCCAACCCTATCAAGGCATCGTCCCGCTCGATGGCGATTCGGTCGCCGCCGTGATCGAGAACTACATGCTGCGCTCCGAACAACTCGATACCAAGCTGTGGCTTGCGGCAAACGAGAACGTAGCGCGCGGCCTGCTGCTGCAGAAGCTGCCAAAAGATGGCGGCACCGGCACCCGGGTCGAGGACGACGCTGAGGCATGGAACCATGCCGTCATGCTCGGCTCCACGCTACGCAACGAGGAATTGCTGACCACCGATATCCAGACGCTGATGCGCCGCCTGTTCTGGGAAGAAACCATCCGCGTGTTCGAAGCGCGGCACCCGGAATTCCAGTGCACCTGCAACCGGGAAAAGGTCGGCGGCATGCTGAAAATGCTTGGGCAGAACGAAGTCGACGCCGCACTCGCGGAACTCGGATCGCTGATCATCCATTGCGATTTCTGCGGACAGCGCTACGACTTCGACAAGGTCGATTGCACGCAGCTATTCGCGTCCGACACGGCCGCCGATGCGATGCAGGCGCCGGGCAAGTCGATGCATTGACGGCCCGGCCTTCGGATGGCGTTTGCCTGTGGACGAACGTTTGACTGCTCAACCACGCTATCCCGGCGCACGCCGTTACATCGCCCGCTCTGCGAAAGCGCCCGCCGAGAGGCGGGCTATCACTCATGCCAAAACGGGCCGGCACGCGGTGTCTTGGACTCTAACGGGCATTTCCCCCTACCGCGTTAATGAATTTAGGGAGTATCGCCAAAAATCGTCTGTTTTCCCAAGCAATATGCAGCCATGAAAAAATACTCAGCCTAGTATACGCTTGAAGCCGGGCCTGCACCATGGCATCTCCTGGCCTGGGCAAATGTTCCTCCAGTTGAACTGTATTTTTATACCGTATAACCATGAAGCGCCAATCGGGCAGGATGCAGACTCGTGATTGACAACGTATAACGAGCTTGTTCTGTTTGTCGGGTATATTCATTCAGGATATGGAAATTAAATCAAGTTAGTCGTCGCAACCCAACCCATTGCGGGGCACTACCTATGAGGCACAGCGAAAGACACAGAACGCACCGTACAGGCTGGCTACGTGCCGCCGTTCTTGGCGCAAACGATGGAATCGTTTCCACTGCCAGCCTTGTCTTGGGCATAGCGGCCACAGGTGCCGGTACCAAGACCATTCTTGTCACAGGTGTTGCAAGCCTCGTTGCCGGAGCCATGTCAATGGCTGCGGGCGAATATGTCTCGGTCAGTTCGCAAGCCGATACCGAAAGCGCAGATCTGACACGCGAGAAGGCAGAGCTGGCTGAGAATCCCAGGCAAGAACACGCCGAGCTCATGGCTATCTACGTCAAGCGTGGCCTCGATGAGGCATTGGCATCGACCGTTGCAGCCAAATTGATGGCACATGACGCGCTCACAGCGCACGCGCGAGACGAGCTTGGCATATCAGACACATTGGCCGCCAAACCAGTGCAGGCTGCGCTCGCCTCGGCTGGCACGTTTGCCGCCGGCGCACTTCTGCCCCTGCTGATGGTTCTCTTGCTCCCGGCCTCTGCGCTCATGTGGGGCCTCGCGGGCAGCTCGCTTTTCTTTCTCGCGCTCCTGGGTCTGATTGCTGCACGCGCCGGGGGCTCACCGTTGCTCGTGTCTGTCACGCGCGTGACCTTCTGGGGAGCGTTGGCAATGGGACTGACCGCTGGAGTTGGAGCCCTCTTTGGCGTGGCAGCTTGACATCGCCCTTCCCCTGGGCCGGCGCCAACCATGGGTATGCATCAAGGCGAGAAAATCGAGCGCAATGGCATTGGCGAGGCTCGATTGGACCTCTTAATGTTGATTGGATGATGCAGGGCGATTTTGCATTTGAAACGAGATCAAAAAAATGAAATTTGAAATGTGCTCCAATAAAAATCATGCCGAAACTGAACTGGGTATTCAGAATCGGGTTTTTCTACAGCGTCGTTAGGCTCCTCCATGCAATCAACAGTTATTCCCGGAACAGAAGGCTACATCGAAGATGCGGAGTTACTGATTCCTCGCTATGAAAGCGTCTCTTTCTTGGATAAGTACAAAGCTGTCGCTCATCTTTTCCCTAAAAAGCAAAGCAAAATATTGGATATAGGCGCGGGAACCGGCGTTGATGCTGCATGGCTGGCAGCTAAGGGGCATTGCGTGCTTGCGGTAGAGCCAACGAGCCCATTCCGCCACGCCGCCGCGAGTCTTCATCCATCCAATCGAATCGAGTGGCTTGATGACAGTCTTCCTCACCTGCATAAAACGAGGACTCGCAGGGAGTCTTTCGACCTTGTGCTTGTCACTGCTGTATGGATGCACTTATCTGCGCAAGAGCGACAGCAGGCCATGTCCAACATTGCAAATTTGCTGAAGCCTAGCGCGTTTCTAGTAATCTCATTGCGCCATGGTTTAGCCCCGTCCAACAGGCGCGTATTTGATGTTTCAGCTGAGGAGACCATCGAACTTGCTCAAAAAAATGGCCTGCTGAAAAAACTGTATCAACGCACCGAATCTGTTCAGTCAATTAATCGTCAGGCAGAAGTTACTTGGTCATGGATTGCCTTTCAAAATCAACTCCAGGCCTGGTAAAAGGGGCCAGGCTCGAATTGAATGATTTGAGCCGAGTACGTGATGCGGCGCGCGCAATGCATGGCGCAACTTGCCAAATACAGGTGCGCCCGTAAATTCTCGCCGTGGTTGCCCCCCGGAATTTCTTTCCGTGCTTCCTCCTTAGGCGTTGCGGCCACGCAATGCCTCCATGGAACGCTTTCCGCTCGCATAAACCGCCGCAACTTTTTCCGCTTTCGCACCTCCAACATTTTCAATTACGTCCTTTCGGGTGGCGGCAGTGATGGCTAAAGCAAGCAATACCGGGGATCTCGGTGCAATCATCGAACGCTTCCAGGAGGAGATTCTGGCGGAATGGACGCAGCAGCTGAAAGCGCAAATGCTGCGGTTTGGCGATACCACCGTGGAAGGCGCGTTGCGCCAGCAATGCAGTCAGTTCCTGCACCTGCTGTCGCAAACCATGAAAAACGATGTATCTGACGACATCGACAAGCGCGAATGGGAGGAAATGCGCGAGTATCTGAGCGACCTGTCGCGCTCGCGTGCCCAGCGAGGATCGACGCCGAGCGAAACCGCGACGTTCCTCTTTTCCATCAAGCAACCGCTGTTCATGCGCTTGCGCGCCGAGCTTGCCAAGCAGCCGGAGGCCTTGGCCGACCACACCTGGGCCATCAGTACGCTGATCGACAAGCTCGGCTTGTTCACCATCGAAGTGTTCCAGAAAAACCGCGAACAGATTATTGCCCGTCAGCAGCAGGAGTTGCTGGAACTCTCCACGCCGGTGGTCAAGCTGTGGCAAAACGTACTGGCGCTGCCCTTGATCGGCACGCTCGACAGCGCTCGCACGCAGGTGGTGATGGAAACCCTGTTGCAGAAAATCGTCGATACCGGCGCCGCAATCGCGATCATCGACATCACCGGCGTGCCGACAGTCGATACGCTGGTCGCGCAGCATTTGCTGAAGACGGTCGGCGCCGCGCGCCTGATGGGAGCGGACTGCATCATCAGCGGCATCCGTCCCCAGATCGCGCAAACCATCGTTCATCTCGGCGTCAGCCTGGAAGACGTCATCACCAAGGCGACACTGGCCGACGCATTCCTGCTGGCACTGGAGCGCACCGGAACCACTCTGAACGGAGCGGGCGGCGTCGCGATGCGCACGAACGGCACGGCATCGCCTGCCGCAAGCGCTCCATTCGTCATGCGTTTCTAGGGTCAGCGGGCGGCATGGAACGCATTCCAATCCTGAGGATAGGCAAGCTGTTGCTCGTCACCATACAGGTCGACATGCACGATCGCCTTGCGGTGACCTTGCAGGACGACTTGATGTCATCCATCGTCGAGCACCAGGCGAAAGGCGTGCTGATCGACATCTCCGCGCTCGATTTCGTCGATTCCTTCATCGCGAAAATGATCAGCAATACCGCATCCATGGCGCGCATCCTGGACGCGACCACCGTCGTGGTCGGCATGCGGCCGACGGTCGCAATCACGCTGGTGGAACTGGGCTTGCCGTTGAACGGCGTGCGTACTGCATTGAACCTGGAAAGAGGCATGGCGTTATTGGGTAAAAACTAGAAGTGTGCTGGAAGTGCGCGCCGCGCATTGTCTCCATTTCTTCTCTCATAGCGGCAAAGCAATGGCGAACAACTTCCCATCCTTCAATCCCATCATGGCGCATCCGGTGCGCTCGGACGAGGATCTGGTCCGGTTGCGCGCACTGGTGCGGGAACGGGCGGTGGAAATCGGTTTAACCCTGGTGGACCAGACCAAAATGGTGACGGCGGCCAGCGAACTGGCGCGCAACACGCTGCGCTACGGCGGCGGCGGCGAAGCGCAGATCGAAGTGGTTGCGTCAGGGTCGCTGCGTGGCCTGCGCATTACTTTCCGTGACAACGGCCCGGGTATCGCCAATGTGAAACTGGCGTTAACCGACGGTTTTTCCAGCGGCACCGGGCTCGGCTTCGGCCTGGGCGGCGCCAGGCGCCTGACGGATGAATTCGAACTTGCGACGGAACCGGGAAAAGGAACTGCTGTGACGATTACCAAGTGGAAGCGATGATAGTTTCCGGAGAAAAACAGAAAGTGCTTGCGGTTACGCATAGAAGCGATGTCGCGGTAGCGCGCCGCTGCGCGGCCCACAGTGCCGGACAGCTCGGGTTCGACGAAACGGCGCTCGGCAGGCTTGCGATCGTGGTCACTGAATGCGCCACCAATATCCTGAAGCACGCCGGCCAGGGCAAGCTGGTCCTGACGCCGACCCGGCACGGCGCGGCGCCCGCGTTCGAGGTGCTGGCGCTGGACAGCGGCCCCGGCATCGCCAGCCTCGCGCATTGCCTGCGCGACGGCATGTCGACCGCCGGCACGACGGGCACCGGGCTGGGCGCGATGCGCCGCATGTCGGACTACTTCGATGCTTATTCCATTGCCGGAAAGGGAGCGGTATTCCTGATGCGCCTGTGGCCGCACGCTTCCGCAGCGGAACCGGCGCCGGCGGTAGAGTACGGTGCGGTCTGCGCGCCGATACGCGGCGAGGAGGTGAGCGGCGATGCCTGGGCTATCGCCCTGGACAACAGTGGGGCAACGGTGCTGGTTGCCGACGGTCTGGGGCATGGGGCGGCTGCGGCAATGGCGTCGCAGGCGGCGGTGAATGTCTTCGGCAGCAGGCCGAACCTGTCTCCCTCCGAATACATGGATGCGATCCACGGCGCGCTGCGCACCACGCGCGGCGCGGCGGTCGCGGTGGCGCAGGCGCTCGTCGATGCCGGCGAGCTCCATTTCGCCGGCATCGGCAACATCAGCGCCTCGATCGTGACGCACCTTTCCTCCAAGAATCTGATTTCGCACAGCGGCATCGCCGGCCACAACATGCGCAGAATCCAGCAATTCACGCTGCCCTGGCCGCAGGATGCGGTGTGCGTGCTGCACTCCGACGGCTTGAGCACCCGTTGGGATCTCGACGCCTATCCCGGCTTGCTCATGCATCATCCGGCCCTGATTGCCGGCGTTCTTTTTCGCGATTTCTCGCGTGACCGCGACGATGCAACCGTCGTCGCCTTCAAACAGGTCAGGTACAGTTAAAAGCATGAATCATCGCATTCTTACCGTCGCCATCAACAGCGAGCACGACGTCGTCGAGGTGCGCCGCCGCGCGCGGCATATCGCAAGCCTGCTCGGCTTCGGCGCACAGGACCAGGCCAGGATCGCCGCAGCGGTTTCCGAGATCGCGCGCAATGCATTCGTCTATGCCAGCGGCGGACGGGCCGAGTTCGTACTCGACGCCCTGCCGCCCTCGCTGATCATCAGCATCAAGGATGCCGGCAAGGGCATTGCGGATCTGGCCGACATCCTCGACGGCCACTACCACTCGTCGACCGGGCTTGGCATGGGCATACTCGGCGCGCGCCGCCTGATGGACCGCTGCGACATAGAGACCTGCGTCGGACGCGGCACTACCGTCACGCTCCGGAAGCTGTTGCCGGACGGCTTGCGGGTCGGCAAGGAATTGCTGGCCGGGATCGCCGACGGACTGGCCGCCGCACCGGCAGCCGATAGCGCAGCCGAGACGCAACTGCAAAACAAGGAATTACTGCGCACGCTGTCCGAGCTGCGCGGGCGGCAGGATGAATTGCTGTCGCTCACGCGCGAACTGGAGGACACCAACCGTGGCGTAGTGGCACTGTATGCCGAGATCGAAGAAAAGGCAGAGCACCTGCGCCGCGCCGACGAAATGAAGTCAAAGTTCCTCTCCAACACCAGCCATGAATTGCGCACGCCGCTGGGATCGATCCGCGCGCTCGCGCAATTACTCCTGGACCGCATGGACGGCGACCTGACGCCGGAGCAGGAAAAGCAGGTCATGTTCATCCAGCGCGCGGCGACCGATTTGTCGGAACTGGTGGACGACTTGCTCGACATGGCGAAAATCGAATCCGGGAAGACCGATGTCAATGTTTCCAAGGTGAGCGTCAATGCCTTGTTCAGCATGCTGCGCGGCATGCTGCGCCCGCTCGGGATGCGCGATAGCGTGGAACTGGTATTCGACGAAGCCGAACCTGATATGACTCTGTACACCGACGAAGGCAAGGTATCGCAGATCCTGCGCAACCTGATCTCGAATGCGCTGAAGTTCACCAACACCGGAGAGGTGAGGGTCAGCGTTGCTGCATGCAACCCTGCGGAAAACAAGGTGCGCTTCTCGGTGGTGGACACGGGGATCGGCATCGCGGAGGGCGACTTGCAGCGCATATTCGAGGAATTCAGCCAGATCGAAAACGCGCTGCAAAAGGGAGTCAGGGGGACGGGCCTCGGCCTGCCATTGTGCTGCCGGCTGGCCACGCTGCTGGGCGGCGCCATCGAAGTGCAAAGCACTCCCGGGATCGGTTCCGTCTTTTCCCTGACGTTGCCGTTGCATGCAGGCGCGGAGGAGCCGCCGCCGGAGGGTATCCGCCGGTCCGCGAATCCGGACAATGAGTCGCATCCGTCCACGTTTTCCGGGGTCGGCGTCCGGCAAGGAGGACGCGCCGTTCCTCCGGCTCCACTTCCGATGTAAGGCAGCCACTTCATGTATCAGAACAACCGTACTGTCATCCTCAATGTCGATGATCACGAGGGCGCACGCTATGCGAAGACGCGCATTCTCGCGCACGCCGGTTTCGAAGTCATCGAAGCGGCCAGCGGAATGGAAGCGCTGCGCGCCGTCGAGGAAAGGAATCCCGACCTGGTATTGCTGGATGTGAAGCTGCCGGATATCAACGGCCTGGAAGTCTGCCGCCGCATCAAGGAGAATCCCGCTTCGGCCTCGACATTCGTGCTGCAGACATCGGCAGCGCTGACCGGCCGCGAGGACAGGGTACGCGGCCTGGAAGGCGGCGCCGACAACTATCTGGCGGCGCCGATCGACGCCGAGGAACTGGTCGCCAATATCAACGCGCTGCTGCGCCTGCGCCAGGTGCAAAGGGAACTGCTGGAGAGCGAGGAGCGCTTCCGCCAGATCGCGGAAAACATCGGCGATGTGTTCTGGATCTTCAGCCTCAGCGACCCCAGCCTGCTGTACGTCAGTCCCGCTTACGAGACCATCTGGGGGCGCGGTGTCGTCTCGCTGTACGAGGATATGAGTAGCTGGCTCGAAGGGGTGCACCCGGACGACCTGGAGCGCGTAAGTGGCGCCTTCCGCAGCCTGCTGCAAAACCGGCCGTACGACGAACAGTACCGGGTCGTGCATCGTGATGGAGCAATCCGCTGGGTGCGTGACCGGGGATTCCCGATCAGGAATTCCTTCGACGCAATGTACCGCGTCGCCCGGATCACCACCGACATCTCGGCCAAGGTCGATGCCGACGCGCGCAATCTCTATCTCTCCCGGCACGACAGCCTGACCCGGCTTCCCAACCGCAGCATCTTCCACGAGGAATTGAACAAGGCGCTGACCGAAGCGAAGGAAGCCGGCAGCGCGGTCGGCCTGCTGTTCCTCGACCTCGACCGCTTTAAGGAAATCAACGATGTGCTGGGCCATCACTCCGGCGACGCCCTGTTGCAGTGCGTCGCCACGCGCCTGCTCGGCTGCGTGCGCAAATCCGATGTGGTCGCCCGTCTGGGCGGGGACGAGTTTGCGATCATCTGCAAGCGACTCGCGAATACCGGCGACCTCGAGCATCTCGGCGCGAAACTGGTCGCGGTCCTGTCCTCGCCGTTCATGATCGAGAATCATGAAATCAGCGCAAGCGCCAGCATCGGCATCACGGTCTATCCGTTCGACACGCAAGAGCCGGTGCAGATGCTGAAGAACGCCGATATGGCGATGTATGCGGCCAAGAGCAGCGGGCGCTCCACCTATCGGCTATATTCGGAAAAGCTCGACTCCGCCGCGCGGCGTCGGCGCGCGATCGAGGAGGGAATACGCGACGCGCTGCAGAACAACGCGTTTTCCCTGCATTATCAGCCGCAGGTCTTCCTCGACAGCCAGAAGGTAATCGGAGTGGAAGCCCTGCTGCGTTGGGAGAACTGCAGCATACCGTCCCTGGCTTGCAGCGAATTGATTACCGTTGCGGATGAAACCGGACTGATCATCCAGATAGGGGAATGGGTGCTGCGCAACGCATGCCGGCAGAGCAAATGCTGGCAGCAGGATGCCGGCCTCGAAGACCTGCGCATGGCGGTCAACGTGTCGGCGAAGCAGTTGAAGCATCCGGGCTTCTTCGACCTGGTCGAGCAGATCCTGCGCGAGACCGGACTGTCGCCGCACAGCCTGGAGCTGGAAATCACCGAGCGCGTGCTGATGGAAAACAATCAGGGCAATATCGCGGTGCTGCAGGCATTGAAGGACAAGGGGATTTACATTTCGGTGGACGATTTCGGCACCGGCTTTTCCTCGCTCAGCTATCTCAAGCACTTCCCGGTGGATGCCTTGAAAATCGACCAGATCTTCGTGCGCGGCATTCCCCAGGACAAGCACGATGCGGCGATCGCGTCGGCGATCATCGGCATGGCACACAGCCTGAAAATGGAGGTCGTGGCGGAAGGTATAGAGTGCGACGAGCAGTCCGCTTATCTCCGTTCGCTCGGATGCGATTTCGGGCAGGGATATCTCTTTTCTCGGCCAGTGTCAGCACAGGAACTCACCGAGCAGCTGGCGCGGAGGGGGTGGGCGTGATGCGCTCCGTGTGAAACGCCCATGCAACATCGCCGCCGCTGAACAGGATCTCGCAACCCCGGACAATTGGGCGACGCAGCCGTCAATTCCTACGGACGATGCGTCCCATCCGTGCCGGAGGACAGCTGGTTCCCCGCCGCCACCGGCTCCTTGCCGTTCGGCTCCAGCACCTGGATGAAGATTTCGTTTTCCTTGATCATGCCCAATTCATGACGGGCGTGCTCTTCCACCGCGTCGGTTCCCTGCTCCAGGTCTTTTACCTCGGAGCCGAGCTTGGCATTGCGCGCCTTCAATTCTTCGTTCTTCTTCTTTGCAGCAACAACCTGCTGCTCGAGATCCCGGACGCGCAGCCATCCGCCTTTGCCCAGCCATAGCGGGTACTGGATCAGCAGCAGCAGGCTTGCAAGACAAATCAGGATTAGACGCATCGGAGAAGGGTACGTCGAATGTCCGGCCGGAAGTTTTGCTTCAGGCCGGACTTCCAGGCTTATTTCAGGTTGTAGAATGCACTGCGCCCGGGATAGCTGGCGATGTCGCCCAGATCTTCTTCGATGCGCAGCAACTGATTATATTTCGCCATGCGGTCTGAACGCGACATTGATCCTGTCTTGATCTGCAAGGCATTCATGCCAACCGCAATATCGGCGATCGTCGAATCTTCGGTTTCGCCCGAGCGATGCGAAATCACCGCAGTGTAGCCGGCACGCTTGGCCATTTCGATCGCCGCAAAGGTTTCGGTCAGCGTGCCGATCTGGTTGATCTTGATCAGGATGGAGTTGGCGATATTCTTCTGGATGCCTTCGCGCAGGATCCTGGTATTGGTTACGAACAGATCGTCCCCCACCAGCTGCACGCGCTTGCCCAGCGCATTGGTCAGTGTCGCCCAGCCGTCCCAGTCGTTTTCCGCCATGCCGTCTTCGACCGAGATGATCGGGTACTTGTCGCACCAGGTGGCCAGAAGGTTGGTGAAATCGCCCGACGACAGCACCAGGCCCTCGCCTTCCAGATGGTACTGGCCATCCTTGTAGAATTCGCTGGCGGCACAATCCAGGCCCAGTGCAATTTGCGTACCCGGCTCGTAGCCGGCCTGCTCGATGGCCTGGATGATCAATTTGATTGCCGCTTCATGATTATCCACCGATGGTGCGAAACCACCTTCGTCGCCGACTGCCGTTGTCAGGCGCTTGTCGTGGAGGATCTTCTTCAGTGTGTGGAACACTTCGGCGCCGTAGCGGATTGCTTCGCGAAAGCTCGGTGCGCCGACCGGGATGATCATGAATTCCTGGATATCCAGGTTATTGTCGGCATGCGCACCGCCGTTGATCACGTTCATCATCGGCACCGGCATCTGCATCGCGCCGGAGCCGCCGAAATAGCGATACAGCGGCAGGCCGGATTCCTCCGCAGCCGCCTTGGCAACCGCCATCGATACCGCCAGGGTGGCATTTGCGCCGAGACGGCTCTTGTTCTCGGTGCCGTCGAGATCAATCAGCGTGCGGTCCAGGAACGCCTGTTCGTTGGCATCCAGCCCCATGATCGCTTCGGAGATTTCAGTATTAATGTTTTCGCAGGCATTCAGTACGCCTTTGCCAAAGTAGCGGCTCTTGTCCCCATCACGCAACTCGATGGCCTCGCGCGAACCGGTCGACGCGCCGGATGGCACGGCGGCACGCCCCATCACGCCGGATTCCAGCAGCACATCGCATTCGACGGTCGGATTGCCGCGCGAGTCAATGATTTCTCGGCCGATGATGTCAACAATAGCACTCATTCAAATCTCCACAAAAAATAAACTGGTCACATACTCCCGATGTGGGCCTTCTGTCTCGCATATGAAACCGCAATAGTTACCCTATACTCCAGTTGCGCCCACTCTCATTGGCGCGACGTATCGAAGCTTTTCAGGCGACGCGCACTTTCAACAGCGCACCACGACAGAGTCCAGCGATCAGGACTTCTATCCCGCAATCCTTGAAACTTGTCATGCAAAACTGGTTTCGAGAAATCCTGCTTTTTTAACGACACGGTCAATGTCCGTCAATGTTGCCAGGAGCTCCTTGATACGCGTCAGTGGCACTGCATTCGGGCCGTCGGATTTGGCCTCGGCCGGGTTCGGATGGGTTTCCATGAACAGGCCGGAGATCCCGGCAGCCACCGCGGCGCGCGCCAGCACCGGCACGAATTCGCGTTGCCCGCCGGATGACGTGCCCTGCCCGCCCGGCAGTTGCACCGAATGGGTCGCATCGAACACGACCGGGCAACCGGTTTCACGCATGATTGCCAGCGAGCGCATATCGGACACCAGATTGTTGTAGCCGAACGAAGCGCCGCGTTCGCAGGTCATGAAATTGTCTTCCGGCAGGCCAGCCTGTTTTGCCGCCGCGCGCGCCTTGTCAATCACGTTTTTCATGTCGTGCGGCGCAAGGAACTGGCCTTTCTTGATATTGACCGGCTTGCCGGATTGAGCGCAGGCATGGATGAAATCGGTCTGGCGGCACAGGAATGCCGGCGTCTGCAGCACATCGACCACGGCAGCGACCGGCTTGATTTCTTCGATGGCATGCACGTCGGTCAGCACCGGCACACCGATCTGCTTTTTCACATCGGCCAGGATCTCCAGCCCCTTCTCCATGCCGAGCCCGCGAAATGACGTGCCGGACGAACGATTCGCCTTGTCGAACGACGATTTGTAAATGAATGGAATGCCGAGTTCCGTCGTGATTTCTTTCAGGCGACCCGCAGTGTCGAGCGCCATCTGATGCGACTCGATTACACAGGGTCCCGCAATCAGGAAAAACGGCTGCGCAAGTCCGATCTCGAAACCGCACAGTTTCATGCTACTTTCCTTTGCATTGCCGCTTGCTTATGCGCCAGCGCGGCCTTGATGAACGAAATAAACAGCGGATGTCCATCACGCGGCGTCGATTTGAATTCCGGATGATATTGCACGCCGATATACCATGGATGCGCATTTTCGCCGCTGCGCGGCAGTTCCATGATTTCGCACAAATCTTCGTTGGGCGTGCGCGCCGATACGATCAGTCCCGCTTCTTCGACACGGCTCAGATAATGGTTGTTCGCCTCATAGCGATGACGATGGCGTTCGGTAACGACATTCCCGTAAATCTCGGCCGCCAGCGTGCCTGGCTTGACGGCACACGTCTGGGCACCGAGGCGCATGGTGCCACCCAGATCGGAATTGGCGTCGCGGCGCTCGACCTTGCCGTCATGATTCTGCCATTCATTGATCAGGGCAACCACCGGTTGCTCGGTTTCGGAATCGAATTCGGTTGAATTCGCCTTGGTCAGTCCCGCCTTGTTGCGCGCATATTCAAGCAACGCAACCTGCATGCCAAGGCAGATGCCGAGATAAGGAATCTTGTTTTCGCGTGCAAAGCGGGCAGCGGCGATCTTGCCTTCCACGCCACGCTTGCCAAAGCCGCCCGGTACCAGGATCGCATCATATTTCGCGAGTGCGGCAGGGCCATTCACCTCGATTTCCTCGGAATCCAGATATTCGATATTCACCCGGCTTTCGGTATGGATGCCGGCATGGCGCAGCGCTTCGGTCAGCGATTTGTAGGATTCGGTCAGATCCACGTATTTGCCAACCATGCCGATGGTGACTTCCTCTTTCGGATGTTCCAGGGCATATACCAATCTATTCCAGACCGACAGATCGGCCGGCTTCAGCGACAGGCCGAGCTTTTCGCATACGATCGCATCCAGTCCCTGGTCATGCAGCATCTGCGGAATCTTGTAGATCGTATCGGCGTCCCATACCGAGATGACGGCATCCTCCGGAACATTGGAAAACAGCGAAATCTTGGCGCGCTCGTCATCCGGGATCCGGCGGTCGGCACGGCACAGCAGCGCATCGGGGAAAATGCCGATTTCGCGCAGCTTTTGCACACTGTGCTGGGTCGGCTTGGTCTTCAACTCGCCCGCCGAGGCGATGAATGGCACCAGCGTCAGGTGCACGAACGCAGTCTCATGACGGCCCGCGCGCAAGCTCAACTGGCGTGCTGCTTCCAGGAACGGCAAGGACTCGATATCACCAACGGTACCGCCGATTTCGACCAGTGCGACATCGAAACCTTCCGCGCCGCGATGAATGAAATCCTGAATCTCGTTCGTAATGTGCGGAATCACCTGCACGGTCTTGCCGAGGTACTCGCCGCGCCGCTCCTTGCGGATCACGGAATCGTAAATCTGGCCTGTGGTGAAATTATTCACCTTCCTCATCTTGGCCGTGATGAAGCGTTCGTAGTGGCCGAGATCGAGGTCGGTTTCCGCGCCATCGTCGGTGACGAATACTTCACCGTGCTGGAATGGACTCATCGTGCCCGGGTCCACATTGATGTACGGGTCGAGTTTCAAAAGGGTGACTTTGAGGCCGCGCGATTCGAGGATCGCAGCGAGAGAGGCGGCGGCAATCCCCTTGCCCAGGGAAGACACAACGCCGCCGGTGACGAATACAAACTTGGTCATTGCTGAAGGTGCCGGACGGCACATGCGGGAAATTGAAATTATACCGCAAACCTCTGCCGCTCCCGATTCTTTCCGATGCTTTCCAGGCGTGGCAGAAAGTCAATACGTCCTGCCCGCCAGGATGGATCAAGGCGAATATGACACCAGGAAACGGGCGAAATTCTGCATCCCGGCCGTATTCGGCAATGCACGAATTTCATTGCTGCGCCGGACCACCGAAGCGCTTATCCCATACGGTCCGCGGTTCCAGGCAAAACCGATTTCCATGTCACCGACAAAGCGCTTGGGCTTGACAGTGTGCGGGTTGCCGCTTGAAAAATATCCCCCTTGCAGCGTTGCGTCATACGCGACCGCATTGGCGTCAACACGTACAAAGGCATGCAGCGTCGGCGCCTCCGGCAGCGCATTCAAACGTCCCGCGCGCAACACGATGCCAACACCCGCATCGGTATGGATGTTGCCGAACCGGCCATGCAGATTGGGTGTGGCGTCAAACCATGCGTACGGTTTCCAGCGGACCGGTGCGAGGTCCGCATGCAGCACGACGCCGAATTCATTCTTTACCTGCTTGCGCCAGCCCTGCGGCAGCGGCTGGCGCAGCAGGCGATGCAGATTGGTTTGAGTCCATTCTCCGCCGGCGCACGGACCGAGACAGCCGATATCCAGCCCGATTTCTTGATAAGAACCATCCATTTGATGCGTAGATCTGAAAATACCGCCAAACAGCCAGCCCGCATACGGATGATCCGGCGGCCCGATGGATTCGGGCGGCAGCTTGATGTCGGACGCGGTATACAACTCCTGGCCGATACGCCAGCCGAAGCTGGTCGATTGCGTGTCGTCGCGCAAGGTATGGCGCTGCGATAATCCGACGCCACTGGTGTAAAACCCGTCACGGTTATTCAGCAGCAGCGTATCGTTGTCGATATTCAGCAATATCGTGGATTGGCCGCGTGCGACAACCTCCCTGGCCTCATCCGGCAAGCTGCCAATGCCACTCGCCATGGCGTGCGTGCACGCCAGCGCGAACAGTCCGGCAGTAATCGATTCAGGCAATTTACGTCGCATGGAAAGCATCATGAGCGCAGCAAGGATTGAATCATCTCATGCAGCGCGCCTGCCGCAATGGCGGGAGATTCCATCGGAAACAAATGGCCGCCTGGAATCTTGCAAAAATGCCGGCCCACGAGACGCCGGGTTGCCGCCATTCCTGCCTGTCGGCATTCGACTGAATCGATGCCGCCGATAAAACCGACCGGCACTGGAAACGCCTGCCTTACCAGCGCACCGATATGATGCGGCAGGCTGCGGTAGATCGCGGTTTCTGTTTCGCGCGTAAATCTCAGCGTCACGCCTTCCGGATGGGGTATCAGTCCATGTTCAATATAGTCGCGCAGCACTTCTTCAGGCCAGCCCGCGAATGCCTGCTTCGAAGCGTAATGCGCATGGGCAGCTTCGGCGTCCGGCCACAGGTTACGGCGCCGCTCGGAAGACCGGGTAGGTGGAAATCGCTTGTCCGCGCCGGTGGCTTTCGCAATGCGCAGCAACAGCGCACGCCATCCGGCGACCACTGGCGCATCCAGCAGCACCACGCAGCGCACCAGGTCCGGTCGTGCCTTTGCCGCCATCAGGCTCAGCATGCCGCCCATCGAATGCCCGACCAGGATCACCGGCGCATCATGGCGCGATGCCAACCCATCGATCAATTCCTGCATCAGCGCATGCCAGCCATTGCGGACCGGGTAGCGCGGATCATGCGCGTGCATCGGAAGCGCCTGCACATCGTAGTGGCAGCGCAAATGTCCGAGAAAGACGCGATAGGTGCCGGCGGGAAAACTGTTGCCAGGCACGAAATGCAATAGTGGTTTAGTCATATTGTCAGCGCCCATGCCAGTAACGTGCATGATCAGCACGATATTCAATAAAATCAAGCCCGGATCCGAATTGCAAGACAACTGCACCGGATTCGTCGCTACGCAGCCGCTTGATGCCGAGGCTGCCGTAACGATCGAAAACTTCCTGTTTCGGATGATGATAGCGATTGCGGTATCCGACCTGGAACAGCGCAATCTGCGGCTTCACCGCATTCAGAAATGCCGCAGTGGAAGAAGTGCCGCTGCCATGATGCGGCGCCAACAGCACCGATGCGCGCAACAGATCCGAGCCGGCCTTGACCAGCTCCGTTTCCTGTGCCGCCTCAATATCTCCCGCCAACAGAATCGACTGCTCGCCGAGCGTGATTTTCAGCGTGCAACTGCGCGCATTCGGCTTCCACTTTTCACTGGCATAGCTGGCCGCCATCGGATGCATCATTTCGAACCGTACGCCATCCCACGTCCATGCCTGGCCAGCTACGCAACGCCGATGATTCGGTGCGGCCTTCACGATCGGGCTTGCCGGCGCCAGCGATGATGCTACCCAGCCTACCTCGATTTCATTAAAAATCGATAAAGCGCCGCCCGAGTGATCGCTGTCGTTATGCGACACGATCACGCCGTCCAGTCTATTGATGCCACGTCCCCGCAGGTAAGGCAGCACCACGCGGTTGCCGCCATCCGATTCTGGCGAGTAGAGCGGCCCGGTATCGTACAGCAAGCGCCGGTGCGGCGTCTCGATCAGCAATGCCATGCCCTGCCCGACATCAAACGAAGTCACCCACATTTCACCCGCTTCGGGATGCGCCGGCGCATTCAGCAGCAGCGGGAGCCAACCGGCCAGGCCAAGCCAGCGCAGCGGCCAGCCGCGCGGCGCCAGCAGCCACAACGCACCGAGCAACGCGCAGACGAATATCCATGCCGCAGGGACCGGCGTGTGCCATACCGCGACCGGCAGATCGCTTAGCCATTTCAGGGCCCGCGCCAGCCACGCCACGTTCAGATGTGCCAGGCCTAACAGCCAGTCCGACAGCGGTGCAGGCATCGCGCTGCCGACCAGCGCCAATGGCGTCACGATAAAGCTGATAAGCGGAATGGCGATCGCATTCGCAACCGGGCTGACCAGCGACGTCTGCCCGAAAATCAGTATCGTGAGCGGCACCAGGCCCAGCGTAATCGCATATTGTGTGCGCGCCGCGGACTGCAGCGCACCGACCCACCACCTGGCGGGAGCCTGCTCGGTGCCGGAGCGCAGCCGCGCCCGCCCGGTCGACACGTACAGGATTACCGCAACTGCGCCGAACGACAGCCAGAATCCGGGCCACAATACCGCCCACGGATCGAGCAGGACCACGATGCCGAGCGCGGCGCACAGCACGTGCGAAGCGCTGACAATCCGTCCGGACCAGAGTGCGATGGCAACCACCGTCAGCATATACAGCGTGCGTTGCGCCGGCACGCCGAATCCGGCCAGCAGCACATACAGCAGCGCCGTCCCGACACCGGCCAGCACTGCCGCTTTTTGTGCCGGCAGTATCAGCGGCAGGCTGGCGCGCGTGAAAAAGGAGCGCCGCCAGAGCTGGAACACGAGGCCGGCGAAAAGACTGGCAATCATCGTGATATGCAAACCCGATATCGACACCAGATGGCTGATGCCGGAGCGATTGAACACCTGCCAGTCGGACTGCGGAATGCCGCGCTGGTCGCCCGTCACCAATGCGACGATCACGCCGGCATATTCCTTGCCGGACAGGCTCGCCAGGATACGCTCGCGCAGCCAGCCGCGACAACGCTCCACGACATTCCCGAAGCTGAAGACGAAGCTGTCCTTACGCTCGTTTTTCGATTTATTTTCCGCGTCAGGGCGTACGTAGCCTGTGGCTCGCACATCCTGCTCAAAAAGCCATGCCTCATAGTCGAAGCCGTAAGGATTTGCATTGCCATGCGGTCGCTGCAAGCGCGTCGTGAATTGCCAACGCTCGCCGGGCTGGACGACACCGATCGCTTGCGCTTCTGCATCGACAGGAGCGACATACCAGGACAGCGCTATCCTGGGCAGCGTCACGGGAATCTCCTTGCCGTCTTCGGCAAGCATGTGCTCCACCGCAAAATTGAAGCGGACGCCTCCGGCAAAACGGTAAGGCAGGCTATCGATGGTACCGATCAGCGTCATGTCGCGCCCTTCCCATTCCTTGGGAAGGGCATGCGCGAGATGATGATGGGCGATCACCGCTGCCCATGCGAATCCGGCCAGCGCACCGCACACGGCAATCGCCATGATCTTCAGGGAAGCGATCCGTATCAGGCGCGCCAGCAATCCCAGCAATGCCGCTATCGCGATCAGCAACCATAAAATGCGCTGTTCCGGCAATCCGGCCTGAAGCTGCAGATACCCGGTGCCGATGGCAAAGCCGACGATCGCGCTTCGCATTGCGCTACATCAGACAAGAAAGTCGCGGCAACACGGAGCGTGCGTTCTCCGTGGTGAGCTGCGCGGCGGTTTCAACCGGCATGCCGCGCAATGCCGCCAGCGTTGCGCCGATGCGAGGCAACTGTTCCGGGCTGTTGTGGCATGGGTGCAGCCATGCGGGCGGCATATCCGGGGCATCGGTTTCCAGCACGATGGCATCGCCCGGCAGTTCGCTTGCCAACCGGCGAATCCGCAGGGCGCGTGGAAATGTCATCGTGCCACCGAAGCCGAGCTTGAATCCGAGGTCGAGAAACGCCTGCGCCTGCTGGAAGCTGCCGTTGAATGCATGCGCAATCCCGCCCGGCGGCCTGATGCGGCGCAGATGCTTGAGCACGATGTCCTGCGAACGCCGCACATGCAGCAAGACCGGCAAGCCGAATTCGTGCGCCATCTTCAATTGCGCGCTGTAGAAATGCTCCTGCTTGTCGCGAAAAGGGCTTGTCGTCAGTTCCGGAATAAAAAAGTCCAGCCCGATCTCGCCAATGCCAATGAAGCGCGGGTCCAGCATTGCCTCTTCAACCGCTTTACGCAATGCCGCCAGATCTTCCGGCTTGGCCTGCGGCACACAGATCGGGTGGATACCCAGGGCATATGTGCAGTTGTCCTGTTGCCGCGCCAATGCGGACACGCGATCGAAATTCGACCGCGCGATGGCTGGAATCACGATCCATGACACGCCCTGCTGCGCCGACCGGTAGGCGATCGCCCCCTGCTCATCGGCGAATTCCGCCGCATCGAGATGGCAGTGGGTGTCAATCCACATAAGGTTGCAGGCCATCTTCCGACAGCCGTACAACGCGGTCGCAATGCCGTGCCAGTTCAATATCGTGGGTGACGATCACGAATGCCGTGCCAAGCGTGCGCGACAGTTCCAGCATCAGGTCGAAGGTTTTATGTGCGGTCGCACGGTCCAGGTTGCCGGTTGGCTCGTCGGCCAGTACGCAGGCCGGCTGCGTCACCAGCGCACGCGCCAGCGCGACACGCTGCCGCTCGCCGCCGGAGAGCTCGCCCGGCACATGGGAAACCCGGTTGGCCAGGCCGACCCGCGTCAGGATCGTGTTGGCCGCCTGTTGTGCCGCCGTCCGGTCCATGCGTCGTATCATCAGCGGCATCGCAACATTGTCGAGCGCTGAAAATTCCGGCAGCAGATGATGGAACTGATACACGAATCCGAGCGATGCGTTGCGCAGGTCGCCACGCTTCTTTTCATCGAGCGTGGCGAAATCCTGGCCCAGCAGCGTCACGCTGCCGGCGGTCGGCGTATCCAGGCCGCCCAACAAATGCAGCAGGGTCGATTTGCCGGAACCGGAGGCGCCGACGATCGCCACCCGCTCGCCTTTCGTAATGCTCAAATCGATGCCGTGCAATACATTGACGGAATATTTTCCCTGCGTGAAGGTTTTGGCAAGAGCGCGGCAAGACAAGACTGTTGGATCCATTGGTTCTTCTCATTCGTAGCGCAAGGCTTCGGCGGGCTTGACGCGCGCTGCCCACCAGCTCGGATACAGCGTGGCCAGGAAGGCCAGGACCACAGCGACGCTGCCGATGGTCCACACATCGGGCCAGCGCAGATCCGAAGGCAATACGCTGATCAGGTAAATGTCGCGCGGCAGGAATTGCACGCCCAGCAGGTGCTCGATGAAGGGCACGATCACATCGACATTCAGCGCCACCGTCACGCCCAGCGTGACACCGATGGCGGTGCCCACCAGGCCAACCAGGGCGCCCTGGATCATGAAGATTTTCATGATGGAGCCGGGCGACGCGCCGAGCGTGCGCAGGATGGCGATATCGGACTGCTTGTCGGTTACCGTCATTACCAGGGTCGAGACCAGATTGAACGCCGCCACCGCGATGATCAGCGTCAGGATCAGGAACATCATGCGTTTTTCGGTCTGCACCGCCGCGAACCAGTTGCGATTCTGCTTCGACCAGTCGCGAATCAGCACATCGCCGGTCAGCAGCCGCGATAATTCCAGAGCAACCTGCGGCGCGCGCTGCATATCGGCAACCCGCAGCCGCAGTCCGGACGGCGCATCCATCTTGAACATGCGCAATGCGTCGTCCATATGGATGAAGGCAAGCGAGGAATCGTACTCATAGTGCCCCGCCTCGAAAATCCCGACCACGGTAAATTGCTTCAACCGTGGAATCACGCCGGCCGGCGTGACCTGTCCCTGCGGCGCGATCATGGTGACCTTGTCGCCGACCTGCACCTGCAATGCGCCGGCCAGCGCGCTACCCAGCACGATATCGAATCCACCCGGCTTCAGATCATCGAACCTGCCTTCCCGCACCTGCGCCGCCACGTCCGATACCTTCGGCTCCTGCTGCGGCAGCACGCCGCGAATCATGACGCCGCGCACTGCGTCATTGCGCGTCAGCATCGCCTGCGCCTCGACATACGGCGCCGCGCCCGTCACTTCCTTGTCCTGGAACGCTTCCTTGGCCGCCTTTTGCCAGTCCGGCAGCGTGCCGTAGGCGCCAATCACCTCGATATGCGCCAGCACCGACAGCATCCGGTCGCGGACTTCCTTTTGAAATCCATTCATCACCGACAGCACCACGATCAACGCCGCCACGCCCAGAGCGATGCCCGCCATGGAAATCAGCGAAATAAAAGAAATGAAACTATTGCGGCCGCTGCGCCGCCCCGCGCGCGTGTAACGCAAGCCAACCAGCCATTCAAACGGTAATTTTTTATTGATGCTCAACGCTACGCTCCTGAAATCACCTCGCAGTTTGCCATACAATGCGGCATGCAACATATCGATCTTCTTCTTCCCTTCGCTTTGCCGCCTGCCGACATGGCCCGGGATTTATTGCGGGAAATGAAAATGCCCGCATTGGCGACCCTGACGGCGCGTGCCAAATCCGCGTCACGCCAGGTATTTGACGACTTTTCCCGCACGCTGCCGCATGAAGCATGGATCGCCGACCGGTTCGGACTGGCAAGCCGGCCAGCCGCCGACAGTAGCCCGCCGATCGGAATCGCCGCCATGCGTTCGCATGGCCTGCAGCCCGATACCGGCGTATGGTTTGCCCTGCAGCCGGTACACATCCATATCGCGCGCGATCATCTGATCCTGACCGATACGCGGCAACTGGCCTTGCCGGAGCAGGAGTCGCGCGCGCTGTTCGATACCGCCAAACCACTGTTTGACGAAGCCGGCCGGGAATTGCGCTATGGCGACGCGCATGTCTGGTTCGTGCGCGCGGATGACTGGGCTGATCTTGACACCGCCACGCCGGATGCGGCATGCGGCCACAATATCGACATCTGGATGCCAAAGGGTACAGGCGAGCGCGCATGGCGCAAGCTGCAAAACGAAGTGCAAATGCACTGGCACACGCATGCCATCAATGCCGGGCGCGAGATGCGCGGCGTCAAGCCGGTCAATTCGCTCTGGTTGTGGGGCGGTGCGCCAGCCTCGATGGCGGCCGCCGCATCTCCCTATGCCGCAGTCTTCAATCTGCCCGGCTGGATCAGTGCGCTGGCGCCGTTCGCTCCTGCGCAGTTCCGGGATTACGCTGCGGCAGAGACAATCGCAACTGCCGCGGCACACGGCCTGGTGACTCTGGATACCTTGATCGAGCCGGCATTCGCCACCGACTGGCATGCCTGGCTGGAGCGCATGCATCAGTTGGAAAACGACTGGTTCGCACCGCTGCTGGCAGGCTTGAAAAGCGGCAAACTGGATCAGGCAAGACTGATCCTGACGCACGGTACCGGCCTGGCCGAATTATCCGTTCATCGGCGTTCGCTCCATAAATTCTGGGTCAAGCCCTCGCTGCAGGGACTGGCGCCATGACCCGCATTGCAACCCGAGCCTACCCGTTCCGCACTGCCGAGCTGTTGCGGCAACAGGGCGTCCATCCGGTCCTGGCGCGCCTGTATGCTGCGCGCGGGCTGCAGGATAGCAAGGAGCTGTCAAGCGATCTGACGTCACTGTTCTTGCCGTCCGGCCTGCTGCATGTGGATGCCGCGGCGACTTTCCTTGCCGATGCAATCGAGGCAAACAAGAAGCTGGTCATCGTTGCCGATTACGACTGCGATGGCGCAACCGCATGCGCGGTCGCCTTGCGCGGGCTGCGCATGCTGGGTGCACAGGTCGATTTCATCGTACCGAACCGGTTTGAATACGGCTACGGACTGACACCGGAAATCGTTGCCTTGACGCAGCAGGAAAAATCGCCCGACATCATCGTCACGGTCGATAACGGCATCGCCAGCATCGACGGCGTGGCGGAAGCCAACCGGCGCGGCATCGAGGTCGTCGTCACCGATCATCATTTGCCGGCGGATGCATTGCCCGCTGCGCGCGTGATCGTCAATCCGAACCAGCCTGCCTGCGGCTTTCCGAGCAAGAACCTGGCCGGCGTCGGCGTGATGTTTTACGTATTGCTGGCGCTGCGCGCCGAAATGCGCCGGCGCGGCGCCTTCGATGCACAGAGCCAGCCCAGGCTGGACACCCTGCTCGACCTGGTCGCGCTCGGCACCGTGGCGGATGTGGTCAAGCTCGACGCCAACAACCGCATCCTGGTGGCGCAAGGGCTGAAGCGCATTCGCGCCGGGCGCATGCAGCCCGGCGTTGCGGCGCTGTTTCGCGCAGCCGGACGGGAAGCACGGCGCGCAACGCCGTTCGACCTCGGTTTCGCGCTCGGCCCGCGCCTGAACGCCGCCGGCCGCCTGGCCGACATGTCGCTCGGCATCGAATGCCTGACCACCGACGACGAAGGACGCGCCTGGGCGATTGCGCAACAGCTCGATGCGATCAACCGCGAACGGCGCGAAATTGAAACGGATATGCAGGATTGCGCGCTGGCGCTGCTTGCCAGTTTCGATCCGCAGGATCGCGCCACCATCAGCGTGTATGACGCATCCTGGCATCAAGGCGTGATCGGCATTGTCGCCTCGCGTCTGAAAGACCGCTTCTACCGTCCGACCATCACTTTTGCGCCGGCCGGCGACGGCTTGATGAAAGGGTCGGGCCGCTCGATTGCCGGCTTCCATTTGCGCGACGCACTTGACCTGGTATCCAAGCATGCGCCAACCCTGATTGAAAAGTTCGGCGGCCACGCGATGGCGGCCGGCCTGACGATACGGGCAGAAGCATTCGACGCTTTCGCCGCCGCATTCGAAGCGGTCGGGCGCGACTGGCTGAGCCGGAACCAGCTCGAACATGTGCTGGAAACCGACGGCTCGCTGGAAGACGCCTACTTCACGACCCAGTTCATCGGCCTGCTGGATGAGCAGGTGTGGGGCCAGGGCTTTGCGCCGCCGATATTTTGCGACGAGTTCCGGATCGTGAGCCAGCGCGTACTCAAGGAGCGGCATCTGAAGCTGCAGCTTGAAAAGGATGGCCGCCGCTACGATGCGATCTGGTTCGGCCATGCCGACGCATTGCCTGATATCGCCCGCATCGCCTACCGACTCGATACCAATACATTTAACGGCGTAACGCGCGTGCAATTGCTGGTGGAGCATGCAGAACCGGTTTAAGCGCCGCCGAAAGAAATGTGCGAGCGCATGACGGACCGTTGGGCATTTTATATACTTATACAAGTATTTTTTAACACCGTTATTTTTCCTTGGAATTTATAGTATTTTTTCAATATACTCCCCATAATTATCCAACAGGGTCAGCCGCTCGCATCTGGATTGGCTATTACTCTGCCAGTCACTCCCGCACGTCCGGGGGAATCCCGCGGCATTCTTTGCTGCATGCTGCAGCCAGGCAATCGTCACGCCGAGAACGACACTGCGTTCCATCTGTCCCACCGGAACGACAGCCCCTCTTTCACCCCGGCGCTCCTGTATCGCGAAGCTGCCCTGGCTGAATTGTCTGATGCAACACAAGCGGAGCAGCACCCTTGCGCCATCACCGGAATTTCCCGGCCGCGCTGTTGTCGTAGCCGGAAGACGCCGTCAGTCTTTGCCAACATGTGTGCGGCAACAGTGGGGAGTAACGATGATGGTCAGCAAAATCGCAGTATTCGTAGGCAGCCTTCGCAAGGAATCCTTCAACCGCAAGACGGCCATGACCTTGATGGAATTGACTCCGGTTTCGCTCAGCATGGAAATTATTGAGATCGGACAACTGCCGCTCTATAACCAGGATGATGACGATAACGGTCATCCGCCTGACGCCTGGACCGCTTTCCGGCAGCGCGTGAAAAGCGCCGATGGCTTCTTGTTCGTGACGCCGGAATATAACCGCTCGGTTCCCGGCGTTCTTAAAAATGCGATCGATGTCGGTTCGCGGCCCTACGGCCAGAGCGTCTGGGCCGGCAAGCCTGGCGCAGTCATCAGCGTATCGCCGGGCGCGATCGGCGGTTTCGGCGCCAACCAGCATCTGCGGCAATCCTTCGTGTTTCTGGATGTGCCCTGCATGCAGCAACCGGAGGCATATATCAGCGGTGCGGGCAAGCTGTTTGACGATGCCGGAAAGTTGAAAGACGACGGCACGCGTGAATTTCTTCGCAAATTCATGTCTGCATTCGCAGGCTGGGTCGATCTGCATGCGGCAGAGCGTGCGCCATGACGAAATTGCTGGAAAACAAGATCGCCATCGTCACCGGAGCCGGATCGGGCATCGGTCGGGCAGTGGCGCTGTCGTATGCCTCAGCCGGCGCAAAGGTGGTGGTTTCCGACATCGCGGAAAGCGGTGGCAATGAAACCGTGTCGCAGATCATCCTGACCGGCGGCGATGCGACCTTCGTGAGGGCCGACACTTCCAGCGCTGCCGAAAACGAAGCGCTGGTGGCAGAAACGGTCAAGCGTTACGGTGGGCTGCATATCGCCTGCAACAATGCAGGCGTTGGCGGTATGCAGGCCGACACCGGGGAATGCACGCCCGAGGAATGGAGCAGGGTCATCGGCGTCAACCTGTCCGGCGTATTCTATGGGATGCGCTACCAGCTTCCGGCGATGCTGGCTGCCGGCACGGGAACGATCGTCAACATGGCATCGATATTGAGCCAGGTCGGGTTCCGCGGACACTCGCCTTATGTCGCCGCCAAACACGGGCTGATCGGCCTGACGCGCACTGCAGCACTGGAATACGCCGCCCGTCATATTCGCATCAATGCGGTGGGACCTGCCTTCATCCATACGCCGCTGCTCAAGGAACTTCCGCAGGAAATGCTTGACGGATTGGCATCCCTGCATCCGGTAGGGCGTCTGGGCGAGGCATCCGAGGTGGCCGAACTGGTACTGTGGCTCAGTTCGGACAAGGCATCCTTCGTGACTGGATCGTATTATCCGGTCGACGGTGGTTATCTGGCGCAATAAACCGCACTATTCATCCATACCGAGGAGCGCCTCAATGTCCGCGATCGCCATGCGCAGCATTAATGGAGCCTTCGCCTCGTGCGGAGAAATACCTAGCGCCATGGCATCAGGGACGGATTTTTTCATTTTGCCATCGCGCTGGATGAAATATTCTCCCCGGTCATAGGTGATGGTATAGGTCAGGTGCTGACCCGTGGTCCGTGTGTACTCGAGAGATGGCATTATTTCCTCCATGAAAATTTCTTTACCCGATTGCCCGCCCGCAGCCAAGTCCTTCTTCACTATAAAAGCGAACAATGACAAGAGTACATTACCATGACGCCGCGCATCTGGCAGCGGTTGAAAGACGACAATGCCTTCTGAAAAAATCGGCGAATACGAGATTGAATATACCGGAATGCAATTGCCGGGCAGTGAAGAGTGGGCAGCTCATGTGACGATCTACGGTCCGTCTCCGAATCCGATGCACAGAAACAGCATTTTCCCCAGCCAGCGAGTCTCGGTTGAAACGGTATTTCCCACTGAGCAGGCGGCGGAAGTGGAAGCACGCAAGGTTGCGTTATCGATGGTTGAGAGTTTTTAACCAATATTCCACACTCGTAAGTACCTGCCATATGAGCAATGTACTGCCGTATTTATTTCCACATTGTCGATGAATTGATGTAACTTCGAGGGTTTGTACTTGCGGTGCCGAAACCGTATCGACCGAATCGCCAAGGGAGCCCATTTGTGCAAGTCTCGCCGTTGAAACTCACCGCTTCGGCGGTTATTGTTGCCGCCGTCGCGGCATTCGCCACCGTCACCATCCACAAGCGGGGCACTGCCAAACCGTCGGCGGCAATCACAACGCCAATTCCATTGACAGGAGAACAATTGTGCGAGCGCGACCTGAAGAAATTCGTCATTTTCAAGGACCCGGACAACATGCAGATCAATTCGGTGGAGCCGAACGCCATGCGCGAAGGCCGCTACTGGATATCCGTGTCGGCAAAGAATAATTCCGGTGGCTATAACATCCCTATTAACTGCAGTTGCAGTGTTAATGCCAAGACGGCCACAGTTAGCGGTATCCAATGCAAGGGCGACAATTACGTGTCTCGCACGCTGCCCGGCCAACCCTGATCCATGGCCTTGCCCGATTTCATGGGCACGTTCGTTAAGCACATTGTAGATTTTCAGCTTGGCATTGGCTTGCTGCTGCTGGCTGGGCGGCCGTTCGAAGCAGTCGTCAAACCCGCTGGCAGACATCTATACCATCCGCCAGAGCCATACTTGGTAACGGAGTGCTCGCCAAGAGAACCGCTGAAAAAATCAACAACCTGCTGACCTGGCCGCGCAAGACCCGAAAGGGCCAGCCATACGGCGGAACTCGTTGTAAGGCGCCGCCACGAACGCGGATTTGCCATCCTTGCCCAAGATAGCCTGAAAATTAATACGTGCGTTTATTGCGCTTCCTTACTTATGGGTGTTTGCGCAATCGCTTTGATGCGAAGGCGGAGCGATTGATTATGCAGGGCATTCAACTGAAACTTCAGTCGATTAAAGTTCGAAGGATGCGCTAAAACGTGCCCCATTTTCATCAAGGTATTAATTTCAAGCCGATACCCCCGATTCGGGGTTCTCCGGGAAGTCGCGTTTCAAACGCGATTTGAGATTTGAGCAAAGGCGATCCCGGCTTGGGGCAGCCATCCATGTCCAATCCTGCAATCTGGCCAAGAGGGGGAGAGAAAAGGTGCGTTCCTGTCTTTCTCGTCTACAAAAAAAGGAACGTTGGCAGAAACAAAAAGCGCCCCGAAAGGCGCTTGTTTGCTTGATGCTTGGCGGAGACGGAGGGAGTCGAACCCTCGATACAGGTTTAAGCCCATATGCTTCCTTAGCAGGGAAGTGCCTTCGACCACTCGGCCACGTCTCCACGCTTCAGCAGTATTGCAATATCCACTGAAGTAAGCCACGGATGATAGCTTTTCGCGCGGAATTGGTCAATCAAACAATGCGATTCTATTTTCTGCTCAGGCCTTTTCGAGGTCGAATACCTTGTGCAGCGCGCGTACCGCCAATTCCATATATTTTTCATCAATCAAGACGGAAATCTTGATTTCGGATGTCGAAATCATCAAGATGTTAATACCCTCTTCCGATAAAGTGCGGAACATCTGTGACGCAATCCCTACATGACTGCGCATGCCAACGCCGACTACGGACACCTTCGATACCTTGGTGTCACCGGTTACGCTGGTCGCACCAATGTGCGCCTTCACGCTATTATTCAGCGTCTCCATCGCTTTGGCATATTCACCGCGAGCAACGGTGAAAGTAAAGTCGGTTTTACCCTCAACCGACTGATTCTGGATAATCATGTCGACTTCGATATTGGCATCGGCAATCGGGCCGAGAATCTGATAGGCAATACCCGGCTTGTCAGGCACACCCAAAACAGTAATCTTCGCTTCATCGCGATTGAACGCGATACCGGTGATGGCGGCTTGCTCCATGTGTGTATCTTCCTCAAATGAAATCAGGGTGCCGGAAGACGCTTCCTCTTCCAGGGGCATCATTGGATCGGTCAGCGACGACAAGACGCGCGTCGGCATCTTGTAGTTGCCGGCGAATTCGACCGAGCGGATTTGCAGGACTTTCGAACCGAGCGATGCCATTTCCAGCATTTCCTCAAACGTCACCGTTTTCAGACGGCGCGCTTCGGATACCACGCGCGGGTCGGTCGTGTAGACGCCATCGACGTCGGTATAGATCAGGCATTCCTGCGCCTTTAGCGCTGCAGCAACCGCAACAGCCGACGTATCGGAGCCGCCACGGCCCAGTGTCGAGATATTGCCGTCGCCATCGACTCCTTGAAAGCCGGTAATGATGACAATCTTTCCTTCGTCCAGATCCTTGCGCACCTTGGCATCGTCGATCGACTGGATCCGCGCCTTGGTGAAAGCGGAATCGGTAATGATCGGAACCTGCCAGCCGGCATAAGATACGGCATCCTTGCCGATAGCATGCAACGCCATTGACAGCAACGCAACCGACACTTGCTCACCAGTCGAGGCCAGCATGTCGAGTTCACGCGGGTCGGGTTGTTGCATGATTTCCTTGGCCAGGGTGAGCAGTCGATTGGTTTCCCCCGACATTGCAGAGGGCACCACGACGATTTGATAGCCTGCGTCGTGCCATTTGGCGACGCGCCTGGCAACGTTCTTGATGCGCTCCGTGGAGCCCATGGAAGTGCCGCCGTATTTGTGAACAATTAAGGCCATAAAAAGTTGGGAAAGTAGGCTTGAAAGAAAAGAGTTTGATAGAAATCAACGTTTTACTTTACATGCTGCAACGCAAAATTACAAGCCCTGCGTGTAGGTAATCCATTGATAAAACACTGATATTCCAGGCCGTGCAATGAACATTATTCTTCGTGATCTGGCTGCCAGCGAAAACAGATGCGCGAACCTGTCGAAGTGCTGAAATGATGACAGTCCATCCCAATACCCGCGGCAAACAGGACATGATCATCCAATGTCACCAATGGCAGGCGCTCGCGCTCCCAGGCAGGGACATTCAATGCCTGATAGTGATGCTTCAAGCTTCTGGTCGAGCGATTCGATGCCAGCTTCAGTCGCTCACCGCCGTACCTGAATCGCAGCGACAAGTCCTGCCGGCGCAGCCACTCGGCATCGATCCCCTGGCTGGCCGTCTCGAAATGCAATATGCCGCCGTAGGAGAGGAATGGAAGCTGCGCCTCCCCATTCCAGCGAAATGCGGATGGCGGCACACTAGATGGATCAATACTGGATTTGGGTGTGAGAAATAGCCGGTCCCGATAGCGCCTGATATCGCAGTCAGGATGCGCGACATGGATTTGCGCGTCGGCTTTCGCTTCCAGTAGTTGTGTGCGCATCTCGATCAGCCAAGAGGTGGACGGCATGCGTACGCCACGCAAGCCAAGCCAATGGCGCAGCAGATTATCAATGCGATCCAGGTTGAGCCGCTTCAATTGTCCAATATCCAGGCATGCGCCATCAATGCAGCCTTGCAGATCCTGCGCCGCTAATTCTTCCAGCAGTCGCTGTGCCGACTGGGCATGTTTCGCACTACGCGCAAATCGCTCCTGGCAACCAGGAAACCGCTTTGCCAGTATCGGCATGACCTCATGCCGCACTGCATTACGTGCATAGCGCGTATCCGCATTCGATTCGTCGTCGATATGTGCAATATTCGCTTCATCCGCGAAACTCTGCAGCGCGGCTCGCGATAATGCCAATAACGGACGGCCGATGATGAGATGCGGATCACCCAGCAGATCCGCAGCAGTATTGGCGATATCCATCCCCGACAGGCCCGCCACACCGCTGCCGCGCAATAATTGCAACAGGACCGTCTCGGCCTGATCATCCTGATGGTGCGCAGTCAGCAAGACCGGTATCTGATGGATGCGGCAGAGTTCACCCAACGCGGCATAGCGGCCAATGCGCGCAGCTTCTTCAGTGCCGCTTTCATGCCTGCCGCCCAGATCCGCGCGACGCGACCCGAATACGATGCCCAGTCGGGCGCACTGGCGTTCGCAATGTGCCAGCCAGTCGTCCGCATTGGCACTCAACCCATGGTGAATGTGAAATGCAAATACATCGATGTTGCGAGCCGCTGCATATTGATGCACCAAATGCAGCAGCACGGAAGAATCGAGTCCGCCGCTGTAGCCGACCGCGATTGAAAATCGGGTTATGGTCGATATGGAGGCGCAAACGCGCGTTCGAATTTCTCCGAGCGCGCGCTCAAATGCGTCGGTAACCGATGCTGTTCGACCCTGCTTATCCGTCACGCTTATTCCGGAGAGGAAATTTCCTTGAACTTGCCATAGCTCATGAGTTTCTCGTGGCGCGCCGCCAGCAACTCGTTGCTCTTCATGCCCTGCACCTGACGCAATGAATCCGCCAGGGCGCGCTTGAGCAGCACGGCCATCTGCTTGTGATCCCGATGCGCACCACCGAGCGGTTCGTTGATGATTTTATCAATCAGATTCATGGCCTTGAGCCGATGCGCGGTCAAGCCGAGCGCTTCAGCGGCATCGGAAGCGCGCTCAGAGGTTTTCCATAGAATCGATGCGCAGCCCTCTGGCGAGATGACCGAATACGTTGCATATTGCAGCATCAGCACCACATCGCCAACCGCGATGGCAAGCGCGCCGCCAGAACCGCCCTCGCCGATGATGGTGGCAATCAGCGGCACTTTCAATTCCGCCATGACATAGAGATTGTGGCCGATTGCTTCTGATTGACCGCGCTCCTCCGCGTCGATGCCGGGGAAAGCGCCGGGCGTATCGACAAACGTGAAAACAGGCAATCCGAATTTTTCCGCCAGCTTCATCAACCGCATTGCCTTGCGATATCCTTCCGGCTTGGGCATACCGAAATTCCGTAGAGCGCGTTCCTTGGTATCACGCCCTTTTTGATGCCCGATCACCATGCATGACTGTCCGTTAAAACGCGCCAAACCGCCAATAATCGACAAGTCGTCCGAATAACTGCGATCACCGTGCAATTCATGGAAGTCCGTGAATATTTCATTCACATAATCCATCGTATAAGGGCGTTGCGGATGGCGTGCAATTTGCGATACTTGCCAAGGTGTCAGCTTGGCATAAATATCCTTGGTCAGTTGCTGGCTTTTCTTTGCAAGACGGTTGATTTCTTCGGAAATATCAACTGCCGAATCATCCTGCACAAAGCGCAGCTCATCGATCTTGGATTCGAGTTCCGCAATGGGCTGTTCGAAACCAAGAAATGTGGTTTTACTCATCGAGCCTTCTCCTGTTTCAACACTATTTCAACACGCGGTGAAATGCTGATTCAATATACGACTGGTTGTGGGTGGAGGCTGCGCCATAAATACCAAGTCGCGACTGTGCGCCACGGCTCCCAATTAGCGGCCACTTCACGCGCATCGCTACGTGACACGGGCTCTCCCGAAAAATAATTCAGGCTGATGCCTTTTAGCAAATCTTGATCGTCAAGGGGCAAAATATTGGGCCGGAGCAGATTGAATATCAAAAACATTTCTGCTGTCCAGCGGGCAATACCACGAATCTGGACCAATTCGGCGATGACTTCTTCATCTTCCATTTCGATCCATTTGTCTGCATGAACGCGCTTTTCCCTAAAATGGGTAGCCAGATCAAGTATATATTCGGTTTTTCTCTTGGATAAACCGCATGATGCGATTTCTTCACCCGCCTTGAGGATTTGCGCAGGCATGCATTTTGGGCATAAATCAAGAATACGCTGCCAGACAGTATCTGCCGCTTTCACCGAGAGCTGCTGGCCAACAATGGAACGCGCCAGCGTCATGAAAGGCTCGCCCTGCCCCATCAAATGCAGATCGCCAAACTGAGGAATCAGTTTGCGCATGATGCGATCGCGCTTCATCAATTCGGCTTTCGCGTCCTCCCAGTAAGGCGGCACGGCCGACTTGAGTTCTGCTTGCAAGTTCATCCCCATATCGTCTAGGCTCTCCGCCATTCCGTAACACCGCCCGGCTTGTCTTCCAAGACGATGCCTTTGGCAAGCAGCTCGTTGCGAATCCGGTCGGCCTCGGCAAAATTCCTTGCTTTTTTCGCTGCGGTGCGCGCTTCAATTTGTTCCGCTACTATCGCATCAATGTCAGCCGTACTACCAGCGCTGGCGGGCGCCGCTTGCAAGAATTGCTGCGGCGTGCGCTGCAAGAGTCCGATGACGCCAGCAAGTTCCTGCAACTGGCGCGCCAACGCGGGCGATTTTGTCTTGTGGATTTCATTCGCCAGGTCAAATAACACGGCGGTCGCAAGCGGCGTATTCAGATCATCATTCATCGCATCGGCAAAACGCATGGCATGCGCCTCGCTCCAATCCAGCGCCAGATGATCGGGCGAAACTTCCTTCAGGGCCGTGTAAAGGCGCGTCAATGCGTTTTTCGCATCTTCCAGATGAACATCCGAGTAATTCAAGGGGCTGCGATAATGAGCGCGCAAGATGAAAAAACGAAGAACTTCCGCGTCATATATCTTCAGCACATCGCGAATGGTGAAGAAATTGCCAAGTGATTTCGACATTTTTTCATTGTCGACACGCACGAACCCGTTATGCATCCAGTAGTTTACGAATGGATGCCGAAGCGCGCCTTCGGATTGTGCGATTTCATTTTCGTGATGCGGGAATTGCAGGTCCTGGCCGCCGCCGTGAATATCGAATCGCTCACCCAACAGTTCGCATGACATGGCTGAGCATTCGATGTGCCATCCGGGTCGCCCGCGGCCCCATTTGGATGGCCATTTCACTTCTTCCGGCTCCGCTTCCTTCGAGGCTTTCCATAGTACAAAATCGAGCGGATCGCGTTTTCCGGTATTGATATCCACTCGCTCGCCAGCACGCAAATCGTCCAGGGATTTCCCGGATAATTTACCGTACCCTGGAAAATCGCGCACCGAATAATTAACGTCCCCATCACTCGATTTGTAAGCCAGGCCGTTCTCTTCCAACCGTTCGATCAGGTGCAGCATGTGCGGCACATACTGCGTTGCGCGCGGCTCGTAATCCGGCAATAAAATGCCGAGCGCGCGCGTGTCTTCATGCATGTACGTAATGAACCGCGATGTCAGTTGCGAAATCGATTCGCCATTTTCGACTGCACGCTTGATGATTTTATCGTCGATGTCGGTGATGTTCCGTACATACGTCACTTCGTACCCCGTCGTTTTCAGCCAGCGATAAAGCACATCGAAGGCCATCATCATGCGCGCATGCCCGATGTGACAATAATCGTAAATAGTCATCCCGCATACATACATGCGGACCTTGCCTGGCTGGATCGGGGAAAAAAGCTGCTTGTCACGCGCGAGCGTGTTATAGATTTTCAAGGCGCTCATAAGAGATTCGTTGTTTTAGCCGGATGATTGCTGCAATATTCAGGCGCCTATTCGCGATTTTCATGGGTGGCGCATAATGCAACAAGGTTGCCAAAACGTTTCTGGAATGCGTAACTTTGATAAAATGTCCGCTTTTGCGGCAGCAGTATACCATTGATGAAAAGTGGCTTTACCAAAGTCATTCCACAGTTTTGCAATCGAGCGCCGGCCCATTTACCTAAAACATTCAAGGAAAGCATGATTGGATATTCACGCCGTCATTTTATTAGCCTATTTGCAGCTCTGTCGTTGACCGGCATCGTACTTGGTGCACATGCAACGAATGCACCGCATGTCTTGCTGAAAACAAACATGGGCGAGATAGTGCTCGAACTCGATGCCGAAAAAGCGCCGAAAACCGTCGAGAACTTTCTTGCGTATGTCAAATCCGGGCATTACAACGGCACGATTTTCCATCGCGTGATCGATGGTTTCATGCTCCAGGGCGGCGGCTTCGAACCCGGCATGAAGCAAAAACCCACGCGCGCCCCGATCGAAAATGAAGCAAAGAACGGCTTGAAAAACGAGCC